>JAHDWG010000661.1 GCA_023384495.1 Caldilineaceae bacterium
TTGCAAACGACACCGCTGGACGATTTTGTGGAACGGTTTCTAGCGCTGGACGAGCGCGGCTACGTCAAAAAGGCAGTGGTCTACCAGCAGCTAGCTGAGGAATTTGGTTGGTCTGCGCAACTCACCCAAACGCTGTGCGATGATTACTATGCGCGCTATCATGACGAGTGCATCAGCTTCCCTGGCCTGGCGGAGATGCTCGCCAATCTGTGTGCTTTGGGCTTGAAGCTTGGCCTGGTGACCAATGGCTGGGAACAGACTCAGCGCGGTGTGATCCAGGCACTAGCGATCGAGCCATTCTTTGAGGCGATCTTGATTTCGGAAACCGAAGGGGTGCGCAAGCCGGATGCTCGCATCTTCAGCCGGGCGCTGGAACGGCTGGGCGTTGAGGCTGGCCACGCCCTCTTTGTGGGCGACCACCCGGTCAACGACATCGAGGGCGCCCAGCAGGTTGGTATGCGCACCGTTTGGATGCGCGATGCGTATTGGGGTGACTGTCCGCAGGCAAATTGGCGCATTGACGGTTTACCCGAACTGACGACACTCTGTACCGCCCTCTGTGCTCAAACTCCATATATGGAGCAGTAATCGTTGTTTTTATCGAAACACTACCGAAAAGGAATCACCAATGACGACAGTTACTCCCATACGAGAGCGCGTCAACTACCAGTCCGTCCCTGACGAAGCGGGCCATTTTGGCCCCTATGGAGGTAAGTTTGTTCCTGAAACGCTCATGCCCGCGCTGGACGAGCTGGAGGAAGCCTATCTCCAGGCGCGCAATGACCGCGACTTCATGGCGGAACTGGCCTACTACCAGCGCACCTTTGTCGGCCGGCCCACGCCCATCACCTATGCCCGCCGCCTCAGCGAGCACCTGGGGGGCGCGCAGATCTACCTCAAACGCGAGGACCTAGCCCACACCGGCGCTCACAAGATCAACAACGCACTCGGCCAGGCGCTGCTGGTGAAGCGCAAGATGGGCAAGACGCGCATCGTTGCCGAAACTGGCGCCGGCCAACACGGCGTGGCAACAGCTACTGTCTGCGCGCTGCTCGGCCTGGAGTGCATCGTCTACATGGGCACGGTAGACATGGCGCGCCAGGAACCCAATGTCTTCCGGATGCGCCTCTTGGGCGCGGAAGTGCGCGGCGTAGAGAGCGGCAGCAAGACGCTCAAAGATGCCATCAACGAGGCGATCCGAGATTGGGTGACCAATGTGCGGACGACCCACTATCTGCTGGGCAGTGTGCTTGGCCCCCACCCCTACCCGGTCATGGTGCGCGACTTCCAGAGCATCATTGGCTGCGAGGCGGTCTATCAACTACGCGACGGCGAGGATGGTCCCGGGCGCCTGCCCGATGTGGTGGTCGCTTGTGTTGGTGGTGGGAGTAATGCCATTGGTATTTTTCATTCGTTTCTGGAATACGAGAACGTCCGTCTCATCGGTGTCGAGGCCGGTGGCTACGGGATCAGATCGGGCCAGCACGCCGCCCGTTTTGCCGATCCCAAGATGGGCCGGCTGGGCGTGCTGCATGGAACGAAGAGTTATGTTCTGCAGGATGACGACGGCCAGATCGCCCTCACCCACAGCATCAGCGCCGGGCTCGACTACGCCAGCATCGGCCCGGAGCACGCCTGGCTGCGCGACCTGGGCCGCACCGAATACACCGATTGCACCGATGAGCAGGCGCTCAAAGGCTTCAAGCTGTTGTGCGAATTGGAAGGGATCATCCCCGCGCTGGAGAGTTCGCACGCGATTGGACACCTCATGGAACTGGCGCCTACTCTGCCCAAGGATCAGATTATCCTCGTGAATTTGAGCGGGCGGGGAGATAAGGATTTGGGGACGGTGATGGAGAAGTTTTAATTATGAATTGTGAACTGAGAATTGTGAATTGTGAATGGGCTGTGGTAGAGGAGGGACTGTGGCCAAAGGAGATGATATTGAGGATCGGCTCATCAACTTTGCTGTGCGGATCATCAAGGTTTGCGGAAGCCTGCCAGAGACACCGGAGGCAAGACATGTACGAGGGCAACTGAGCAGGAGTGGCGCCGCACCGGCGCCACACTATGCCGAAGCGAGAGGCGCCGAAAGCACCCGAGATTTTATTCACAAGCTCGGCATCTGTCTGAAGGAGATCAATGAATCAAAAATATGGCTGCTGGTCATTCAACGGAGTGAAATGTTGCCGGCTGAGCTCCTTACCGCAATTATTCAAGAAGCCGACGAACTGGCAAAAATCATCAGCACCAGCATCCGCACCGCCAGAAACAACAACCAGAATCGACGAACCACATAACAATTCACAATTCTCAGTTCACAATTCACAATTCAAGGAGTTCCAATGACCGGCATCGAACGCATCAAAACCGTTTTCGACACCGCCAAACGCCAACACCGCGCCGCCTTTATGCCCTACCACGCGATGGGCTACCCCAGCCGGGCAGCGACGCTGGAGATGATCACCGCCCTGGCCGAAACTGGCGCCGACCTCTTCGAGATCGGTATCCCCCACAGCGACCCGCTGGCCGACGGCCCGACAGTCCAGACTGCGACCTACACGGCCCTCAGCCAGGGAACCACCGTCGCCGACTGTCTGGC
>JAHDWG010000072.1:0-12684 GCA_023384495.1 Caldilineaceae bacterium
AACGACAGATATCCCGTATGAACAGAGGTGAGAATGGCCCATGGGTGGGCTGACGCTTCCCTATATGCCTCACTGCGGTGATATGTCGCGATGTGTCAGAGCGACATATCACCGTTTTGTTGTGGTGGCTCTTCTGTAGCGGCCGGTGTGGATTCTATGGACAAACAGTTCCACCATTGTGCGGGGTTGACCCCCGACGATGTTGCATACCTCAAGCGAATTGCATGCGGCGCGCCCCTGACCGCCGACATCAGTCGCGCGGATGTATTGGTCTGTTGCTTATTGGCGCCAGACCGGGCATTGGTTGCGTTGCATGTGATGCCGGTTTCGACCCCTTCGCTCTACCCGGAAGAGCAGACCGGACGCACCTTTTCGCCGATGGAGCAGCCTTTGATCTTTCGCGCGCTGACCAGCGGGAGCGGGGGCCGCCGCCAACGCGAGATCATCCGGCATGGCGCCCCCGTATTTCAAGATGTATTTCCCATTCATCATGAGGGCGCCGACAGCCCCCACCGAAGGGGCAATGACGATAGCGGGCGCGTGATTGCCGCCATGGTGGTGGAGACAAGCATGATCGCCCATGAGCGCCAAAAACGACGCAACCGCGACTTCCGGCGCGCCGTGGTCTGGCTACAAGAGATGAGCGTGCGCGGCGTGCTGGAAGACGCCGACCAGCTCAGCCGGTTTGGCCAATACGATGGGGTTTATCTGGTCAACCACCACCGCACCATCAGTTATATGAGCGGCATTGCCTCCAACCTCTTCCGCACCACTGGCGTGGTGATCGATGCGGTTGGCGAGCAAGTCTCGATTCTCGAAGCGGAGGATGCGCGACTGGTCGAACGGGCGTTTGCCAACGGGCGTTGCATCGAGGCGCGCGCCGAATCGCCCGACGGGCGTGTTTGGGTGCGCAAGGCGGTCCCCATTCGGGCGCCGACCGCCAACTGGCTGCATCGCTGGCTGGCCCGACCCTGGTACGGTGCGCCGCGCGCCCCCCAGAGCGGCGCCGTGCATGTCGTGCTGGTGATGGTGCATAACGCCACCGAGGCGGTGCAGAAGCAGCGTGAACTGAATGTCAAATCAGCGATCATTCAAGAGGTGCATCATCGGGTCAAAAATAATCTGCAGAACATTGCCGCCATCTTGCGCATGCAGGCGCGGCGAGCAACCAACGAAGAGATACGCCGGCCCCTGCTCGATGCGGTCAACCGGGTGCTCAGCATGGCCGTAATCCACGAATTTATGAGCCACGACGAGCACCGCGCCATCAACCTGCGCGATGTCTGCCAGCGGATTGCCAGCCAGGTGATGGACATCGCCAGCCAGCCCGACCGCGAGGTCCACATCCAGGTGCAGGGCCCCAATCTGCGGCTGCCCGCAAACCAGGCAACCCCCGCCGCGTTGATGGTCAATGAACTGGTGCTCAATGCCGTCGAGCATGGCGTGGGGAGCCGTTCGTGTGGGCGAGTCGATATCATCTTGAATGATCTGGGCGACGCGATTGAATTGACAGTCGCCGATGATGGGTTGGGCCTGCCGCCCGGCTTCAACCCGCTGCTTCATGGCAGCTTGGGTTTGCAGATCGTACGCACGTTGGCCACCGACGACCTCAAGGGAACCATCCGGCTCACATCGCAGGCTCTCACCGCAGCAGCCACGGCGATCGATGCCCCCATAGTGAATACAAATGACAACGCCGTCGCTGGCAATGTTGGAACACGCGCGGTTGTAACTTTTCCAAAGCGCCCGTTGGGGGTAGACTAAGCGCCTACGCAATGGTAAGTGGTTTATGCTCAGTGGTTTCTGCTTAACCGAAGATGCAAAACATAGCATAACCTGCGAATGATGAACGGGTGATTGTAAACGGGCAGTTGACGCCGGGCAAATGATGGTGGCCTGTGAAGGAGAGCGTGGTGTGGAACGTACACGTGTCATTGTCGCTGATGATGAATCGCTGATCCGCATGGATCTGCGTGAGATGCTGACCAATCTTGGGTATCTGGTAATTAGCGAGGCGGGCGATGGGCGCAGCGCAGTCAACCTGGCCCGTGAACTACGCCCCGATATTGTCATCATGGATATCAAGATGCCCGATATGGATGGCATCGAGGCGGCCCAAATCTTGACCCAAGAACGGCTGGCCCCCGTGCTGCTATTGAGCGCCTATAGCCAGCAGGAATTGATTCAGCGGGCTAGTCAGGCTGGTGTGGCTGGCTATCTCGTCAAACCCTTTCGCGAGAACGATCTGGCGCCGGCCATCGAAATCGCGCTGGCTCGCTTTAGCGAGTTCCGTGTGATGGAGCGCGAGGTGGGCAACATGCAGGAGGCGCTGGAAACCCGTAAGGCGGTCGAACGCGCCAAAGGGATTTTGATGGACACGCAAGGGCTTTCGGAGACAGAAGCGTTCCGCAAAATCCAAAAGATGAGCATGAACAATCGCAAGCCCATGCGCGCCGTGGCTGAGGCGATCATCCTCGCGCACCAGGCGCACGAACAGTAAACCAAACAGTGACGTTGTGAAACTATCGATCATCATGCCCGTCTACAACGAGCGGGCCACCCTGGAAGAGATTGTCTGCCGCGTGCGCGCGGTGGATCTGACCGTGAACGCCGATGGCGGCAATCCGTTGCTCAATGGCCCGCTGACCTTGGCGCGCGAAATCGTGATCGTCGACGATGGCTCCACCGATGGCACGCGCGAGATTCTCGACCGCTGGCGGGCCGCCAATGCGCCCGACATGCGTGTGATCTATCACGAACAGAATGGCGGCAAGGGCGCTGCGCTGCGTACAGGCTTTCAAAACGCAACCGGCGACATCCTGATCATCCAAGACGCGGACCTGGAATACGACCCGCGCGACTATGTCAAACTGCTGGAGTCGCTGCTCGAAGGGCGTTCGCCTGTGGTCTATGGCAGCCGCTTTATGGGAGGGCCGCGCTCGGCCATGAGCCTGACCCACACGCTAGGCAACAAAGGGGTGACGCTCCTCACCAATCTGCTCTTTGGCACGGCGCTCAGCGATATGGAGACCTGTTACAAGTGTTTCCGTCGTGATGTGATCCAGGGGATGCCACTCCACAGCCGGCGTTTTGAGATCGAACCGGAATTGACGGCCAAAATCCTGAAGCGCGGCTACAGTATTTTTGAGGTGCCCATCAGCTACAACGGCCGCGCTTTTCACGAAGGCAAGAAGTTGAGCTGGCGCGATGGCTTTAGCGCGATCTGGACGCTGACTAAGTATCGCTTTGTGGATTGAGCGCGGCCAACCTATGCACGTCGCCCCTGCGCCGACTATGCGCATTGCCCGCCCATCGGTTCGCATGATTTCCTTCGCATCGACCGAACGCGTGGCGCTGGCCGGCCTCATCCTGCTCGGGTTTGCCCTTCGTCTGCCGCTGCTAGATCGCTTCCCGTTTCGCGAGGACGAGGCCATCTACAGCGTTTGGGCGCTCCACGCCCTGCGCGAAGACCCGCTCTTCCTGCGTGTCTGGCCCGACAAACCCCCGCTCTTCCTCTGGTTGCTGGCCGGCGCCTTTGAGATGTTCGGCGCAAGCCAGGCGGCGGCTCGGATACCCAACATTCTTGTCAGTGTGCTGACGATCCCGCTGGTCGCCGTCATCGCGCGTAGGCTGTGGGGACGGCGCGCGGCGTTGGCCGCCGCGGTCGCCATGGCTCTGAACCCGTTCGCCATCAGCTTTGCGCCGACAGCCTTTACTGACCCGCTGCTTGTGTTTGCCGGTGCGTGTGCACTCTGGAGTGCGGGCAACCGCCGCGGCCTCTGGGCCGGTGTCTGGCTGGGCGTCGCCATCATGACCAAGCAACAGGGGCTGTTTTATGCCCCTTTGATTGTCGCCACCCTCTTTGCGCAGAGCATCGCCCCCACCAGTGCGGGCCGGGTGGCGCGCTTCGGCGCGCTGGGGCGCTTCGGCGTCGGGCTACTCTTTGTGACAGCCCCCATTGTCTATTGGGACAGCCTACGCTGGCAGGTTGCCCCCTCACCGTGGGATCTCGGTGTTCGCAACTATGGCGCATTGGCCCTGTTGCCGCCCGACGCATGGATGGAGCGTTTGCAATCGTGGACGGAACTAGCCTGGCATCTCACTGCAAGTTGGCCGCTCTGGCTTGCGCTGCTGGTGGGTGTGGCGGCCTCGCTGTTCCAACTGGTTGCCCTTGGCGGGTCACCGGCAGAGCATCGCTCTCTCCATTCCCCAACCATCCGATCTCATGTGCTTCTGCTCGCGCTCTGGGCTGCGGCCTTCTTCGCCGTCCATGTCATCACCACGGTGCAAGTGTGGGATCGCTATCTGCTGCCGCTGGCGCCCATGGTTGCGCTGGGCGCTGGCTGGCTGGCGGCGGGCTGGCTCGCCGGCGGCGCCGCCCCCCAATTCGGCATTTGGTTGCTGGTGGCGGCGCTGCTGCTGTTGCCCCCGGCGGCCACGGCAGCGCAGGGTGGCCTGCCCATCGGCGGCGATCACGGCGATTATCGGGGACTGACCGAAGCGTTTGCCTGGCTGCAACAACGCCCGACAGACAGCGCTGTGCTCTATCACCGTACATTGGGCTGGCATGCCCAGTTCTACCTCCATCAAGCCATCGGGCGCGGCGACTATGAGCTGCGCTGGTTTCCTCACGCCCTCTATCTGGCCGACAACGCCAGCAAGGTTCCACACCGGCGCAAATGGCTGATCCAGCCGGAGTGGGCGCCCGTGCGTGATCTCGACTGGCGACTCGATGCGCGCGGGCTGGCGCTCAGCGAAGTGGGTCGCTTTGGGCGCTTTACGGTCTTTGAAATCACACAACCGGCACAGCCTATTTGCGATTGGTGCGTCTGTTCGAGCGGCGCGCCCTTTCTGCCGCTGGCGAAGACCGGTCAGGCCCCCATGACCCAGCCACGCATGGGGTCAACGCCATGAGCGCGTCCCATGTGGCCCAAGGCCGCGTGGCCGGCCATCTCGTGGTGGGGATAACGCTGGCCGTGTTTGTGCTCCTCCTCTACTATCCACTGCTTTTCACCAATCGGGTTCTGGCGAGCGGCGATATTCTGCTCTATTTTTACCCCTACCGAGACTTTGCCGCTGAGGCGCTGCGTGCGGGTCGCATCCCCTTGTGGAACCCCTATCTCTTTCTCGGCGCGCCCTTCTTGGCCAACCCCCAGGCAGCCGTGCTCTACCCGCTGCACTGGCCGCTGAGTTGGCTGCCCATCACCCAACAGATCTATTGGAGCGCCGCCCTCCACACCTGGCTGCTGGGCATGGGCGGCTACTGGCTCATGCGCCGGTGGGGCATGGGTGTCTGGGCCGGGGCGGCCACGGGGCTGATCCTGGCTGGCAGCGGCTTCTACGGTGGGCTAATGGGGCACATCAACCAGATGAATGTGGCGGCCTGGCTGCCGTGGGGCCTCATCATTTTGGATTTCGGCTCTTGGAGATCCGATTTGCCGGGGAGAGCGGAGCGAACGCCGCGGATGCGCCTGGCGCCGTGGGCTGGGCGGGTTGTGCTGTTGGGGCTGCTGGTGGGGTTGATGTTGCTGGCCGGCCATACGCAGATGGCCTATATCAGCCTGTTTGGCCTGGGGGTTTGGGTGCTGTGGCAGACGGCAAGGCGATTTTGGAACTCCGGTTTTGGGTTGTCAATCGCTCCATTGCGCGCCCAGCTTGCGGTTGTACAGCCTCTCTTCATCTTCGCCGCTGGCGCTTTGTTGGGCGTGTTGCTCAGCGGCGCGCAGTTGCTGCCCACGCTGGAATTGAGCGGGCTGGGGCTGCGCAGCGGCGGGCTGAGCTTTGCCGAGGCCACCAGCTTCAGCCTCAAGCCGCTCCATCTGCCCTGGACCCTCTTGCCCAGCTACGGCCTTTGGCCCATGGAGGCGGTCTTCGATACGCCGGCCTATACCGAGTTCATCGCCTACGTGGGGTTGATTGGGCTGGCGCTGGCCGGGGTGGGCGCGTGGAAAGGAAGCGGGGCGCCGCGCACGGTTGGGTTGCTCTTTGCCGGGCTTGGGCTGCTGCTGGCCCTGGGCCGGTGGAACCCTCTCTATTATCTGCTTTATGTGATCGTCCCCGGGTTTGACCTCTTTCGCACCCCGGCGCGCTGGATGATGCTCTACACCCTCGGCATGGCGGTGTTGGCGGGAGTAGGGACGGGGTGGGTTACGCAAAGAGGCTTCAACGGGTTCAGAGGACTCTTGCCGATTCTCCTCGCCCTTGTCGCTGCTGACCTTTTGCTTGCGGCGCGTGCGTTGCCCCATACCCAACCGACTGCGCCCCAGGCCGTCTACGAGACGCGCACCGCGCCGGCGCACCTGCTCACCGACCCGGCGCGGGCAGCGGTGGGGTCTGGCGGCGCCGGCCGCTTTCTGGGTATGAGCACGATCACATACGACCCCGGCGACATGGCCGACTGGCGGCGCATCCTGCTTGAGGAACGGCCCCAGCTAAGCCCGCAGACCTTTGCCGATTTTGTCATTGCCCTCAAGGTGCAAGAGTTGGTGGTTCCCAACCTGCCGCTATTCTGGCGCATCCCGGCAGTGGATGGATTTGATGGCGGCGTGTTGCCGCTCCAGCGCTACAACGAGTTTCTCACGCTCTTTATCAGCCGCGACGAACTGGTGCCCGATGGCCGGCTGCGCGAACAGTTGCGCACGGTTCCGCCCACCTCGCTGCTCAACCTGCTCAACGTGCAATACCTGGTGACCGACAAGGTGCGCGACCTCTGGTTCCACGATGTATTCTACGACCGGCAGATTGGCGCACGACTCCACAACGACGCCGAACAGGTGACCATCGAAGCGCCGCAACCTTTTGCCGCCACCCACATTGGCCTGATCGGTTATGTGGAGGGCGGGGCGGATGTGGTGGCCGACCTTGCCGCGCAAAACGCAGTCGTGGCCGCAGTGATGGTGGACGGGCCTGAGGGTCCGGTCGAGTTTCCGCTCGTTGCCGGCGGTGAGCCTGGCGCACACCTTGCCGATGGCGCGCTGGACAGTTCCATGGCCCAAAAGAGTGGCGCAACCATCGCCTATCGCGACATGGAGGGGGGCCGGCAGGAGTATCTGGCGACGTTTGCACTGCCCACGCCGGTTGCGTCCAGAGCGATCGAAGTGCAGCGGCTCTCCACGGCGGTCGATGTCGTGGTGCAGGCCATGACGCTCATCGATGAACGAACGGGGATGTTTACGCCGCTTTTGCCCAGCGACCGAGGACGTTTTCGTCTGACGCACAGCGGGGATGTGAAGATCTACGAGAACTTGGAGCTTCTGCCGCGCGCATATCTGGTTCACGAGGTTGTAGGCGTCGACACGGCGCAAGAAGCATTGGCGCTGTTGCATGAGGGCGCGATCGCGCCGGGTGAGATGGCGGTGGTCGAGGGCGTCGAATCATTTCGCAGTGCGCCTGCGCCCGCCGACAGCGTCGAGATCGTCGCCTACACGCCCGAGCGGGTCGAGATCAGCGTGCGTTCGGCGCAACCGGCGCTGCTGGTGCTGAGCGACACCGATTATCCCGGCTGGGCCGCGATGGTGGATGAGGTAGAAGCGCCCATCTACCCCACCAATTATCTCTTTCGGGGCGTCGCTGTCCCGGCGGGCGAGCACTTGGTTCGCTTCGAATACCGGCCTACGAGCTGGCGGCGAGGGCTTTGGTTGACTGGGCTGGGCGGGCTGCTCACCATCCTTCTAGCCGGTATCGCGTTGCACAGGCAGCCGAGACAGCCTCCGCAGCCGGCGGGCGCAACCCCTACCCGTTCGACGCATCGTCGTATATGAAATGAGCGTTGCGGGGGATGATGATGGGCGTGGGGCCGTCGGCCGAGAAGAGCGCAGCCCAGGCGTGCGGGTCGTAGTTGCGCTTGACAAAGCACTCGCGGTGGGACGGAAAGACATGGCGCAGCCCAATGCGCGTGGCCATCTTCACCGAGCCGTCGAAGAAGGGAAATTCCCCTTCCGTGGGATGGGTGGTCAGAAAGCCCAGATCGGGTTTGAAGGCAGCCACCGCGTCGACAAGATCGTCATGATCGGCGAAATTGTTGATGGGGTCACCCGAAAAATAGAGCGTGTGTCCGCCGACCTTGAGCACATAGCCCAGATGTGTCACGTCGGGCGGCTGGATGCCGGCCTGTGGGTCCCCTTGGGGCGGCTTGGCGTAGACGGCGTAGGCGTACATAGAGCGCAGGTCTACCCCCATCCCAGCGCGGATGGTGGTGGTGTACGCTACATTGACGCCCGTATTTTCAAGCACATTGGCGATGCTCTCGTGGGGGCCGACAACCTTCAGCTTGGGGGAACGCTGGCGAATCCGTTCGATGGATTCGGGCCCGGTATGGTCGCGGTGGTTGTGGGTCAGCAGCACAAAATCAGTGGGCAACGTGGACTCATCGAGCGGCGGGTCGGGGTAAATGAAACGATCCGCTGGGCGCTCGCGAGGGAAGTAGGGATCGATCTGCACAATGGTGCCATGCTCATCCTTGATGGCGTAGCAACTCTGCTCAAACCAGTGGATAGCGACCGCGCCGGTGGGCACGTTCAATTCAGAAAGCGGATGCATGGGCCTTCCCTTCAAAGAGATTGAGGTTTCAATCGTTGACGCCCCTATCTTACCGACAACCGTTGGAATTGCCAAACCGCAACGACGCCTGCCCTGCCCGAACAAGCTGCCCCCCCCCCAATACGAGCCCCTCTGGGACTTCCCAGAGGGCCTCGCGTGGTTTTACAGTTGCGTCAGCAGAAATACGCCTGACACGATTTAGACAAACCCGTTGGGGGTTGACCAACCGCTTTGTCAACGATGCGCTAGCGCGCGATCACCGGCAGGAAGATAAAGACTCTGCCATCACCCCCGACAGTGGTGGGGTCCAGATAATCAGGGACGCCATTGCCGTTGCTGTCAACGGGGTTGGTGGGGTCCGGGCCGGCCTCCTCACTGTCTGGAATCCCATCGCCGTCTGAATCCAGGTCAAGGAAGTTGGGGATGTTGTCGCCATCCACATCGTCAGCGCCCTCGACGTTGTCGGGAATGCCGTCGCCATCCTGGTCATCAGTGTCCGACGAGATGACCACCGTCGCCGCGGCGCCCAGCGTCGCCACAATATCCTGCGCCGGGTCGTTGGCCGCGCTTGCCTGCGCCGTCGCACCCGAACGGACCGTCCAGGTCGCGGTGTTTGTGACACTCACTGCGACCCGCACCCTGGTCGTGTACGAGTACGCCTCCCCCGGCGCAAGCACGTGCGGTTCGTTGTCGAGCAGCGCGCCCAGGTGGCTATCCACCAGTGTGTGTGTGCGGAAGGTAGTGTTGCCGTTGTTGCGCACAGTATAGCAGTAGACCACTTCGGTGTTGACCGGAACCTGCATCGTGTCGCGATCGGTGCACTCAGGCTGGATGCCGGAGATGCCCACCGTCTTGCTCAGGCTCAGCCCCGGCGGCGCCAGATTGACCGTGTTGCTGGCGTTGCCGGTGACCCGGTTGCCGCCTGCGCTCATTGCGGCCACCGCCACACTGCTCTGCAGCGGGCCGGGCAGGTCACTCGCCTGCACGACATACGAGCGGGTAGCCACCGCCACCTGGCCAGGCAACAGGCTGGTGCGGTCCAGCGTCAGCGCGCCCAGTCTGCTGTCGACCGCGGTCAACGTGTTGAGCGCCACCGAGCCGCTGTTGGTCACCCGCACCTGATAGACGACTGTGTCGCCTACGGTGGCAAACTGTACACTGGCCGTCTTCACGACTGTCAGCGCGGCCACATCGTCATCGGCCACGGTAACCGTGATCGGATTGAGCAACAGACCATTGTACGCGGCGTCGGCGCTGCTGGCCACCCCCTGCACGGTGCACGTCTGTGTACCCTCGTCCAGGCTGTTGTTGACAGGCGTCACCGTCACCGAGACGCCCGTCTGCCAGTTGCCGCCATTGAGCGTCACATTGACCGGCACGGTGCACTGCCCAGGGTTGCTGGTAGAGAGGTTGACCGTCACCGGCGCCTGCGGGGGCGTGGCCAGCGTGATCCGGAACGCGCCTGTAATGTTCGGCTCGCTGATGTTGAGCGTGGTGGGCAGCCCCATCACCGCCGGCGCATCATTGTCGGCGATCGTCGCCGTTACGGTGGCGATGGCGATGCCATCGTAGCCCGCGTCAAGGCTTTCCGCACTATGGCTGATGGCGCTCGTGTGAACGCCCTCGGCGACGCCATCATCGACCGCGGTCACGGTGACCGTTTGCGCCGTCTCCCAGTTGGCCGGCGTAAAGGTCAGCGATGTGGGGCTGACGGTGGTCTGCCCATCAGTGGCAATCTGGATCGTGACATTGGCGGTAGGCTGGAGTGTGAGCACAACTTGATAGGTGGCCGTTGCGCCGCCCTCGGCCACATTTACCGTTGTCGGCGTGACCAGCACGTTCGGCGTGGTGGATGAGGTGTCCACCTTCCAGGTGTGGCTGGCCGGCGTCGGGTCTGCGTTGCCGGCGGCGTCGATGGCGCGCACCTGGAAGGTGTGTTCGCCGTCGGCCAGGCCATTGTACGCTTGCGGACTGACGCAAGGGGCAAAGTCCTCATCATCCAGCTTGCATTCGAATGTGAGGCTGCCGGCTGCGGTCAGGTTGTCGGCGCCGGTGAAGCTGAAGCTGGCGTCTGGGCTATCGCTCTCGGTTGCCGGCGCGGTGGTGATGGTCGTGTCGGGCGGGGTGGCGTCCACCGTCCAGGTATATTCAGCGGGCGATGCGTCGACATTGCCCAGGGCATCGATGGCGCGTACGCGGAAGGTATGTTCGCCATCGGCCAGGTCTGTGTATTCCTGGGGGCTTGCGCACGCCGTAAAGGCGCCCCCATCCAACTGGCACTCGAAATCGAGACCGGCCGCGGGCGTTACATTGTCATTGCCGCTAAAGGCAAAGAGCGCGACCAGGCTATTGGTGAGCGGAGGCGGCTCGCTCGTAATGGCCGTATTGGGCGGGGTGGCGTCAATCGTCCAGCCATACTCGGCGGGGGTGGGGTCCACATTGCCGGCGGCATCGACCGCGCGCACGCGGAAGATGTGGGCGCCGTCAGCGAGACCGCTGTAGGCCTGCCCGCTGGCGCAGGGCGTAAAGCCGGACCCATCCAGGCTGCACTGGAAGCCCGTCACCCCGGAGCCACCGTCATCGGCGCCGGAGAAGGTGAATGCGGCGTCCCGGCTGTTGCTGGGGTTGGGCGGTGTGCTGGCGAGTGTGGTGGTGGGCGGTGTGCTGTCGATGGTCCACGCATGGCTGGCCGGCGACGCATCGACATTGCCGGCGGCATCGGTCGCCCGCACGAGCAGGGTGTGGGCGCCGTCGGCCAGGCCGGTGAAGGTCACCGGGTTGGCGCAGGGCGCAAAGCCACCGCCATCCAGATCACACGCATAGGTGACGCCCGCCTCGTTGGACGAGAAACTGAAGGGGGCGCTGCTCGAAGCGGTCAATGCGTCGGGTGCGCTGACGATGGTGGTGTCCGGCGCGGTCAGATCGATGGTCCACGCGTGGGTGGGCGGCGTCGGGTCGGCAACGTCGAGCGCATTGTAGGCGACCACCACAAAGGTATGGCCGCCTTCTGCAAGGGGGCCGAAGGGATGCGGGCTGGTGCAGGCTGCAAAGCCCGCGCCATCCAGCGAGCACTCAAAGCGCACCGCGCCATTCTCTCCAGAGAACTCAAACTGGCCCGATGTGAGGATGGTGACGGCGGGCGGCGCGCCATCAAGGATCGTGTTCGGCGTGCTCAGATCGATGGTCCACGTGTGGGTGGCGGGGGTGGGGTCCACGTTGCCGGCGGCGTCGATGGCGCGCACTTGGAAGGTGTGCGAACCGTCTCCCAGCCCGGGGAAGGGCTGTCCGCTCGTGCAGGGGGCAAAGGCGCCTGCATCCAACTTGCACTCGAAGCTGGCCACGCCGGAGCCGGAGTCAGTTCCGCTGAACACGAAATTGGCCGTCGTGCTGTTGTCGGGGTCAGGCGGCCCGCTATCGACGAACGTCTCAGGCGGGGTGATGTCAACAACCCAGGTATAGGTGGCCGGCGTGGGGTCCACATTGCCGGCGGCGTCGATGGCGCGCACCTGGAAGGTGTGTGGACCCTCGCCCAGGCTGGTGTAGCTCGCGGGGCTGCTACAAGGGGCAAAGGCATCCCCATCCAACTTGCACTCGAAGCTGACCACGCCGGAGCCAGAGTCAGTTCCGCTGAACTCGAAGTTGGCCGTCGTGTTGTTGTCGGGATCAGGCGGCGCGCTATCGAGGAACGTGTTCGGCGCGGTGGTGTCGACAACCCAGGTGTGGCTGGCAGGGGTGAGGTCTACGTTGCCGGCGGCGTCGATAGCGCGCACCAGGAGGGTATGCGAACCATCACCAAGGCTGCTATAGCTCGCGGGGCTGCTGCAAGGCTCAAACACGCCCCCATCCAACTTGCACTCGAAGCTGGCCAGGCCGGAGCCGGAGTCAGTTCCGCTGAACTCAAAGTTGCCAACTGTGCTGCTGGTGGGGCTGGCTGGCCCGCTGTCGATAAACGTCTCAGGCGCAGTCGTGTCCACCACCGTGACCGTGAACGAGCCGTTGGCCGTGTTGCCGGCGGCATCGCTGGCCGAGCAGTTCACCGTGGTCGCACCCAGCGCAAAGGTCGAACCCGACGCCGGCGCACAGAGCACCGGCACGCTGCCATCCACCAGGTCGCTGGCCGTGGCGCTGAAGCTGGCCACCGCACCG
>JAHDWG010000072.1:12784-22370 GCA_023384495.1 Caldilineaceae bacterium
CCACCAGGTCGCTGGCCGTGGCGCTGAAGCTGGCCACCGCACCGGTGGAGCCGGTCGCCTCCTCCGTCATGTTCGCCGGCAGGTTGAGCGTCGGCGCAGTCGTGTCCTCCACCGTGACCGTGAACGAGCCGTTGGCCGTGTTGCCCGACGCATCGGTGGCCGAACAGTTCACCGGAGTCGCACCCAGCGGGAAGGTCGAACCCGACGCCGGCGCACAGAGCACTGTGGGGTTAGGGTCGATGTCGTCGGTGGCGGTGACGGAGAAGTTGACCGTGGCGCCGGTGGAACCGGTGGCCTCAACCGTCATGTTCGCCGGCAGGTTGAGCGTCGGCGCAGTCGTGTCTACCACCGCTGGGCGGAGGGCAACTGTTGTCGCGAGCCACTCTGCACTGGATGAGAGACTTGCGCCGAATGTCCCTGTCGCTCCGGCAGATGACTGGGTAGACTGGTATGCACCGATACTCCGTTGAGTCGAATTATTTGTGCTGCCGGTTGAATAGATGCTGGAAGCGGTGGTAAAGTCAAGATTCTTGAAAGCGCTATAAAAGCGGATAATCTGCGCTCCATCTGTGGTTGTGGTGACTGATGGTGCAGTGGCAGTGGTGCTCGACCCGCTAGCAACACTGGTTGAGTAGACATCAATCGGGGTATCCGGGTCAACGCCGGTATAACGCAAGATCGCACCGGTGGCGCCTTTGCCGGTCAACGAATTCGAGCCGGTTCCGCAGGAGCTACCATTGGTCTTGAATTGCCACTGATATGTTGTGCTGGACTGGTTTGATGGGGCTACCCGATAAAAGATCTCATGGATGATCTTTCTGCTGGCGTAGTCATGTCTGACAAGCGATGTCCACCCTGATGGGGTGCAGATGACAGTGGTTGAACTGAGATCGCTTGCAAGTGTGACGTGCGCAATCAAAAGATCATCCGCGCTTACCGCTGGCGCCGTGAGTTCCAGACGGCTGCTGTTCGAAGGGCCGGTTCCGTTGTGGCCAGTAACTGGCGGTGGCTGGAATGCGATGCTCGCCAGCGCTGTCTCTATTAGGACAAAGGTTAAGAGCAACACGCTTGATAGCGCCAGAAATGGCGTTCTCCACTTGAGGATGCTTGTGGTTCGAGGGCGTTCAGTTTTCATGTCTACCTTCCTTAGGTACGTCTATCATCCGTACAGTTTCATAAGTAATGGTTCATAGGTGATGGCCATTTCGGCATCCAATTTGGGCCAAGCACTGATCAATGCTCGTGGCGCTTACCTGGCAAAGGCGCAGCAACACCAAGCCCCATGCAACGCGCATGGGTTCATGAAGCACTGATTCGTTTGGTGAAAGGCAGCGGGGAGGGATGGAGAGAACGATGTGGTTGCCTAACAAGACGGGACGTATGGTAGCGGTTTTGAGGTGAGTATATCACGGCAAAGGGCAATGAAACATTGCAAAATGCTTACAGGTTGCTGGGATTCTCTTCTTTCTATTGGGGTTATGAGATTCGTAGTGGCGACTTGAGTCGTTCTCACACCTGAGCAACTCAAGTCGCCACTACCGGTTTACGGCGATCATGCGAGGTCAATTCAGCCGGGGAAGACAATCACTCCGCGCGCCACGTGGCCCGCCTCCATGTCGTGGAAAGCCTGGTGGATTTCATCGAGCGGGTAACGTTTGGTCACCAGGTCATCCACCGGCAGGCGACCGGCGCGATAGAGGTCAATCAGGCGCGGCAAGTCGAAATGGGGCTTGGCCGAGCCAAAGAAGGAGCCGAGCAACCGTTTGTTCTGTGCGATCAGCGGCCCGGCGGGGATGGGCACATCTGTCTTCAGCGAGTGCATGCCCATGACCGTGGCCGCGCCGCCGGGGCGGACGGCCTTGAGCGCCTGGCTGATGGTGGCCGCCGCGCCTACGCTGTCGAAGACATAGTCCGGCCCCAGGCGGGTGAGTTGGCGCATGGCCTCGATGGCGTCCACTTCGCGGGCGTTGACCGTGTGGGTGGCGCCCAGCTTGCGGGCAAAGTCGAGCTTGCTGTCGAAGACATCCACGGCGATGATGGGGTTGCAGCCGGCGAGCACACAGCCGATGATGGCGCTCAGCCCCACGCCGCCACAGCCGATCACCGCCGCGGAGGATCCGGGTTGCGCGCCCGCCGTGTTGATCACGGCGCCGGCGCCGGTGACCACGGCGCAGCCAATCAGCGCACCCACTTCGAACGGCACATCCGCCGGGATGGGGATGGCGCTGGCCTCGTCGATGACGGCATATTCGGCCATGGTGGCTGCGCTGAGATAGTGCTTGAGCGTGACGCCATCGAGCGTTTTGAGGCGGGTCGTGCCGTCGGGCAGCAGCGCGGCCAGGCTCGTGCTGGGCAGCCGTTCACAGAGGTTGGGCTGGCCGCGCAGACAGGTCGGGCACTGGTTGCAAGAGGGCACCCAGTTGACCAGAATATGGTCGCCCGGCTTCACCTTGCTCACCGCTGAACCCACAGCCTCCACCACGCCGGCGCCTTCGTGGCCGAGCACCAGCGGCGGCATGGCGCGCAATTCGCCGCGATAGGTGTGCAAGTCCGAATGACAGACGCCCGCGGCGCGGATGCGGACGAGCACCTCGTGCGCTTTGGGCGGGTCGAGGGTAACTTCCTCGATGGTCAGTTGGTTGATCTCGCGAACGACTGCGGCCCGCATTTTCATCGCATGTCCCTCTTTTCTGTAAATCTACTGGCATCCGAATACATTATCACACTATATCCTATATTCCACTCTGTTTGAAAACCGCAGCAACGACAAGGGGTGGAGGATCGTTCGATTGGATTGCTCATTGGCGCGAGTCCGAACTGTTACCCTCGCCGGGATCACCCTTCATCAATGTTCGATTCGCGGGGTTGATCAATTGACGATGTTCTCTTGTTGCGCTACAATAGCGCCGCTACTCAGTCTTGACAATAACGCCAACGATTTCCCATTTGCATTTGGCCGGCCGCTTCCTTCGAGGCGATCCGAAACACGCTGCGACGAACGGCGCTGAACCACGTATTGGTTCGGCCCGCAACCGTTGTCCGGGCCGGTTCTTGGTGGCCAAGGCATGATGGGCCAGGCGCTTGTTGCATACCGATACTTCCCATCTGCTTACTCTACTGCTTTGCGTATTGGATCTCTTGTTGCTCCCGCGATACACCAATCGCCGACAATTCCATTGCTGTTTTGTTTCTGAAGCTCAACCATTGGAGGAAGCTATGTCACAAGCATCAAATCCGTTAAATCGGTCACTTTCGCGCCGACAGGCGCTGAAAGTCATGGGCGGGATGGCCAGCATGGCGGCGTTGGCTGCCTGCGCGCCGGTTCCTGCATCCACCGGTGGCGCCGGTGAGAGCGCCGCGCCGGCCGCCGCCGGCGGCAGCATGGTTGTCGCCCACCGGAAAGAGTATTTTACCGAGATGGAAACGCTCTTTGGCGACGCCGTACAGGCATGGGGCGCCGCCAATAACTATCAAATCGAGACAACCTTGGTGGCGGCAGAGGCATTCGAAGACTTTGTCGCCAAGCTGGTGGCCCAGGTGCAGGCCGGTGAGCCACCAGACCTGGTCTATCACGTGCGGCTGGTGCAGCAACTCTACTCGTTTGATGCGCTGGAGCCCGTCACCGATACGGTGACAGAAGCCGAGGGCCTTTATGGAGAAGCGCCCTACGGGCAGCATAGCACCAATTTCATCGATGGCGAGTGGTATGGCATCCCCTATATCATGAGCGGCGGTGGGGCCTACGCACGCCGTGACTGGTATGAGGAAGCCGGCATCGACCCGGCGTCGCTGGCGACGTACGAAAATCGCCGCGACGCGGCGCTCGAAGTTTCGGACCCAAGCCAAGAGAAATATGGTTGGGGTGTGACGATTGCCCGCAGCGGCGACGGGCGCGGCTTTATCGAGGGCGTGCTCCAGAACTGGGGCGGTCACTACACCGATGAAGGCATGACCCAGGTTACCTTTAACTCACCCGAAACGATCGCTGCGGTCGAGTGGCTGGCCGAGATCTACATGTCGGACATGTATGCCCCTATGATCCCCCCTGGCGTGCTCAGTTGGACGGACGCCAGCAACAACGAAGCCTATCTGGCCGGCAACATTGGCTACACCCACAATGCGGCCAGCGTCTACGCCAAGGCCAAGGCCGACGGCAACCCGATCTTTGAACAGACCATTCACATGCCGACGGCGATTGGCCCGCTGGGCCGCAAGCTTGAAAGTGGCGGCGGTGGCCAGTTCAACATTCCGCGCGGGGCCAAGAATATCGACGCCGCTAAGCAGCTTGCGTTGCACATGTTGACGCCGGAAATCTTCTTGCCGATTTCGTTGGTGTCGGCGGGCCTCTTCTTGCCAGCCTACCCGGAAATCGACAATCTGCCCGAAGTGCAGGCCGCGTATGAGGCAGACCCCAACCTGGCGAGCATGTCCGCTGCAACCAAGGGCGATCATCCCGGCTCTTCGTGGCCGGCGCAGCCCCACCCCTTGTTTGACGCCATCGCGGCACAGGCGATCATCGAAGAGATGATGGCCCAGGTGGTCAGCTCTGGCGTCAGCGCGGCGGACGCCGTGGCGCAGGCGGCTGGCCGCATTGAACAGCTCGCCGACGAGATGGGCGCATTCGAATCGTAAACGGCAAGACGCCATGCGGAATGCGTGTCGAACCGGGCGCGCATTGCGCATGGCGCACCAGGCAAGGAGGCCTCTATGGCGCAGCGAACGGTAACTCTACCGGGCATCAACTATCCCACTCCGCCCAAGCGGAGCCTGGCGCGGCGACTATTTGGGCCCGATTGGCAAATCGCCTTCCCTTTTATCCTGCCCGTCGTCATCTTGATGCTGCTCTTTATTGCCTGGCCTTTTTTTAAGGCAGTCTGGACCAGCATGACGGTCTACAAGGTCAATACGCGCACCACCGAGTTTGTCTGGTTCGAAAACTATGTCCGACTCTGGCAAGACCCCTTCTATCGTGAAGCGGTGCGCAACACCTTTGTCTTTACGGCTGGGTCGATCACCTTCAAGCTGCTGCTTGGGCTTTGTGCAGCGCTGTTGCTCAATTCGCAAAAGCGCTTCCGCAACCTGCTGACCGGGCTTGTCCTGTTGCCATGGATTATCCCTTCGGTGGTGCAGGCGTTGGCCTGGCGGTCGATCCTCGACCCGCTCTTTGGTGGGCTGAACCCAATCCTGTTGGGCATTGGTCTCATTTCACAACCGCTTTCGTGGCTGGCTGACCCCAAAATGGCCATGGGCAGCGTCATTGCGGTCAATGTGTGGGCTGGCATTCCCTTTTTTACGGTCAATATGCTGGCAGGGATGCAGGCCATTGACAAAGAGCTGTATGAGGCGGCCGAGATCGACGGCGCCAATGCGTGGGATCGGTTGCTTCATATCACGTTGCCAAGCCTGCGTTACGTCATCGTCGTCGCCACCCTTCTTTCCACGATCTGGACCTTTAACGGCTTCGAGACGATCTTTCTGTTGACTGGCGGCGGCCCCGGCACGGCAACGACCGTCTACACGATCAAGGCGTACGCAACAGCGATTCGGGGTCTTCGCTTTGGCCCGGGCACGGCCATTGCCCTGAGCCTGACGCCCGTGCTGGCGCTCTTTATCCTGCTGCTCTCACGCTACATGCGGCGCGATGTGGCGGTCAACCTGGATGTGGAGACCTGGCAGGACAAGGTGCTCAACAGCATCGGTACGGTCATTGGTTGGGTTGGCTGGCTGATCGCGCTGCCGGTGACGCTGCTCGTCCAGTTGCTGGCCGCGGTCGCGCCCGCCGAGCGGATGGGCGTTCGCAGCCAGAAACGATTGCGCACGATTGGCGCGGTGGGGCGGGGTATTGGTCTGGCATTGATGCTGACGTTTATCCTCTTCCCCTTCTATTGGATCATTGTCACCGCCTTCAAGACCGAACTCCAGATCAGCCAACGCGTCAACATCTTTTGGCCGGCGCCGTGGACGATGGACCAGTTCAATCGTCTCTTTTTCAACGAGCCCTTCTTTATCTGGTTCCGCAATTCGGCAACGGTCGCCGTGGCGACGACCTTTCTGGCCGTGCTCTTCGCCAGCCTGGGCGGCTATGCCCTGGCGCGCTTGCGATTTCTGGGCGCGCAGACATTGACCACGGCGTTATTGGTCACCTATCTATTGCCGGGCGCGCTGATGTTCATCCCCCTCTATCAGATCCTCGCCAGCTTGCGCGTGACGAACACGCTCTGGGCATTGATCCTCACCTACCCCACCTCCATGATCCCGTTTGCAACCTGGCTGCTCATGGGCTATTACCGGGCCATCCCTGAAGAGCTGGAACACGCTGCGCTGGTGGATGGCGCAACCCGGATGCAGGCCTTCCTGCGGGTAACACTGCCGCTGACGGCGCCCGCCTTGCTGGCCGTAACGCTCTTTTCATTCACCGCGGCGTGGAAAGAATTTCTTTTTGCCTTTGTCTTTATCAGCAGCCAAAACTTGATGACGTTGCCGGTTGGGTTGGCGCAGAAGATCTTTGGCGACATTTACCCCTGGGGGCTGCTCATGGCGGCGTCACTGGTGATTTCGATCCCGGTGGTGATCTTCTATATGTATGGCCAACGCTTCATGATTGCTGGGCTGACGGCCGGCAGTGTCAAGGGGTAAGCGCGCAGGTTGCATGGATGGGAGATCACACCATTTCACCAAGTGATAGGGATATGGTACGATAATAGATGCCCTGATTGTGGCGCCGCAACGATGTCATGAACGATGCCGCACGATGTGGGGAATCACTCATGTCACCGTTGCTGACAGACAGGACATCTATGCCAGCACCGCGAATTTTGATCGTTGACGATAATCCGGTTTTCTGCGAGATGCTCGAGGCATCTCTCCAGCGTGCAGGGTATCAGGCTTTTACGGTTGGCAGTGGCCAGGCAGCGCTTGACTATTTCGAGCAGGCGCCGGTTGACCTGGTCTTGGTCGATGTGCTAATGCCCGGCTCAAGTGGATATTGGCTCTGTTCCGAGTTGCGCAAACGAAGTGACCTGCCGATTATCATGCTGACAGCGCTCAACAACCCGGAGGCAATCGTCTACGGTTTGAGCCAAGGCATCGATGATTATGTGACAAAGCCATTTCCGTTACGCGAACTCGATGTCCGCATCCAGACACTCTTGCAACGGCGTGAACAACAGAGATACGAAGTTGGCGTCGATCCCTGACCAGCCCCTTACCATTGAGACAGGGGAGGGTAAGACAGGGGAAGGCGTTCACTATCAATTGTGCAGCAGACGCCCCCCAGACGCCCCCCAGATGCCCACTGATCGTTGTAGAACCTCATGTGAAACACACACCAGAGCAGAGGAAATCCATGCCAGCGCAGATTCTGGTCGTTGATGACGAAGCGCTCTTGCGCGATCTGCTCAAACGGTCCCTCCAACATGCGGGCTATGTTGTGCATACGGCCCAAAACGGCGACGAAGCGCTGACCCTCTTTTCCTCCCTTCCTATCGACCTGGCGCTGATCGATGTAATGATGCCCGGCATGAACGGGCATGTGGTCTGCTCCACAATCCGCCAAGAAAGCGATGTGCCGATTATCCTCTTGACGTCGCTCGACACACCGGAAGAGATCGTTCAAGGCTACAGCGCTGGCGCCGACGATTACATCACCAAACCCTTTCAGTTTCGGGACGTCGCCGTACGCATCGAAACGCTCTTGCGTCGAGCAGCGACTGCCTAGCGTTGTAACAACCCCGTTGCCGGCGCGTCCCTTGTTTGGCGCCAACCACCAATTATCGTTACAATAATAGGGCGCGGCGTAAGTCATGTCCTATTCGGTATTATCATCGTTTCTAGATAGTAAGGTAGATTTTATGGCGAGTGGTGGGCTTGTTCGCCACCGAAAACGCGAGTGTGCTCAGCTTGGGCAGGCAGACCGTCCTTATCAGCGTTATGCACGAGCCGTGTACAATTCGGCCTTTGTCGCTTCGTATTGGCTTTCCTGTTTTTTTGCCACGCTGATTTTGATGGGGCCCGTGGTGGCGCTACAACTGTTCGACAGCCCCCGTGGAGTCTTTGCATCTGCCCCTGGCGGCCAATGGTCGTACGAAATGGCGCACCCGGTGGGGGTTTCCGTCTCTGAATCCACGTCAGGCGTACTGGCGGACATTGCCCATCTTCCCATGCCCTGGCCCCAATATGAACAGGGGCAGCTTGGCTGGTATCGCCAGGGGCTGCGCGAGGTAACGGCCAATCGAGCCTTGATCGAAACCCTGGCCGATGAACATGGATTGGGCACGGTGTTGGCCGCCGCCGTCGCCAACCAGGGCAACAGCTATCAGCGTCCCTTTGGTTGGGGCGGTGGAGAGCGCGTACAGCTGTGGTTGGGCCGCGCTGTTTCGTTGGACTGGGGCCAGTGGCCGTGGGCTAACTACCGCTGGGGAGCCTGGTTTCTGGAACCGAGCGTCGGGGTGGGGCAGATCACGCCGCAAGAAGTTGTCGCGCTCGGCTATCAACTGGAAAAGACCGACCTCTTTCGCGACCCAGTCAGCATTGGGCTGCTGCTCGAAAAATTGTATACCATTCAGCATCAAGCAGCCCAGCTACAAATTGGCCCAACCGACACCTTTATTCTGGTGCTCATCGGCAACAATAGCCAGTTGAACTTGATTGAAACCTACAATGAGGCCGGACGCGATATGGCGCTCTTCCTCGACCGCAACGAGGCAACCCGCCGGCAACTGGCCAAAATGGTCACCTATATCTACTATCTCCACCGAGAGGCCGGCTGGCCCCTCCCACAAGGGATCGACTGGACCTATGTCGCGCATCTGGCGCAGGTTCAGCGCGTTGAACCACCGCCCGCAACCGGTATCTTCGCCCGCCGCAACCTTTGAAGCGCTTCTAGATTCTGTTGACATTTGTGTCGGAGCGATTTCCTCTCGGACACGTTTTATCTGCAACGGCGCCAAAAAATCAAGTCGCTGCGGCGACGTTTCGCTCTCTGCAGGGGGTTTCCAACCCGACGAAACTGGGCAAAGATGCTTGCTTTCAAACAACCACTGGTATGGAGCATAGGCTCTCGCCACAATTATTTACTCATGTTACGCAAGCCTCGACTGAGAATTCGCGGGTGAGCACGGTCTCTGTCGCTCAGAATCCCTGAGGCGCTGCGTAACGTGACTTATTTACTCAACGATAACACATTCTTAACACAGATTGTGGGCAGATGACGTATAATTGTAGCGTTGCGTTCCGACTCACCACTATCTCATAACAGGAGAATCCTATGCACCCCACAAACCGTCAACTCGCACGCAGCTTGATGGCAACTTTGGCGGCTCTGCTGTTGCTCGCCTGCACACCGGTGGCGCCCGCCGCCCCCGCCGCCCCTGCCGGTGAAGTCACCGTTGTGGACAGCGATATGACCCCCGAACTGGCGGCCCTGGTGGCAGCCGCCCAGGAAGAGGGTATGCTCTCGACCATTGCCCTGCCCCGCGATTGGTGCAACTATGGCGAGATGATCGACACCTTCAAGGCCAAGTATGGCATCGAAGTCAACGAGCTAGACCCCAACGCTGGCTCCGGCGATGAGCTTGAGGCCATCCGC
>JAHDWG010000073.1:0-5257 GCA_023384495.1 Caldilineaceae bacterium
TCGCACTCACTCCTGTCTACCCGGACATGGTTTGAGATAATCTCACGGCACTACCCAACTGGCCATGGGGCGATATTATTTGGGTCAGAACAAAGCCGAAGAAGCCATTGCACCGCTAGAAGACGCCAGGGGTCGCTTTGTCCAGGGGGGGCAGCCGCTGGAAGAAGCGATTGTTACCTTCCTGCTGGCGACCGCGCTGCAGGCCAGCCATCATGTCCCCGGCCAGGTGAGCGAGCACCTGACCCATGGACTTGCCATCGCCTTTACGCTCGAAAGCCGCCAGCCCTTAGTTGCCGCGTTACGCAGCATCCAGTCGATTATCCAGCCGGGTATGGTTTCAGGCGCGGCGCGCGAGCAAGCAAAGCAACTGACGGGCGAAATCGCACACTTTGCAAGCCAGGCGCCCCTGATCAGCCGCCAGATGCGCCAGCATGTCTCACCGCACCTGGCGCATCTGCTCTTGGAAGCGCCGCCGCGCCTGATCATTCACACATTGGGGCGCGCCGAAGTCACACTGGATGGCAAGCTGATCTCCAACCGAGAGTGGCAGACGCAAGTCTCGCGTGACATCTTCTTTTGTCTCCTATCGAACCCGTCAGGACTGACCAAAGAGGAGGTAGGCGCACACTTTTGGGCAGATGCCTCGCCGACTGAACTGAGGAGTCGCTTCAAGAATGCGATGTATCGCCTGCGCAGCGCTCTCCATCCCGATGTGATCCTATTTGATGACGAAATCTACCGATTTAACCGCGCGTTTGACTATGAATACGATGTGGAAGTCTTCCTCAACAAAATCGCAGAAGGTGATGTGTCTACTGACACACGGGCGCGCATCGCGGCCTATTCCGCCGCAATCCACTGTTATCGGGGTCCCTATCTACCCGATCTCGAAGGTGCGTGGGCCTGGGCCGAACGTGAGCACCTGCATCGTCTGTTCACGGACACCATTCTGACCGTGGCGCAGTTGCAGCTTGAGCAGGGCGAACACCGCTCGGCCCTCCAGAGTTGCCAGCGCGCGCTGGTGGATGACCCTTGCCTGGAAGAAGCACACCGGATCGCCATGCGCATCTATGCTGCAATGGGCAATCGCGCCGCAGTTGCGCGCCAATATGCCCTGTGCCGACAGGCTTTGCTGAACGAAATCGATGTCCCTCCTTCCCCTCAAACCGAAGAGCTATATACATTATTGATGCACGCGTGACGCGTGGCGTCGATTGTGCACACTCAGGTGCAAGCTGTTGGCGCTGCACCCGTACACGGCGGCGTAAGCAAGGGAACTCTTGGCAGTCGCGTCGTCAGTCGTTCTGAAGCAACGCGACTGACGACGCGACTACAATTATGGCTTGATTTATGCTGTGTTTCCCAGCTCAGTTGTTTGACGATGGGTGCTCATAGGGTGCTCATACCCCCAGCCGGTCTGCAGAGTTCCTTTGCTAAAGAAAAATAAAAACGCATTAGCAGGTCAACGGGCACTTCAATTCTGAAATGGCCTGAATTTCCTGTTCCCCAACCGCAATTCCTCTACTATCGATGGCTTCACGGGCGCCTTCACAATGCCTGATCGACCTGAAACCCCCTCTGATTTTTCGATTTCCCCAACATTGAGTCCACTTTGAGCCTGTTTTGATGCCTCCCTTGATGCCAGGCGGCTGCGATAATTCAGGCAATTAAGTGAAGCAAACAAACGTAACGCACACAATAGTCAATCAAAAGAGGAGCAAAAAGTCATGAGCAGCAAATTCTTCAACATGAGCCTCACCTTTGGTCGGATCGAGCAGCAGCACGTGCGGGCGGCCCTTGTCCTCGGCACCCTGATTCTCTTTGTATTGGGCGCTGGCGCACCGGCTGTAGGCGGCAACGGCTGATCACGGGCAAAGACACTATGGGCGGCAGAAACGCAGACAGGCACACCGCTCGCCACATCGCAAGTCGCATCAGGGCAATCAATACAGCAATTACGTCACAACAATCCTATCACCTACAGTCATAGCAAAGGAGAAAAGTCATGAGCAGCAAATTCTTCAACATGAGCCTCGCTGTCGGTCGCATCGAGCAGCAGCATGTGCGGGCAGCCCTCATCCTCGGCGCCCTGATTCTCTTTGTGTTGGGCGCCGGCGCACCAGCCGTGGGTGGCAACGGCTGAGCCTCTGGGGAATGGATTTTAAGCGAATTTGTCTGAAGCACGAGGTTGTGATTGATCCTTCTGTATGCGGTCGTTGTTGGTCTCGTTGCCGGCTGGATACGCGCCAGATTTCATGGTGGGCGCCTGCGCTTTCCCGACTTGCATCTGGCTTGGCTTGTTCCGCTTGCATTTGCACCACAGTATTTGACTTTTTATTGGCCGGTCACCCATCGATTAGCAACGGTACAAGTGGCGTCTGTTGTGTTGGTGAGTTCCCAACTGTTGCTATTGATATTTGCATGGGTGAATCGGCGTGAGCAGGCATTTTGGTGGCTTGGGTTGGGCCTGTTCTTGAATCTGTTGGTGATTGTTCTCAATGGCGGGCTTATGCCCATCAGCCCAGAAACGCTTGGCAGGTTGATCCCTGAGGTAGACCCTGGAACGTGGCCCGTGGGGCAACGATTTGGCAGCTCGAAGGATATTGTTCTTCCATGGGAAGAAATGCGCTTGCCCTGGCTGGCTGACCGGTTTTTGACGCCCACATGGGCGCCACAGCGGGCTGCCTTTAGCCTCGGCGACGTTTTTGTCGCATTTGGCGCCTTTTGGCTCCTGTGGCAGGCGGGGCGCCCAGCCCACTCGACAACGAACATCAATAACGATTGATCCTGTGTGTCACCTCGGTGCTATTTCTAAGCGCTGTTACTGAAATATATAAAATCGTTCACAATGTAAGGATGCGAAAGTCATATGATCACATGGCCATTTTCAACGACTACAACGCAGGCTGGCGCCCCGGTTCAGCCTGTTTCGGAAGAGCACGCAGAGGCGCACAGCAGTGATCTGAGTCGAGTCCTGACCGCCGCAGTGGTCAGCCGACGATTTTGCAACCTCTTGCTGAACGACCCGCAGGCTGCGCTCCGCAGTGGGTACAACGGAGAGACATTTCAGTTGAGCGAACACGAGCGCAACGCCGTGCTAACCGCGGGGGCATCCTCTCTGCGTGAACTCGCGGCCAAACTGCTGGCGCAAGCCAATGATGATGACCTTACCGAACTGGTCAGCACCAGACCTCATCGCAGCCGCCATAGTGAATCGGTCCTCGGCGTTGCGCAGTTTGCTTAGACCCCGGTTCCAGCACTGTTATTTCCAACCAGCTATGGCGCGGCAGCGAATATGCCGTTGTGGGGCTATGTGCAATGCACGGAATTCAGAATACGCCATCGATTTTGTTGCCCCTCATCGCAGCCCATGCAAACGAGTGTGAAGTCAACGTGCAACACCATTACGAATCATCCCGACGCGCACAGTCTTCGTCCCCGGCAGACGCAACCGCTTTTATATCGCTCTTTGCCGGGCAGGAGGCTGAACAAAGTGGGTTCAAGATAAGCGGGGTCGTTCACGACTTTAATAATCTATTGGCTATCATCTTAACCCATACAACGATTGCTCTAAACAAGCTACCTTTGAATAGCCCTGCACGTGGGCATTTGGAGCGCGCTGTGCGTACGGCGCGGCGGACCGCAGAGCTTTCAAACCAGTTGCTGGCTGATATCAAGAGTCGGCGGATCGAATCGGCGCCGCTGGATGTCAATCAGGTGATCCTCGAGACGGTCGATCTGTTGAATCCTCGGTTGACGCCCAAAGCCCAGATCGGGTTGCAACTGGCCAGTGACCTCCACCCTGTGCTTGCCAATGACTCGCAGTTGCAGCAGGTGATAATGAATCTATTGCTCAATGCAGCCGATGCCATTGCCGAGCCACCGGGCCGGCTGACGGTGAGCGCCTACAATTGCAAGCTGGAGGAGAGCCGTCGCGACCTGCCAAATCACCCCGCCGACGGGGATTATGTAGCGATTGAGGTGACGGATAATGGCGTAGGTATGGACCAGATGACGCTCGACCGTATCTTTGAGCCCTACTACACCACCAAACCGGCTGGCACCGGGATTGGTCTGACAGCTACATTGGGCATCATTCATGCCCATGGCGGCGGTGTTCAGGTGTTGAGCAAGATTGGCCGCGGGACTACCTTCCGCGTGCTGCTGCCCGCCGTCAACGAAGACGAGTATTGACCCATTTGCTTACCTTCCGCCTCCCAACATGCCGGTTGTACAAGAGCGCCGCAGGGTATAACCCTGCGGCGCTCGGCATTCCTTATTGCCTAATGGAGGGACGCCTCCGCCCGAGTTCGTTTTTGTACGAACTCCGCGGCTTCATTAATCGCCCCTCGCGGACGTCACCTGAAGCTGCATCACCACCTCCAGCTCGCCGGGCGAAATCGGGGTTGCGCCACCCCCCCCCCCCAGGCCAATCGACTGCGCAAAGTTCGAGGCGTAGTAGCTGCCGCTGCTGATCACTTCGCTGATGCTCAGCACGGCGCCAACAGTCACACCGGTCAGGTCAGCCAACTCTTCGGCCTTGGCGACGGCGTCTTCCACCGCACCCTGTCGCGCCTCCGATTCAAGGCTGCTCGGGTCGTCGACCCGGAATTCGATGCCGTAGATGTTGTTGGCGCCTGCCTCTACGGCTGCGTCCACCACGGCGCCCACATTTTCCAGGTCGCGGACAACCACCATCACATTGTTGCTCACACGATAGTTCACCTGGTCTTCAGGCAGCGGGCCTTGCGGGCCAAACCGCTCGGCATAGATGCTAAAGCCGGTGGTCTGGATGTCGCGCTCGCTGATCCCCTGCGCTTCGAGCGCGGCCAGCACCTCATCCATCACTTGCTTGTTTTCGTCCAGCGCCTCGCGCACCGAGGGCCGCACCACTTCGACGCCAAAATTGGCGCGCGCCACGTCGGGCTGGATGCGCACTTTGCCTTCGCCCACGACGGTGATGGTGCGCGGTGCGCCGGCAGCGGTGGCCTGTGCATTGGCGGCGGGCGCATCTTGCCACCAACTGGTTGCGCTAAAGGCAAGCGCACCCACCAACGTGGTGGTGACTAGGGCCAGCGCGCTCATGGTTCGTACAGAACGTTGCAACATTGTCAAAATCCTTTCGTTACGACTTCACATGCTTGAATAGTATTCTACTCGGTGCAACCCGGCTGGCGTTCCAACCCGTCGCCGATTCGGGTCGCAAGCATATGGACGAAAGGAAACAAGTCATTGTTCCCACACTTTACTGGTTTCA
>JAHDWG010000073.1:5357-22252 GCA_023384495.1 Caldilineaceae bacterium
AACTCCCCTTGGTTTCAAACTCCCCTTGGTTTCAAACTCCCCTTGGTTTCAAACTCCCCTTGGTTTCAAACTGTGCCGGCCTCATACTGGCGCAGCCTCTTCCCATCTCTCGTTAGCGGAAGAGCATGCCACCCACGGTCACCACCGACGCGCCCCGTGCATCGGCAGGGCAGACGGCATAACCCAGCGACTCCCCCTGCACTGGGCCAAGTGTGCGCAATGTAAGATAGATGGGCGCCACGCCACAGACGTTGTTACGGTCGCGTACGCGCTGAATTGCTCCAAAAAAGCCTTCGGCGTCCCCCGTTTGCAGATGATTCAATAGTTCCTGGTCGTTGGCCTGTAAGGCGACAATCCCTGCGCCGTCCAGGGGGGCGCCGCCAAAGGCTGGCCCTACATGAGCAAGATCCCCCGAAGCGACAACCAGCACGCGTCGCCCTGCGCTCACCGTGCGCAACGTATCGATCACCTGCTGCAGCAGTAGGTCGTGGGTAGGCTTTGCGCCGTTGGTAAGATAGCGATGAAGCCCCCCAACGAGGACGGGCGCCAATTCAATCGGCTGCCCGGCGCGCATATGGTGCAGCCAGACGGCAACCAACTCCAACGAGTGTTCGCCACGGTGGCGCAGTTCACCGGCAAAGGCTGGCTCTTCGCCGATCACCGCCGCCAGTGCATCGACCACCGGCTGCGCGGTGGGCAACACGCCATAGGGGGTGGCGTAATGTTGGCGCGTCAGCGTAAACGGGTCGACACCGTAATGATCCGTGCCCAAGAGAATCGCCAGATCGGCCTCACGCGCAATCTGGGCGGCGCGCTTCCACACCTGAGCATAGACAGGCCCCCCACGCCCATAGTCGATATGGGGGCTGAGCAGACCCACAGGCCGCGCCCAATCTATCGCCAGCGGGGCTACCGCCCCCTCAGCTTCGAGAAAATCCTGGAGATGACGCCACAGTATGTCTGGCTCCGCAGGATAGGCCCGCCCAGCCAATGCCGGCGCACGAAAAGGGGCTTGCCTAAAACGGGCAACTACCCTGCCGCGAGCCTCGGCCGCGCGCTCGTTTTCCAGCATCAAGGCGTCGTCCAGCCTGGCCAGCAACGCTTGAATGGCCGAGACGCCAATCGCTACCCCATAGTCCCGCTTGAATGCACTCGCAACGGCATCAAGCGTCCGCCGTCCATCACAGTATCCCAAGACCAATGCCAACGGCATGGGAACGAGCAGGGTTTCGTCGGTCAATTGCGCAGGGTCGCGCAGGAGGAAGTAATCGCGCCCCTCATGCTCGCAGGGGCGCATATCCAGCGGACGCAACGCGGGGGCTACAGTTAACGCACCGGGCGTCATACGCGAGTGGGATCCTTTGAAATTATCTCCAAATCTCTGTGCCACACCTGTACCGCGGGAACATACTCCAGGCTCACAACCGATTTTGAGATGGTTTCTTGGTGGCGATTCGAATTACCCTGCCGGCCGCCTTACTGACAAGCGTGGCGCTTCGCTTCACGACCGGCGTCGTCGAAATAGGCGCAACCAGTTACAAACGCCTGAGGCGGAATACTCGGATCCATTGTTGTGGGTGCGGCGCCCAAACATATGCGGTTCGTCCGCAAGCTCCATCCATGCGAAACTGATGGTTGTTTGAAACCAAGCATCTCTGTTGGGCAAAGATGCTCGGTTTCAAACAAAACTCACACTAACCGTGCAGCGCAGCCAGCTCTGTGGGCGTCGCCTGCCGGAGCGATGCAATACGCACGGCAAAGTGAAGGGTTTCGCCAGCCAGGGGATGATTGAAGTCGAGCAGCACCTCGTCATCCCGCACTTCGAGCACTTGGGTTTGAAAGACCTGGCCCGACTGACCATCACGCAGGCTCAGCACCTCACCTTCGGTCAACTGAACCCCCTCCGGGAAGGCGGCCAGCGGCAGCGTTTGCACCTGCTCTTCGTCGCGTTCGCCATAGGCGTCGATGGGCGCGACAGTCACTTGCTTTTCATCGCCAATGGCCATGCCGTGGAGCGCGGCTTCGAGGCCGCGAATCAGCTGGCTATGCCCATGCAGATATTCGAGTGGCTCACCTTCGGCCGACCGGTCAATCTCCTCCCCATCGTCCAATGTCAACTGGTAGTCGATGGCGACCACCATGTCATTTTCAACCGTGATAGAATTCCCACTCGTAGACATAGCTCCGATTCCTTTCAAGCGTTGGCCGCGCCGCCGAGGGCAAGGCGCCTGCCCTCCGCATGGTTCATAAGGCGCTGATGACGTAACAGGTTGGGTCTTTCTCGTCGTGCTCTTGCGCACCGTCTGTTGACTTGGGCCACGATGGCGGCTCGCCGATTTGTATCGCTCCGAACCCCACGTAAGCAACCAACCTTCAAATCACACAATGCGGCGAAGGCTATCGCACTTTTGTGCTTTCGTCAAACCAGGCGGGCTAAGCGCATGGATTCCCCGACGCGCACAGCAGATGGGTATGCACAAAGGCGGCGATTGTGTGTGGCTCGTCGCTCTCCAATTGAGCGTGAAACTGGCGCATATGCTCGTAGACATGGCGGATCAGCGAGGGCGCGCTGCGTAGCGTTTGTTCGTACGCCAGCCCTTGGGCCAGGCCGGCCAGGCCGGCGGCCAGCGATGTAACGAGCGTCTGTCGCTGAACGTCCGACAAGCGGCTCTTGACAAACGCAGTGGCCAGTTCGTCGGCAATCTGCTCTTCACGCCGTGCGTCCTCACCCCAGAGGCCCATCTGGCGCCGAAGATGATGCCCGACCTCATGGGCCACCAGCCAGGGGATGATCTGTTCCAGCAGTTCCAAGACTGCGCTGGCGCTGCTGAATTGCATCAGGTGTTGAAAGAGCAGCAGCTCGAACCGCCCACGTGGTTGCGCCGGATCGGGAGCAGACAAGTAGATCTGCCGCTCTCCCCGATGATAGTAGCAGAGCAGCCCTTCACCGGGTTGGATGGCGAGACCCGGTTCCAGTTGCACGTGGTGCGTGGCCAGCTCGGCGCGCAATTCCTCGAGCGCTTGGCGCGCCAATACAAACAACGGATTGCCAGTCGTCATAGCCTTAGCCATCGAAGAGCGGACCCAGACGTTCAAACATCTGCACAACTTGGGCCGATTGCTGGCGCATCCGCGCGCGCCGCTGGTGCAGATAACCGGTCAGCGCCGGGCTGTGGAGCGCCTCTGCAAGCTGGCTCAACTCGCTTAGCCACGTGTCGAGCAGCTCGATTGCCCAGGCAAACCCCTCGCGGATCACCCATGCGCCTTCGGTTTCGGTGGGCCGCTTACGGCGCCGCCCCTCCGATAGAAAGTAAGAGGGGGTTTGATGACCCAGATCTTTGACCCAACCAAAGAGATCATTGTAGAGCTGGTGCCAACAGCCGAGGCGATCATAGAACGCTTGCCATGCATCATACAGGTGCGGCTGCCCATAGCGGTGGGCCACGGCAGCCAACGGGATCTTCCCCCCAGCCACCTTGACCCCCGAAATGGCAACGAACGTGTCCAGGTCGATCTCGGTGAGCGCAGCGTCACGCAGGGCGCTCTCGGCAGATTGTATGGCAATGGCGCTGAACTGCGCCCAAAAGGGATGGTTGTGGGGGAAGTAGCGCTCGTAGACGGCGTGAAAGTGGAGGTGAAAGAAGCCCAACATAGGCAGAAGCTTTGGCTCCACCGTGCTGTGACCATCCATCACATTGTCGATCATACGAATGAAGTAATAGCCGTTGACCGACGAGTAGACCAGATCAGCCTGAAAATCCACATCGGGGCTAGGATCGACGGTCTGTTCCATCCACCACGGCAGACGGAGCATGGGAAAGGCCAACGGGTGCAAAAAGTAGGCAGCCGGCCTCGCCCCACCGGCGAGGCGAGTAAACCAGTCGGCAGCCTGCTGCGCCATATACGGTGCGTTGGGGCGCATTTCCGACAAAATTCGTTCAACAGCGCGGTCTGCCAGTTGGTCGATCATTTCATTACACATGGTCACATTCGGCTCTCCCGGTTCTACCGGAAAATGCGCTTGACGGATCGTCAGACCCGTCGTCACACCCGTGGATTTGGCAATCCAGGAAGAGCGACAATATTCCAGTTCTGTCTGTGAGATGAATCGATCTAGACATCGATCCGGACTTTGACAAATGGTTCGTTCTCTAGTATAAAACTTCCCCAGATATTCCCCACTTTATGTCAACCACTCATGTCAGCCACATTGAGACTCCCCAACAATGGGGTGCAGACTTACCGGAGGGCAAGCATGGCCACACTGCAAGAAATTGCAATTCGAATCATCACGGATGACGCATTTGCCCAATTGCTACTGGCCGATCCGGAGCAAGTGCTGCGCGCCGAAGGGGTTGAACCCACGCCCGAAATGCTCGATGTCATCAAGGGGATCGACATCAACGAACTGCGCAGCCTCACGGCCGCATTTACCGACGAAAACAAGGCCATGTAGCCACGAATGGACATGCAGGATATGGCCAAAGCACAGACCAACCCGGCGCATCGTCCACCGCGCCGGCCAAAGAGCGATGTCATCGTCGTCGGAGCGGGGCCGGCGGGCAGTACGGCCGCAGCTATGCTGGCCCGGCGCGGGGTGCGCGTCCTTTTGGTGGATCGTGAGTCGTTCCCCCGCCCCAAAGCGTGCGGCGATGTCGTCCCTTTGGGTTGCTTTGTGGCGTTGCGCGAGATTGGGCTAACCGAAATCCACTTTCCTCACTTTCGTATCGGCCAGGTGGCGCTCCAGGGCGAAGAGGGCGCAGAGCGGCGTTTTACGCTGGCGCCACGGCCGGGGCTGGGCACCTGTGTCGTCCCCAGGAGCATCTTCGACGAGGCGCTCTTTCACCATGCCCTGGCCTGTGGCGCTGAATACCGCCGGCTCAACATCCGCGGCCCGATCCTACACGGCAGCCAGGTTGTTGGCGTCGCGGGAACCGGCGTTCGTGGCGCCGTGGAAGAGTATGGCCGCGTGGTGATCGCCGCCGATGGGGCCACCTCGGCTATGGCCCGCGCCCTCTGCGGCGCTGACCGCCGCGATCACGAATGGGCGGTGGCGTTGCGCGCCTATGTCAACACCGACGCACAGCTTGACGACGCCATCGAACTGGCCTTCCTAGACGCCGTCCAGCCCGGATACGCCTGGTTTTTCCCCGTGACAAACCACCGCGCCAATGTCGGCATTGGCATGCGGAGCGACTTCTACCGGCGGCAGCCGCACACACTCGCCGAACTACTGACAGGCTACTTGGGCCGGCCCGAACTCGCCGCCCGCATTGGACGCAACGCGATGGAGGAGCCCAAAGCCTGGCCGGTGCCCCTCTTTCACTTCGACAAGCCGCGTGTCTTCCCCGGCGCTCTGCTCGCCGGTGACGCCGGCGGCTTTGTCCACCCAATCACCGCCGCCGGCATTTACCCGGCCATCATTACGGGGCTTTGTGCAGCACAAGCCACGCTCGATGCGCTCGCCGCCGGTGATCTCTCGCGGGCGGGGCTGGCCGCATATGACACGCACTGGCGGCAGGCATTGGCCGACGAATTCAGGCCCGCCGTCACGGCCAGCCGGCTTTCGACCGCCTTCCCGCATCTTGTGGCCGCAGCGCTGCTCCATGTGCAGCCGGCAGGCCCCGCAAATCCATCCTTGAAGATCGATGCGCCCTTCGCCGGCGGCAAGTTTTAGGCCGCCTGTCCGTGCAAACGGAAGATACGGGCGGCCTTGCCCGTGGCCCCGCGAGGCACGTCTGCGCGCCATTGGACGGTGATCGGGGGTGGCGCAATGTTTTGCAGCGCAAGCGCCCTTCGCACCGACGCCACCAGTTGCGGCTCGTCTACTGCGCCCTGGTCGCCGCTGAGGCGCAGGCACAGGCCATCCGCCGTGTGCGCCACCTGCCAGCCAGCCACCGGCGCCGCGTCGAGGATGCGATAGAAGACCATCGGGTGCACCGCCACGGTTCCGCCGGTGGCAGCGGGGAAGCGCAAAACTTCCTCCTGGCGGCCCTGGATGTGGTCGATGAGCCTGAACGCACAGCCACAGGGGCACGACGGCTGCGTGGAGAGACGCACGCTGTCGGTCAGCTCGTAGCGGATCAGCGGCTGGGTATGGTTGTAGAGCACAGTGAGCAACACTTTGGCGCCAAATTCGCCTGGGGCCACGGGTCGATTTGTTTCGTCCACCACCTCAAAGATCACCAGATCTTCAAAGAGATGCAGCCCGCGGTGCGCGCTGCATTCGACGGCGTACGCGCCCCCTTCGCTGGCGCCATACTGGTTAAAGAGCGAACCCTGTCCCCATGTAGCTTCGACCCGCGTGCGCAGTTCGGGCGTCAGCACCTCGGCGGTGCTCACAATCCGCCGCGGGTGAATCTGCAAATGCCCGGCTTGTTGTTCGTCGGCCAAGATGCCCGCCATCGAGGCATAGGTGGCCAGAAGGTGTGGCTGCCATTGATTGAGGCGCTGCACCAGTTGCTCGACCGGCGCGCCCACGTCGAGCCGGAGCATGGGCAACACCGAGCTGCGCACGGTTGCGCCGACGCGCGCCGACATGTGCCACGGCGTTGTCGATGCGACCACCGCCATGCGCGGGCGCTGGATCAAGCCCCACAGCGAACCGACGTGACGTTCGTAGCGAGTAAACGAGGCGAGCATGGTGGCCCACTCGCGTTGGTTGTAGAGGAGATAGGCCGGCTCGCCGGTGGTGCCCGACGTGGCGGTGACAAAGTAGCGACCAAGAAAGCGCTCGGCGCCGCGTATCTGCGCCACATGGGCGGCCACGTCCGCCGGGCGGATGGCGCGGTTGGTGACGATGTCGGCACTGTGCGCTTGGAGCATGGCCTTGGTGAGCACAGGCAATTCGTGCAGGGGGCGGTCGGCCAGCCCGGCGTGAAATTCTCGATAGAAAGGCGAATGCGCGTAGGCATGGGCGCGCAGGTCATGCAACGCTTGCGCCCGATAGGCGTCGAGCTGGGGGCGGCTCCATCGTTCTCGCTGGCGTAACTGCCGCAGCGCCAGCATCATGGCAACAATGGTGCGGTAGGTCATGGTGAGTCGTAACCAGATTTCTGGTGAGGGAGTCTACCCAGGCAAATGCCGCAAACGACGCCCAATGCAACAACGGGGAGGTGAGAGGCGCCTGCATCGGCCCGGTTTGCCAATGGACAAAACCTGTACTATAGTATCATAAATCCACCCTGTATGCAATTACACACCGCACGCAGGGTGTGTCCAGGATTTCGGGCGGTATAGGTAACAGTCACTGCAAAAGTGACTGTTACCTCACAGGATCGCCCCAAATTTCGGACGCGCCCCCGCACGCAGAGTTGCCGTCCACGCCGCGTACAACGCGGTGGGGCGGTCGCTGGATGGCTTCCACTCGCCATTGTTGGAAGCGGCTTCTTTTTTTCACAAAGGAGGAAACGATGTTACGTTTGATTCGGGCGCCTCTTGTCTTTGCCCTGCTGTTGGCGGTTGCATTGGCGGCGATGCTCTATGGAACAGGCGGGCAGCCATCGGTTGCCGCGCCGTCCGCCGCCGCCCCGGCGATTGAGGTAGGCATCGCACCGACGGGGCGCAATTCCATGGAATTCGTCGGCATCGTCGACCAGGACGGGCTCAATTTCAGCTACTACGGCTACGTGACCCATCTCTATGGCATCACAAACACGCTCTTGTTCGCCAACCCCCTCCAGCAGGATGAGACCACGGCGCGGTTCACCTTTCACGGCGCGGCCAACATGACGGGGCGCTCAATTATCAGCAATGTCTTCAACCTCAATGCGGCAGGGACCATCACCTTCTATTTTGACCCGCTGCCCGGCGCTGATTTCGATGATCCCTCGTCGTTTATCCGTGGAACCGCGGTTGCCACCGCCACCACCCGCTTTCACAACGTATTGACGGTGATCGCGCCCGACACGGGGCTGGCCAGCGGTGTCGCCGAGTTGGAGCAGATCGCCACGCAGCCGGTGGAACTGTTGGGGCAAAGCGTTCAGTTGGGGCGCAACACGTTGCAACAGCGATTCACCTACACGGGGTTTGGCGTTCGCCTGGAGCCGGCCACCCCGCGCGCCGTGATCATCATCGCGGCGGACGGGCAAGTGACGGGCGCCAGCACCTTCCTGCCCCAAGTGTTGGACGGGCCAGCGAGCCGGTAACATGGGGCGCTGGATAACGCCACTCCTGCCTGGTTGCGCATCGGGTGCTCGTCGCACGCAGGCTGGGGTGGCGCATCGCCCCATCGCGAGAATACAGACCGGATGAACGATGGAGAAAATTGACAGCAGAGCGGCGCATCTGGTATCCTCACCTCTGGCTCATTCGTGCGGGCGAATAGCTCAGTTGGTTAGAGCACCTCGCTTACACCGAGGGGGTCAGGGGTTCGAGTCCCTTTTCGCCCACTGAAATTTTGCTGTTGCCGCTGTTTTGAGGGTCGTCTGGTTACACCAGCCAGGCGGCTTTTTTTGTTGCCCAAAAATCAAACAAGAGCAACAATTTGCGAAGGCCAATCAGAACACAGAATCCACCCGTTGCATACTTAGCGTGACGAGTGGCCAGTGACGGAATTGCCTATGTGCTGTACACTTTGAGCGCCATAGTGGTTGATGACCTTCACCGCAATCTTGCCGGTGCTGGGCGGGTCGAAGGGCTGGCTGACGGCGCTCTAGAGTGCCGACCATTCGGCCTCGTCAATCTCGGCGCGCAGCTCGCGCTTGAGCTTGTCATACGGTTGGTCAGCGCCGGTGAAGTAGGCGTGGCGGACAAAGAAGCTCTCGCCGATGTAGTCGGTGTTGATGAACCAACAGGCGATATCGTCGGTGTTGCTGCTGCGGATGACGCCGGTGGTGGGGTCGTCCACGTCCACGCCCTTGATTTCGACGGTGAGCTTGCCGACTGCGTCGCGCTGGATGTCCACATCGGGCTCATCTCGCCAAAGACCATAAAACCATCAAGAGGTTGCCGGCGCCGGTCTTCTTGAGCAGTTCGTCAGCCATGGCCAGGTCGGGATTCATACGCGCCGGCAGCACGGGCAGCTTGCCATATTGCCGCTGCTGCTCGTCGATGATGCCCGTGCGCACCGGCTGTTCAACGGGCTTGAACTCGTTGGCGGTCTCGCCGGCGTGGGCGTCAAAGGCAAAGCCGCAGACAATTAGCATGTCAAAGCCGACGCCTTGCATCGCCTCTTTAGCGGCCCCTTTCCCCCGTTGCGGACCCACGGCGCCGTGCTCAGGGCCGATAAAGATGGCGACCCGTTTGACCTGCCCATCGGCGTCGGTGTATTCACCGGTGGCTTGCAGCCAGGCGCCGCTGTACGGTTCCAGCCAGTCAAACTTGAGCCGCTCTTCCTTGAGGGTGTCCTGGATGCCGGCAGCCTTGAGGTTGTCCAGAATCATGGGGGTGAAGTCGTGCTTGGCTCGCTCCCCAAAACACGTCATTCTGCGACAAAATCTACCAAACCTGGGGCGATTGTATCGGAGGAGCGGTCAGATTCAAGCGAATTCAGGCTGCCTACCGAGTTTTTCGAGCGGTGTCACTCAATCGTACTGCCCTGCCTGTTGCTCCTGGCCGGTTGGTTTTCAGCCCAGGCGGATCAGGGGGCACAGTCAGAGAATCGTCAATCTACGCCTGCCAATGACACGATTACCCCGGCTGTCTATTTACCCCTGGTGGAGCAGTCTGCCAATCAGTCCTTCATCTTTGTGACGCCACAGGCGGCATGGACGGCAGATTGGTGGTCATGGGCTGAACGGACAGGGTTCGTCCCTTCCAAGAGCACGGCGAAGTTGACTGTAGGCTGGGCCGAATCGGCGACGTGCGCTTCCTGGCCGGCGCCGTGGGTCCGCACCGGTGGGGCGTTCCTGTACGGTTCCGCCCAGCAAAACATTGATGGCGCCTGTGCATACTGCTGCCTGGTACAACGAAGAGTCCGAAGACCTGACGGTTGCCGAGAAGCGCGTCGTTTTGGATGAATACTATTCCGACCGAGTGCCCGGCCGCTACAACACCAAGGAGATCCCCGGCATCCGGGTGCCCATTCTCTCGACAATGTCAAGGGCTAAAGGGCATGAAAATCAGGATTCCACTCAGTTTGCCGAGAGGAAAGCATCCAGGCCCAGATCAAAAGTTTGCGTGCGGCGGCCACAACGACGAGTTTTTTGGCTTTGCCGCGGGCGACAAGACGTTCATAAAAGGCGTGTAAAGGATTTTGCCCATGGACGGCACGGAGAGCGCCCATATACAGCAGACGACGGAGGGCGGCATTGCCCATTTTCGAAATGGACGAGTGCCTGCGCACAATGCGCCCACTTTCATATGGCTGTCGGTCGAGACCAACAAAGGCAGTGAGCCCTTTAGGTGTGCCTTGACCGGCAGTGAGAGTCTGCCAGCGGTGCAATTGTACCAACAGGGGCAGAACGACTTTGGGGCCGATGCCGGGCATGGCCACCAGCCGCTGGGCGTCGTCTTGCAGCTGGGCATGCTGCTGGTGGTGTTCGGCGATAGCCTTTTCGACTTCCTGCAAGGCTTCCTGGAGGGCCTGGAGCACCCGCTTCAGATTGGCGATGACCGGCGTAGCGATGCCTGCGCCCGGTGGGCCCCCGCCTTGCAGCGCCTCGATGCGGTTCTGTACCTGCTGAATCATCTGCTCCAGATCCTGCCGGCGTTGCAGCAGGCTGTCCAGTTCACTCACCTCAACCGCCGGCGGGCGATTGGGGGCGGGCTGTTGAGCAGCCCCGAAGCGGGCCAGCAACAGCGCATCTTGACGGTCTGTCTTGGCCCGTTGACCGCTGCCTTTGGCCCACTGCCGCACCTGGCGCGGGCCCAGGGGGCGCCCCGGCAAGCTAAGCGCCCACCCTGCTTGATGGGCATAAGCCACCAGCGGCAGTTCATAGCCACCCGTGGGTTCGACGACCCACTGCACCGCAGTGGCGCCACAGTGCGCTTGCTCAGCCGCAACCTGGGCTGCAAAAGCCCCAAAGCCACTCGCTTCGTTGGAGAATTGGCCCAAAGAGATACGTTCTGTTTGCCACAGGGCGACCGCCTCAAAGTTCGTTTTGGCCATATCGATCCCAATCCACAATGTCGTCATGATGCCTCCTTTGTGAGCAACGCGCCAACCGAGCTGAATGTGCGACCTGCACCCAAGGGGTTCCCGCCCTGCGCTACCTGGTATACGGGTTCTGACGACCCACTATTCTCTTCGCTCTCTCAGGCAAGTTGACCGTTCTGGGCACAGGCTTTCCTGCCTTCTGGGCATTTTACCCCGGTCTCTTGGTAAACCAGCACACGTCCCTTCACCTACCATAGCGCATTGGCTTTTTACTGGCAAGGGACCCTATCTGGGTAACGAGTTGTTCACTCGGGGGCACCACAGGGTCTTTCCCTTGCCACCTTCACGATACCAGCGGGCTCCCGAACGCCGACCCCCACTCCCGTCACGAGGCCAGGGTCATGCTCTCAGTCTGGCTGCAGAACTGTCTGGCGCGCCGCAATTCCTGTTTCCGCGCTGAGACGGTCCACTGGTCGCCCGACGGCGAACGGGTTCCCTTCACTGTTGGGCCGGACGACGAACACCGTCGCGCCCAATGGGCACCCGGACGCCGGCAAGGCCTCCATTCTCAACGAGCTGGCCGGGCGCATCCTCAAGGGCGAGCAGCTCACAGCCGATGGCATCACGGGGCTGCTCACGCCGAGCATCCCTCAACCCAACGACCAGCCCGACCTGCCCGAACAACCCTTTGCCGTCCTGAAGCCCGAGGAGCCCGCTCCCCCGGTCATCCTGCCACCCTCGCCGCCTGCCGACCCCGTCACCCACCGCCAGGCCTGGAAAGAAATCATCCCCGAACCCTGGCGCCGCAAACGCCAGGCCGCCGGCCAACTCACCTTCCTCGACCTCTTCGCCGCTTAAACAGGGTGTAGGGTGTAGGGGTTAGGGAGTCTCGTCAAGCAGCTATCAGCGGAGGTGGATACTCGACGGAACTCCTACGCCCAACTCCCCACCCCCCACACCCTACGTTCAGAAAGGATCTTCCCATGACCACCATCACGCTCCACCTGCTACACCACCGCATCCGCACCCACGCCCCCATGGACTACGAACTCACCGCCTACTTCGTGGCCGACCAGCCGCTCCCCAAGCCCGGCCACGCCACGCCGCTGTGGGAGTACACCGACATCGAGCAGGCCCTCATCGACTACGCCGCCCTGCCCATCACCACCACCCTTGTGCGCGGCATCACCGTCCATCCCCCCACCGTCTACATCCGCGGGCGCCGGGCGCTGGTCAAGCAGCGGATTGGGGGTTCAAATGCATAAAAAGGAACCTCCATCAGCTACACATCTGGCGCAAACTGTGCTACACTGCCTGCAAACAGGCCGTCGGAATTATTGGATCGACAGAGAGATAGGGACACACAGATGACAACAAACGGACGAAGCCGCTTCCTGGGGCGCTACATTGTGGCCGACCCCAAAATCTGTCATGGGCAGCCAACCTTCCGCGGCACGCGCATTCTGGTGGCCGATGTGCTGGCTCAGGTAGCCGATGGTCTGGCCTGGGAAACCATCATCGAGGAATGGCGCGGCAGCGTCTCCAAAGAAGCCATCGCCGAAGCAGTGCAGTTGGCCACACAGGCGCTGCTCAAACATGCTGACGAACTCGCCCTGGAGCCGCTGCCGGCGTGAACATTCTCGACGAAAATATCATCGAAGGTCAGGTTGAACTTCTGAAACGATGGCGGATTGGGGTCCACCAGATCGGCGCCGATCTCTCACGCAAAGGCATTCAAGACGATGAGATCATCCCGCTGCTGTTGACCCTGCGCCGGCCAACCTTCTTCACCCGTGACCTCGGTTTCCATAACCGCAAACTCTGTCACCAGCGCTACTGCATTGTCGCCATGGCCATCGATCGATACGAAGTCGCCACGTTTGTGCGCCGTTTTCTGCGCCATCCCCAGCTGGATACCCAGGCCAAGCGCATGGGATCCATCATCCGTATCTCCAGCCGTGGACTCCAGATTTGGCGCCTACGCACCCAAGAAGAGTTGTTTCTCCACTGGCCGCCAAATCGGTGACAAACGCTCGACACAACGTGGCCGTCCGCAACGCCTGCACCGGCCTCCCTGCGCCATTTTGACGACAACGCAATACAACAAATGTCGGATGCGTCCCATCTGCACTCCTGCTATCATGGTGGCGTCAGCGCCATGCAGCCCAACCCATCTCACTCGCAGGAGACGACCATGACCATCGACGCCCTTCGCCGCGCCCAGACCCCCGCTCCGCTCGTCGCCACTCTCAACGACACCTTCCCCAGCCCCTGCCCCATCGTCCAGCAGGTGCGCCAGGAGTACGCCCACTGGCGCTACGACCTCTCCGACGGCTACATCCTCTACTTCCTCACCGGCTTCGGCCAGGAATACGAGCAGCGCCTGGTGGCCGAACGAGCCTTCGGCCCCATCCCCCCAGACCATATCGTGCGCCGCCACAACTCCGACCGCACCGACAACCGCGCGGCAAACCTCTACCTCCTCCGCCGCAGCGACCATGGCCTCTTCACCCTCGAGCGCGAGCCGGCCCTCACCTACACCTGCGCCCACTGTGGCCAGACCTTCAAGGCTCCCCGCCAGCGCATCGAGCGCACGCCCAGCGGCCAACTCTTCTGCAGCCGGGCGTGCAAGGATGTCATGCATCGCAAAGTCACCCGCCCCAGCGCCGACGAGCTCCACCGGCTCATGCTCGACATCGGCAACTGGACAGCCCTGGGCCAGCAGTTTGGCGTCAGCGACAACGCAGTGCGCAAGTGGGCCAGACGCTACGGCCTCGACCTCTCCATCTGCGACGGCCGGCGCAAGAACGAGCCGCATGGTGCAACCGCATAGCCCCATCGGAACCCGATCTAGGCCACAGACCGGGGCGCGCTGGGGACAAATGTTCTGATTGACAAACGATCCCGTTGCTGTTATCGTCTACAATAAGAATCGTTCGTTCCGTTGTCGGTGTGCCTGTCCTTTCCACACGTCAGACGGTCCAGCAACGTGTGAACCCGGGGCCAGGTTGGCCCCGGGTTTTCTGTTTGGCAGGAAAAGGAGCAACTCATGGCTTTGCAACAAGGCGACCTGGCGTTACTGAATGAACCACTGGCACAGGAACTGCTTCACGCAGCCATCCCCGCTCGCCTAGCCTACGTCTGGTCGGACGGAGCGCCGCGCGTCGTCCCTATTTGGTTTCACTGGACGGGAGAGGAGATTATCCTCTGTAGCCCACCGAATGCGCCAAAAATGAAAATCCTCGCACAAGATACACCGGTAGCGTTGACGATCGATTATGAGGAGTGGCCGGCGCGCGTCTTGCTGATCCGTGGGACTGCACACAGCGAAACAATTAACGGCGAAATTCCCGAATATGCAGAAATCACCCGGCGCTATCTCGGCGAGGAAGCCAGTATCGGCTGGCGAGCACAGTATGCACAGATGTTTCCCAAGCCAGTGCGGATTGCTGTCAAGCCAGAATGGGTAGGTTTGGTGGATGTGGAGACTCGCCTTCCGAGTGCGATTGCCAAAGCCATCGCCGGTGTGCAATAGCCCACCTTTCACTTTCGGCTGCATACGCCGAACACAAGTTGAAGCTGCTGCGACCGTGTCGATTGCTCTTCGAGCAGGGGTGGTTGCACCTGATCGGGCGGGATCAAGTGCTTTCGCAGGTTCTCGCTCGCATGGTCGGTTGTTCGCTGGCAAGGTTGTTGCCCGCAGGTGAGCTTGAGGTTCGGTCACTATTCTCAAAGAGGAACCATGACCGCATTCGAAAATGCGAAAGAGTTCTTTGCGGCCTGCGAAGCCCTGGAAGGCTGGGCAGGCTGCAAGCCGTACGTGGCCGAGGGCGCCACCTTCACGGCGCAGAGTGAACCACTGGCGGAGGTGAAGACGGTCGCAGCCTACTGCGACTGGATGTATGGCCTGGCGACGGTCACCGCCCCCTGCGCCCCCTACGATCTCCATGCCTCTGCCTATGATGAAGCGACACGGACGGCGATTTTCTTCGCCACCTATCATGCCCGGCACACGGGCGAAGGCAGCCCCGTGCCGCCCACCCACCAAGAACGGATAGCACGGCCAGCACTAGCCTAGCACAGGGGGGCCACGATTGTTGGACGCGTGTGTACGGTGGCCAGGACCTGTATCACTGGTTTCTCAGTCAGAGAAGATGATATGGCCGATCAGGTGGTGACGGGGCTTTCCATTCCATCATTTATACGCACGGCGGGACGGATGATGGGGATTGGCATTGCGGTCGTACTGGCTGGACTGCTCAGCCTGGTGGGCGTCCTGGCGCTCCTCAGCCCCGGCAAACCAAAGCCGATCCAAGACGAAAACGGCAGGCCCGTGGTGGGGAGTCTTTCCGAAAAGACGTTTGTCACCATCAACAGCGTGAATCAGGGGATGTTTATCCAGAGCAGAGATGCCAGGAATCCCATCCTGCTCTATCTGCATGGGGGCATGCCTGAGTACTTTCTGACCGAGAAATACCCGACCGGCCTAGAGAACGATTTCACCGTGGTGTGGTGGGAACAGCGGGGTTCGGGCCTCTCCTACAGCCCGGACATTCCACCGGATACGATCACGGTGGAGCAGTTGATCGCCGACACGCTGGCGCTGACCGATCACTTGCGGCAACGCTTCGGGCAGGAGAGGATCTATCTGATGGGCCATTCGGGGGGAACCTTCATCGGGATACAGGCCGCTGCCCGAGCGCCAGAGCGATATCACGCCTATATCGGTGTGGCGCAAATGGCGCATCAACTCAAATCGGAGCAACTGGCTCACGACTACATGCTGGAGCAGTTCAAAGCTAACGGCAACAGAGTTATGGTCCGCAAACTAGGGGCAGCGCCCGTTACGATGACGGATGGTATACCGGCTGCCTATCTTCAAGTCCGTGACCAGGCCATGCACCTGCTGGGCATCGGCACGACCCGTGATATGAAGTCGGTTATCACCGGTATCTTGCTCCCGTCATGGCTCAGCCGGGCATACACCCTCGGCGAAAAGGTCAATCTCTGGCGCGGCAAAGCGCAGGGCGGCGTGAGTATCCTATTCGAGACCATGCAACGCGCTGATCTGAGCCAGCAGGTAACCGAGTTTCACCTGCCCGTCTATTTCTTGTCCGGCCTCTATGATTACACCTGCAACTATACGTTGGCAAAGGACTACTTCGAGCAAATCATTGCGCCGGTCAAAGGATTCTACATGTTTGAGGAGTCGGCTCACAGCCCGATGTTTGAAGAATCCCAAAAAGTGCAGCGGATTTTGCGAGAGGACATCCTAGCCGGCACGAATCACCTGGCTGACGTAAAGTAGCATGAAAAAATACAACAAGCAAGACCAGCAATGGCTGGCGACTTGGGCTGCCGACTGCGCCGAACGAGTGCTTCGCCTCTTTGAGCAGGCGTACCCGCAGGACGACCGGCCCCGCCAGGCCATCGCCGCCTGCCGCACCTGGGTGCGCACCGGCCTCTTTCAGATGGCCGCAATCCGCAGCGCTTCCCTCGCTGCCCATGCCGCCGCCCGCGCGGCAACAGCCAATCAGGCGGCTTGTTTTGCGGCGCGGGCCGCCGGCCAGGCCGTGGCGACGGCGCATGTCCCCCAACACGCCTTTGGCAGCGCCTACTATGCGTTGAAAGCGCTGGCCGCGGCAGACCCTGCTCACGCCGAGCTGAACACTACCCAAGAACGGGACTGGCAAGCGCAACAGCTGCCCGCCACATTAAGACCAGAATTCCTCAAGCGAGTCCTCGTTCAGAAACGTGGCAACAGACTGCTCGTCAAAGTACAAAAAGAGAACGGTTTTTAGCCGTGTCAAATGCCGCACGTCACTGTACCAGGGATGGTCGGCCAAAGTGTACCAGA
>JAHDWG010000074.1 GCA_023384495.1 Caldilineaceae bacterium
AGGCTTTCCAGGGCGGCATTGGATGGATGGTTGATCAATTTTTGCATGATGACAGTGTTTCGGCGGGCGCCAGCGTCAACGTGAGGCGCCATCATGTCATTGCTGGGCGAGCATGGATTGTAACAGCGCTTTGGCCTTGACCGCCGCCTTGCCCCGATGGCTGATCCGGTTCTTGGTGGCGGCGGGCAACTCGGCCAGGGTGGCGCTGAGCGCCGGGACAAAGAAGACTGGGTCGTAGCCGAAGCCGTGGTCGCCGCGCGGTTCGTCGACAATCGCCCCTTCGAGCGTCTCTTCGACCAGCCGGGTGGGTTGGCTGGGAATGGCCAGGGCGACCACGCAACGAAAGCGAGCCGTCCACGGAGGCTGTTGCCCGCGCAGCTCGGCCAGCAGAATCTCGTAACGGTCGCGGTCAGTCAGGCCGGGGCCGCCGTAGCGCGCCGAATAAACGCCGGGCCGGCCACCCAGCGCGTCCACTTCGAGGCCACTATCATCGGCCCAAGTCCACAGCCCGGTAAGCGCCGCATACGCTTCGGCCTTGAGGCGCGCATTGGCGGCGAAGGTATCGCCCGTCTCATCGACATCGTGATGGATGCCTTCCTCAGCCAACGAGGTGACCACCAGCGGGAGATCAGCCAGGAGTTGGGCATACTCGCGTTGTTTGCCACGGTTGTGAGAGGCCACCAGCAGTTTTTGCATTGCGCCTAAGCTCCTATCCATGTGCCGGGCTGTTTGACCATGACCCTATGCTATCATATAATTCGTGGCTGTCAGAATTCGCACCCCAGATGCATCTGGCAAGTTTTGCGGTTGTCATGGCCCCAAAGGCGATACGGGCGTCGGTGATTTGTGCTCTCGCAGAATAGACGGAAATAACAAGGCAGGAGCATGGTAGAATCGTACCATCCGTTACGGATCTTTTCTGGCTCAGCGCACCCCGAACTTGCCCAAGAGATCGCTACATTGTTGAATGTCGAGTTGGGCCGTTCGACCACGCGACGGTTACCCGACAGCGAAATCCATGTCATGCTGGATGAGGTGGTGCGCGACCAGGATGTGTTTCTGATCCAACCCTGTCCGGCGCCGGTGAACGACCATCTGATCGAACTGTTGCTCTATCTCGATGCGTTGCGGCGGGCCAGCGCCCACAGCGTTAGTGTCGTCATTCCCTATTTCCCCTATGCGCGTCAGGAGCGGATGGCCCGTGGGCGTGAGGCGATCAGCGCGCGGGTGGTGGCGAACATGCTTGAATGCCAGGGTGCGCGGCGGGTGATCTTCGTCGACATTCACGCCCGCGCCATTGCCGGGTTTTTCAACATCCCGGTCGACCCGCTGAGCGCGGTGCCGTTGCTGGCGAGTTACTTTCGCAAACCGGAGTTCGAAGACGCCGTGATCGTCAGCCCCGATGTGGGGCGGGCGACCATGGCCGGCAAATATGCAGAAATGCTAAACCTGCCGCTGGTGGTGATGCACAAACGGCGCACAAGCTTTTCCACCACCGAAACAACCCATGTGGTGGGTGATATTCAAGGTCGCCGCCCGATCATTATCGATGATATTATGGCGGGGGGGAGCGTGCTCAAACAGATCGATGCGCTCTATGACAATGGGGCAAAAGGTAAAGCCTATTTTGCGATTACGCACCCGGTGTTGCTGCCCACTGCGCTAGAACGGCTGGCGGCAGACGACCGGATCGAGAAGCTGGTTGTAACGAATACGATCCCCGTGCCGGACGCCAATCGCCACGACAAAATCGAAGTCATATCGATTGCGCCTTTGGTGTCCGACATCATCAACCGCATCTATCACGGGCAGAGCATTTCGGAACGTTTGTTGTTGACGTAGGTTGGGCGATGGATCATGGTCGATGGTCTATCGTCCCATCGTCCATCGTCCCAGCTCACATCGGGCTGATTTAACGGCCCTGAGGAGGCAATCTTGTTTGGCCGAACGCAAAGACCAGCACCCGACGCAATTGAAGTGATCATTGGGCCACGCGCCACCTTCAATGGCAACCTGCGCTGTGACGCCAGTATCCGCATCGACGGCGCGGTGGAATCGGGCCACATCGAGACACCGGCAAATGTCGTCCTGACCGAGAGCGCACGCGTCCAGTGCGATATTACGGCCAAAGCGGTCAGCATCCGTGGGCGCTACAAGGGCACGATTCGCGCCGACCGGGCCGAGCTGCTGGAGGGCAGTCAGATCTATGGCGCGCTCTATGTCAATAGCTTCTTTATGGACGAAGGCGTCTTGCTGCGCGCCGAGCTCAATATCCAGGGCGCCGCCCCGGCGGACGATGAGCCGCTGATCCCCCCGCGGCCCGAGCCAAAGGCCGCCATCCCCATCCTGCGGGCGCTGGGCAGCCGCGAGGCCAGTTGAGCCACTGACGAACACATACTTACTTTGTCGCTCGAACTATGTTGGGCGAACCTACGTCGGTGTGGCGACAAACCGCATCGACGCAAAATGCAAGATGCTTGTTGCAGCTCCCATCGTCTTTCCCCATCACGCTTAGGCTATTCCTCGCCACAGAAAGGAGACCATGGATGACGGTTTATCGATATTGGGCAATCACGCTCATGTTGGTGTTGGCTGCGGTGTTCGCCGGCTGCGCGCCGGTGGCAACCCCAGGCGCATCAACCCCTGAATCGGCCGCCGAATCAGCACCCGAAGCCGCCGATCTGCTCTCCGAGATCACAGCGCGCGGGGTGCTGCGCATCTCCACCGACCCGGCCTATCCCCCCCAGTCTGAGTTGGTTGAGGACGCCGCGCCGCCGGCAGACACAAAATGCGCCGGCGACGAGAGGCCGGCCAACCAGTTCACTGGCTTTGACATTGATGTGGCCGTCGAGCTGGCCCATCGATTGGGTGTGGAGCCGTGCTTTGTCACACCCGACTGGACGCTAGTCATCGGCGGCAACTGGGCCGGTCGGTGGGATATCAGCGTCGGTTCGGTGACGATTACGCCGGAACGGATGCAGGCGCTCTTCTTTGCCCAACCCTATTACACAACACCCGCCGCCTTTTTTGTGCATAGTGACAGCACACGCACCGCACTCGAAGAGCTTTCGGGCGCTTCTGTCGGCGTCTGCGCCGGATGCACCTACGAATCTTACCTGGATGGAACGTTGGAAATCCCCGGCGAAACGATCACTGTGGCGGTGAGCGATGTGGCGATCACCGGTTATGACACCGACACTTCCGCGCTGCAAGACTTGACGCTCGGGGATGGGCTGCGGCTGGATGCAGTGCTGACGGCGCTGCCCACCGGCCAGGCTTTTGTCGCCAGTGGGAACCCAATCAGGCAATTGGGGGAGCCGGTCTTTTTTGAGTACCTGGCCCCGGCCATCGACCGCAATAGCACTGCCGACCCTCGCTCGTTCTTGGATGCCGTAACGGAGCACGTTCAGGCTATGCACGCCGACGGCGCGCTCAAGGCGCTCTCTGAGCAGTACTATGGCGATGACCTGGCCACACCGGCGGCGGCGTTTGACCTGGCGCAGCTTGAACAGTAGGTCTGGGGCAACCATGAGCGTGGGCGCAGAGCCACTGGCGGCAACCGACCCGCATGGGCATAGTCAGTTTGGCCGCCAATTGGTGGCGAATGCGCGACGTTCGCGACGTGTGAAACGAGGGCAGGTCGCCCTGGTCTGGTTGGGGCTTTTTCTCCTGCTTGGCGGCCTGCTCTATCTGCTTCGCATCGACATCCCTTATATCCTGGCTCATCAGGGGTTTGTCGTCCAGGGGTTGGCGACTACGCTCTGGGTTTCGTTGCTTTCGATTGCGCTGGCCACCGTGCTGGCGCTGCTTGGCGCGCTGGGGCGCCTTTCGGCCAATCCGTTTGCCCAAGGCATTGCCGGGTTTTACATCTCATTGATCCGCGGCACGCCCTTGCTGGTGCAGATTTACATCATCTATCTCGGGTTGCCGCAGATTGGCGTGCAGATCAGGGCATTGGGCTACCCAGCCTTGGGCAATCTGTTGATCCTCTCGGCGTTCACGTCCGGCGTGTTGGCCTTGAGCCTCAACTACGGCGCCTATATGACCGAAATCTTCCGCGCCGGCATTCAGGCCATCCCCAGCGGCCAGATCGAGGCGGCGCGCGCGCTGGGCATGTCATACTGGCAGTGTATGCGGCTGATCATCATGCCCCAGGCGCTGCGGATTGTGATCCCAGCCATCGGCAACCAGTTTATCGCCATGCAGAAGGATTCTGCGCTTGTCTCCATTATGGGCGTCTGGGAGATTACCTATCGCGCCAATCGTCTGGCGCGCAAGGATATTAAATACATGGAGATGTTGCTGCTGGCGGCGGCCCTCTATTGGGTGCTCACCATCATCTCCGAATGGCTGCAATCGAGGTTGGAGCGACGCATGGCGCAGTCCAACCGTTCGTAGCGGATTGGGCGACACCGCCAGGACGCGCTCGTTTGCGTGAGACGGCGCAGCGCGAGTATGATGGACAACTATGATGGACAACCGATTGGTGCAGAGCGTTGGGATAGGGCAACTATGATCTGGTCACTTCCTGTTGTGGGCGCGTTGATCGGCTATCTGCTGGGCGCTGTCCCCGTGGGGTTGTTGGTCTGCCGTCTGTACGGGGTTGATATCCGCACGGTTGGCAGTGGGCGCACTGGGGGCACCAACGCCTGGCGCGCCGCCGGCCTGAAGGCGGCGATTCCAACCATCCTCGGCGACGCGGTCAAGGGGGCGGTGGCTGTGTGGATCGTGCGTGCGCTTTATGGCTGGCTCTTCCCCGAGCCGGGCGCCATGAGCGTGGATGAGGCCACAACCCGGCTGACGGCGCTTCAGTTGGCGGTGGCGCTGGCCGGCGGCGCCGCCATCATCGGCCACAATTGGTCGGTCTTTATTGGCTTCAAGGGTGGGGCGGGCGGCATTACCTCGGCGGCCACCACCATGGCCATCTCACCGCTGGTGGGCGGCATGGTCTGGCTGATCGGCATCTTGGTGATCTGGTGGGGTCGCATCTCGTCGCTGGCGACCTTTGCAGTCGGCGCCAGCGCGTTTGCCCTCTTTCTATCGCTGGCGCTGAATCAACTCTCCCCCTGGCCCTATGTGCTCTATGGCGTGATTGCGCTGGTCTCGGTGATTATTGCGCGACAGTCCAATCGGGAACAGCTCAAAGCCCAGCAAGAGCGGGTGATCAGCCTCTGGTAGAGCGTACGCTGCCAGAGGCCCAAGGTGGGTTGATCTGTACGCGGCCAGGCCAAAAATAAACGATTGCCCAACTGGCTGCATACGGCTGAGCTATACAGAGAAACGGGACCCTGCATTGGGTACCCGTTTTTTGTTGCGTTTCTGTTGCGTATAGGTTTCATCCGTTCAACGTCAAACATGATTGCAGAGGCAGCCATATAATAGTGTTTGTCAATCAGGTACGTTATGTAGAGTTGCTGGCGTCGTTTTGACAGGGTTGTCACACGCTCAGCTTCCCCTCGCATCGTTGCCGAGGTCATTGTCGATGACATCGTCTTAGGAAGAGAGCCTCCCTATGCGCATTCACCAACCAGTATCCGCATCGGCGTTCAATCCATCCCTCTATATTCAATATGTTCGGACGCTTGCCGCCATAATTCTCCTGGTGGGCGTCTGGTATTTGCTCTTTGTTTGGGGGCTGGTTATGACCGAGGGTTGGCTGGCTCGCTGGGATGCGACACCCAATCCCGCCGCAACCTGGCAGGTGGGGGTAGCCGCCTTTTTGCACAACGGTATTGGCCTCTATATGCCGGCCAGTGGGTTGGTGTTGATCAGCCTGGCGCTCTTCTTCTATCGCACGCCTCGCTCCACCGGCCGGCTCTATGTGCCCGTTGAATTTGCCTGGTCGACGTTGCTGTTTCTCAGCATCAACCAACTGCTTTTTCGCATTTTGCACGGTTTGGCCGCATCTGCCCCCATGGTAGGGCCGGAAGCGGAAATTCTGGACACAGCCGCGATGGCGCGTGGACCGGCCACATTGTTTGCCGAACTGGGCTGGGGTATCTCAATTCTGATGTTGCTTGCGCTGTTTTGGATACAAGGCTCTGGCGTGCTGCATGTCAAACGGCGGCATGTTGCGCGGCCCAAAGCCTAGCGATCGGCGGCCTGGCGCGATCGCTAGGCCGTGCGCCAGGATCAGCCCCACCCCCAGTATGAAGCTTCCCATCAGCCCCAGCAAGGCGGCCCAGGTGGCGCCATCGGGCGCAATGATCGACTGGCCGCGCAGCGCCTGCCAGGTGAGCAGCAAGGTCAACGCCAGGTAGCCCACCCCCCAAAGCGAAACCAACACCACCCGATGACCCGTCGATAGCCGCCGGCGAATGGCGGGCCAACCGAGCAGCCAGCCCACCAACGGCAGCGCTTGCATGCCATGTAGCCCTACGAAGTGGGGCGCGCGCAGATCGCCACCCTCTGTGCTCCAGCCAACAAAGGGCAGACCGGGGCCGCCATCCTCGACGCCTACCGCGTGGGCGCCAATCGCTGTGGCTGGTTCGCCGGCCTCCATGCGCGCCTGTTGTTGGGGCGTGGGGCCGCTCGTCATGAGAAAGGCGATAGCCATGCCCACAAACGAAATCAACACGCCCCAACGCAGCCCCCACGCAAAGACTGGGTCGGGCAGCCGCTGAAAGAACAAGGCGATGCCCAACAACAGGTTGAGTGTCGCCACCATCACGATAAAGCCGCCCATCACACCGAAGACGGCGCCGTCAAAAGCCGACGACACATTGAAGTGGCTGGTTGTACCGCGCACAACCTGCATGGTGATGAGCCCCGTCTCTGCCAGGAGGGCCACACCGGCGGCCCCAGCAGCGAACTGTTTGATGCGCGGAAAGCCTCGCACATAGCTCAACAGCCACAGAAAGGTAAAGAGATAGATGCCCCCGGAAATGGCAAACTTGAGTGGTTTGATCCACGCCGGCTGCCCCAGGATGGCGCGCGGGTCAACCAGCCACGCAACGACAAACAGCGGGATCAGCGCCAGATGGAGCAGGCCGGCCAGCGTGACCAGCCGGTTGAACGCCCAGGCGCGCCGGACGAGCGAGCTGATTTCAACCCGCGCACGGGCGGGGAGCAGTATTGCCGAGCAACCCATATGATTCTCCTCTCATCGTTTACGGACATTGTTCGTGGTGATTGACGTTTCTGCTGATTGGCATTTTCAGGCTGCACGCGCCGCCGCGTGGTTGAGAGAGACAACACGCCGATTGCAGACTCGCAATGAGGTGACAGTCACATTCAAAAGTGACTGTCACCTCATTGCGAGTCTGCGCCCGGCCAGATAGAGCAGAAAACCCAACGGACCCAACATGAGTGTGAAGAACAGACAAGGCGACGCTAGCCAGACGCTACCCCCCTGGGTGCGGCTGTCCAGATAGATCCAGCGCCCGACAAAGAGGTCGAAGGCCAGAAAGTGGATCCACGCCACGGCGGTGGCTTCGGGCGCGCCAAATAGAAAGAATGGTTCGGTCAATGCACTCATTGGATGCTCCTGGCATCGGGAAGATTGGCTGCGATCCGGCCATCGGTTCTGTGCACGGCGCCGGTCAATGCCCATAGCCTCGGGCCATGAGTACGCCCATCAAGGGGATTAGGGCCAGCAAGCCTAGCTCGATATAAACCATACGAGCAACGCGCGCAACCTCTAGCGTGGCGACCGGCTGCTCCGGCGTATTGCGCGTCGCCCGCCCCCAGCGGATAAATTGCAACGTGGGCGTAATCGAGAGCAACCCGACGATGAGGAACAGGCCGATTTTGACATAGAAGATCGGGTTGTTGAGATAGAACGCGGCCCCCTTCAGGCCAAAAAAGACGCGCAACAGGCCACTGGTTAAAACCAAAATGGCGGCCCCAAAGTAGAGGATGTCCACACGGCCAAGCAGCCTGGCCCCACGTGCGGTCAGGCCAGGCCGGCAGAGTACAGCTTCCACGGCCAATGTAGAGACGGCGGCGATCATAGAGAGAAAATGGATATAAGCCAACAGGACGTCGAGGAGCATCTGTTCTCCATCCCAATTCTGAATTTACGTTAACAACTGAACGTCGTTCAGTTGTTAACAAAAAAAATTAGACGACGCCAGTGGCGCGCAGCACCAGACCCTTGCCAAATGCCGTCAGTGTTTCGCGGCTGATCGTATCGAAATCGGCCTCCAGCGCGCGCAGATGGGTCACGCGCAACATGGCAATGCCGTGCACAGTGGACCAGGCGGCGAAGGCCATTTCGATCAGCCCAAAGTGGGCGCGCACACGCAACATCTCCGCGTCGATGCCCCGTTGGATGCACTCAATCAACAACACAAAGGATGAATCGCCGCCGGCGCCGTGGGCGAGCCAGGCCTCAATCGAATGGATTGTCGTGATCTCACTCGTTGTGCTGGTAAACATGAGTAGAAACAGGTCTGGGTATTGCACGGCAAATTCGATGTAAGCCAACCCAATGCCCAAGAAATGGTCAAGAAAAGGCTGCTGGGCGTCAACCGCCGCCATATAGGCCCTAAGACGCCGATGGCCTTGCAGAGAGAGCGCGCCAATGATCTCCTCTTTGCTGCCAAAGTATTCATAGAGCGCGGCCGGGCTGTAATCGATACGCTCGGCAATCGCGCGCATCGAAAGGCCGTCGAGACCCTGCTCGCTGATGATTTGACGCGCGGCATTGAGGATGGCCTGGTGCGTGCGCTGTTGCCGTTTTTCGCGTGGTGATAGCTCAGACATAATGGAAACAATCCTCATTTTTTGAACATCGTTCGGATATTAACACAGATTCGTTTCACTGTCAAGCCCCAATTTGGGCTCTATGCGGCCCACTTGCGACAGAGCCATCGTTGCTGTACAATAGCCAGTGGAAGGTTTGTGCTCTACCTCGTTGACTTCCGTTCCTCAGTTCAGGAGAACCGACTATGCGCACGCACGATTCCTCCCTCAGGATCACCCGCGCAGCCCGCCGCACTTTCCCACTGCTCTTTGGTCTGGCCCTCTGTTTTCTGTTTGCGCTTGGTCTGACAAGCGTCGCCACCGCCACCCCCGCTGAACCCGAGGCGCTGGGCAGCATCTCGGGCAACGTCACCGACGTGGCCGGCCAACCCATTACCGGCGTCAATGTTACAGTCTATCGAAATCTGGACGGCTACGCCTGGCTGCCTGTCCGCATTGTCCAGAGCGACGACGCCGGCGCGTATCGAGTTCCCGCTCTGCGCGCCGGTATCTATCGGCTCCAGTTTCGCGACCCACAAGGCATCCATGCGCAGGAGTATTACAACGACGCGTTGACGGTGGAGAGCGCAGCCGACATCCCCGTAGCCGGTAATAATGTGACGGGCGTCGATGTGACCCTAACAGCGGCCGCGCAGATCAGCGGCGTGGCCTCGATCCCTGATGTGCCGATGTTTGATTTTGGCTATGCCTACCTCTACACACAGGTTGGCGCCTATTGGCAGCCCATTACGGCGACCGGCATCGCCACGCCCACAAGCGAGTATCGCTTCGGCGAACTGTTGCCCGGCGTCTATCGGGTATGTGGCTTTGCCGTCATTGGCATTGAATATTTCCAAGATTCGTTCCGCGGGTGCTATGGCGGCGCAACCGTTGACAGTGCGCAGGATATTGTCTTGGCCGCGGGTGAAACGGTCGCCAATATCGACCTGCGCCTGGGCGAAGGCGAGTACGATGGCCAGATCACCGGCACAGTCACGAGTGGCGGCGCGCCCCTGGCTGGCATCAAGGTGTCGCTCTATGCCACCCTCCCCCCGGAAGATCCCACCTTGCCCGTGTTGCCGCTGGTCTATACGTATACCAATGCGGCCGGCGATTATGTGGTGGGTGGCCTCGCTGAAGGTTTTTACATCGTGACCTTTTCCGACCCGAACGGCGACTATACGACGCGCTACTTCAGGGATCATCGACGCCCGTTTGAGGCCGAGTACCTTTTGCTGCGCACAGGCCAAACGCTCCGCAACATCAATGCGAATCTGCAACGGGGTGGGGGCATCAGCGGCCGCATCCGCTATGCCGACGGCAGGCCGGCCACCTGGTCCAATTCACAATTGCTCTGGTTCAACGGTGAATATTGGGAGCCGGTGGCGCGAATGCTGACGCTCGACGGCGCCGGTCGTTACACCCTCAAACCGCTGGAGCCGGGCCGCTATCACATCTGTTTTCCTTTCGAAGTCTTTTTAGGCGGACAGTTTCCTTCTCCGTATCCCAACTGGTATTTCTACCAGAATTGCTACGGCACGGATCGCTTTTCGAATTTGGGGCCGGATCAAGCCGCCGACATCACTGTGACGGCCGGCGTGACAACGCCGGGCATCGACGCCATCATCGGGCCAGAGCTTATCTACATGCCAGTCGTGGGCGAGTAAACCCAGCCCACCGCACACCTGCCCATCTGACCAGGCGCAAGACTCGTCCGCTGTCTATCTTTGCGCCGGTCAGGTGGCGGAGGCGTTTCCCCGCCCGATCATGTACGGTAAGACCAGTATGACGGGAATCATTCCGTCGGTTACAAGTGTATTCGAGCCTATCCGTACATGGTTGCAGGGCCCGCTACGCTGCCCGGCGATTGGGGCTTACGCAATATGTACGGATAGATGCTGAATTGTAAGGGAAAGACTGCCATGGTCGAAACATCGGTCACCCGTCCACGTCCTCCCGTCAAGGATCACCCCAGTGGGGACAATCGCTTCAAGCTGATCGACCGCACATTGAAGCGTTTTCAACATCAGCAAGACGCCCTTATTGAGGTCTTGCACACAGCCCAAGAGGCGTTCGGCTTTCTCTCCGACGACCTGCTCATCTATGTGGCGCACAATCTGAAACTGCCGCTCAGTTGGGTCTATGGGGTCGCAACCTTTTATCACTTCTTCTCGCTCAAGCCCCAGGGTGAACATTCCTGCACCGTCTGCATGGGCACGGCCTGCTATGTCAAACAGGCGGCGGAGATTGTCAGTGCGCTGCAAAACGCTTATGGTATCGAGGCCGGTCAAACGACGCCTGATCAGAAGTTGAGCCTCAACACGGCGCGCTGCCTGGGTAGCTGTGGCCTGGCCCCTGTGTTGGTGGTGGATGGTGAAGTTTTGGGCCGCGAGACGCCCGATTCGGCGCTGGCGCGGATCAGGGCAATTGTCGAAGGGGCAGGAACATGAACAGTATCGAACTGGAAACCATTGCCCAGCGTGAGCGTGAGCGGCAGCAGGCCTTTCGCTGTCGACTGCTCTGTTGCGCCAGCACCCCCTGTCTATCGTCGGGCGGCGCCGCCGTCCAGTCCGCACTGCAAGAGGCGGTCAAAGCGGGCGATCTCAACTCCGAGGTCACCGTCTATGCGACAGGATGTATGGGGCCGTGCAGCCGTGGGCCGGTGGTCACTGTGCAAGAACAGGGCAAGCCCGATGTGATTTATGAACAGGTCACGCCCGAGGCCGCGCGCGAGATCGTGACAAAGCATGTCGTGGCTGGGCAGCCTGTGCGAAGCCACACCCTGCCCGCCGATATGCCGTTTCTTGCCAAGCAACACAAGGTGGTGCTCGCCAATAGCGGGCTGATCGACCCAGAACGGCTGGAAGATTATCTGGCGCATGGCGGCTACAAGGCGCTCGACCATGTGCTGCATAATATGACGCCTGAAGAGTTGTGCGACGAATTGGTGCGCAGCGGGCTGCGCGGGCGTGGCGGCGCCGGCTACCCCGCCGGCCTGAAGTGGAACCTGGTGCGCAAGGCCGCTGGCGACAAAAAGTATGTTGTTGCCAATGGCGATGAGGGCGACCCCGGCGCCTATATGGACCGCGCGCTGATGGAGTCTGACCCGCACCGGGTGTTGGAGGGGATGGCGATCGCCGGCTATGCCGTGGGCGCCGACCAGGGCTTTGTCTATGTGCGCGGCGAGTACCCCATTGCAGCGCAGCGACTGGAAAAGGCCATCCGCGCCGCAGAACGCCGCGGCCTGCTGGGCAGCCGCATCTTGGACAGTAACTTCAACTTTCGCATCGATGTGCGGATTGGCGCCGGCGCCTTTGTCTGCGGCGAAGAGACCGCGCTCATGCAGTCGATCATGGGCATGCGTGGCCAGCCCGTGCCCCGCCCGCCCTACCCGGCCCAAAGCGGCCTGTGGGGCAAACCGACGCTCATCAACAATGTGGAGACCTATGGCAGCATTGCGCCCATCGCGCTCAACGGCGCCGACTGGTTCGCCGCCATCGGCACCGAAAAAAGCAAAGGCACCAAAATCTTCGCCCTGGCCGGCAAGGTGGAAAATACCGGGTTGATCGAAGTGCCCATGGGCATCACCCTGCGCGAGATCGTCTATGACATTGGGGGCGGCATTCCCGATGGGTTGGCCTTCAAAGCAGCCCAAACCGGCGGCCCCAGCGGAGGCTGCATCCCCGCGCAATTTCTGGACACACCGGTGGATTATGAGAGCCTCAAGGCGCTCGGCTCGATCATGGGTTCGGGCGGTATGATCATCATGGATGAGCGAAGTTGCATGGTCGATGTCGCCAAATACTTCATGGAGTTCTGTGCCGATGAGAGTTGCGGCAAGTGTGTCCCCTGCCGGGTGGGCACGGTGCAGATGCATCGCATCCTTGCGCGCATCACCGATGGCAGCGCCACCGCGGCCGACCTGCACACGCTACGCGATCTGTGCGATGTGGTGCGCGATACCAGTATGTGTGGGCTTGGCCAATCGGCGCCCAACCCGGTGCTCAGCACCCTGCACTATTTCATGGACGAGTACGAGGCGCACATCCACACACGTCACTGCCCCGCGGGTGTCTGCGAACTGACCGAAACGCCGATTGTCATTGGTCATTAGCCGTTGTTCGTTCGTTACCGGGGCCTTGATTTTCATTCTGCTAGCGACAGGCAATGGGAACAAAGCCCCCATGACAAATGACTGGGGACAGACTACTGGGGATGAATAACTGAGGACGAATAACTGAGAGGACAAAGGACTTCACAATGTCTGTTGTGACCCTGACCATCAATGGTGAAACCGTTAGCGCGCAGGAAGGGCAAACCCTGTTGAGCGTTTTGCGCGACCATGGCGTCGACGTGCCCACGCTCTGCCATCTGGATGGGCTGAGCGAACGCGGCGGCTGTCGGCTCTGTCTGGTGGAGCTGGCGGGCAGCAACAAACTTCAGGCTTCGTGTGTCACCGCCGTACAAGAAGGCATGGTGGTGCAGACGCACACCGACCGTCTACTCGCCTATCGCAAGCAAATCTTGGAGATGCTCTTTGCCGAACGCAATCACGTCTGCGCCGTCTGCGTGATGAACGGCAATTGCGAACTCCAGTGGCAGGCCGCCCAGGCCGGCATGGACCATGTGCGGTATGATTATCTGCATCCCGACCTGCCCATGGACGCCAGCCACGACCGCTTTGTGCTCGATCACAATCGTTGTATCCTCTGCACCCGTTGTGTGCGCGTCTGCGACGAGGTGGAGGGCGCCCACACGTGGGATGTTATGGGCCGCGGCATCAATAGCCTGGTGATCACCGATCTCCATCAGCCGTGGGGCAGCAGCGCCAGTTGCACCAGTTGCGGAAAATGTGTCCAGGTCTGTCCCACGGGCGCGCTTTTCGCCAAAGGCGCAACGGTTGCCGAAATGGAGAAGCAACACGACTTTCTGCGCTGGATCTTGGATGGTCGCGAGAAGAATCAGTGGAGCAGGACGTGAAAGGAAGATCTCAATGACTGAACAGAAAATTCGTCTTGCCACCGCCTGGCTGGGGGGCTGCTCTGGCTGCCACATGAGCTTTCTCGACCTGGACGAACGGCTGATTGACCTGGCGCAACAGGCCGACCTTGTCTACAGCCCCATCGCCGATGTCAAGGAATTTCCACCCAATGTGGACGTGACGCTGGTGGAAGGCGCAGTGGCCAATGTCGATCACTTGGAACTGGCGCGCCAGATCCGCACCCACAGTAAGATTGTGGTCAGCTTTGGCGACTGTGCGGTCACGGGCAACGTAACCAGCCTGCGCAACCGTCTGAACGTGGATGACCTATTGACCCAGGTCTATCACGAAGGGCCGGGGAAGGCCCCTCACGGCGGGGATACCGACCATGTCATGCCGGCGTTGCTGCCGCGCGTGTTGCCGCTGCACCAGGTGATCGCCGTGGACGCCTATATTCCTGGCTGCCCGCCCGAACCAGAACGCATCTGGGCCGCCGTCACCGCGCTGCTCGCCGGCCAACCGGTCGATCTCGAACCGGGAATGCGCACTTTTGGCTGAGAAATGCTCAATGGTGGAGACCTATTAACCATTGAGCATTAACCATTAGAAAGGTTCTTTATGACCCAAACCATCACCATCGACCCGGTCACCCGCATTGAGGGGCACGCCAAGATTACCATCCAACTGGATGAGCAGCAGCGCGTGGCCGATGCGCGGTTTCACGTTACCGAGTTTCGCGGCTTCGAGAAGTTCTGTGAGGGGCGTAGCTTTGCCGAAATGCCCGGCATCACGGCGCGCATCTGTGGCATCTGCCCGGTGAGCCACCTGATGGCCTCGGCCAAGGCAGGTGACGCCATTCTGGGTGTTCGTATTCCCCCCACGGCGGAGAAGCTCCGCCGGCTGATGAACTGGGGGCAGATCGTTCAGAGCCATGCGCTCAGCTTTTTTCACCTGAGCGGGCCAGACTTGCTGCTGGGCATGGAGAGCGACCCGGCCCAACGCAACCTTGTGGGCCTCATCCAACAGCACCCAGAGGCAGCGCGCACGGGCATCCGCCTGCGCCAGTTTGGGCAGGAGATCATTCGCATCCTGGGCGGCAAGAGCATCCACCCGGCGTGGACAACACCCGGCGGCGTGCGCGAGCCGTTGAGCGCCGAAAAGCGGGCCGCCATCCAGGCCGGGCTGCCGGAAGCATTCACCGGCGTGGCGTTGGGGTTGCGCCTTTACAAAGAGGGGCTGACGAAATTCGACGCCGAGATCGAATCGTATGGCGCGTTTCCCAGCCTGTTTATGGGGTTGGTGACGCCCAGCGGCGGGTTGGAGCACTATGATGGCCTGTTGCGCATTGTCGACAGCGAGGGCAACCGGCTCGAGCCAGGCTTCGCCCCCGACCAGTTCCGCACCCTCATCGGTGAGGCGGTGGAGCCGTGGAGCTATCTCAAGTTCCCTTACTACAAGCGGCGCGGCGGCAATGGCGCAACCGGCGAGTTGCCCGTGGGCGATTATGCACAGGGCATGTATCGAGTGGGGCCGCTGGCGCGTCTCAACATCTGCGACCACGCCGGCACGCCGCGCGCCGACGCCGAACTGGCTGAGTTCCGCTCGCTGGCGCCCGCCGGGAAACCGGTGCTAAGCAGCTTCCACTATCACTACGCACGGCTGATCGAGATTCTCTTTGCGCTGGAGAAGATCGAAGAGACGTTGGCCGACCCTACAATTACGGATGAGAAGGTGCGCAGCTACGCCGGGGTCAACCAATTGGTGGGCGTGGGCGTCAGCGAGGCGCCCCGGGGTACGCTCTTTCACGAATACCATGTCAACGATGACGGCATTTTGCAAAAGGTGAACCTGATCATCGCCACGGGGCAAAACAACCTGGCCATGAATCGCACCGTGCGCCAGATCGCCGAGCGCTATGTCAACGGGCGTCAGCTCAGCGAAGGCATCCTCAACCGCATCGAGCATGGCATCCGCACCTTCGACCCATGCCTCAGTTGCTCTACCCACGCGCTGGGGCAGATGCCACTCCACGTCGAGTTGCGCGCCGCCGACGGCGCGCTGATGGATGAGGTCCGGCGTGATTGAACATCTACTGGTCATTGGCTATGGCAACACGCTCCGCCGCGACGACGGCGCGGGGGTTGCCCTGGCCGAAGAGATCGCCGCACGGTGGCGGGCGCAGGGTCAAGTGGTTCGTCTTCACATGGCGCAGCAACTGACGCCCGAGCTGGCAATCGAGATGGCGGACGACGAGCTCACGGCTGTGGTCTTTGTGGACGCAGCGATGACCGCCCCAGAGGGGGGCATCGAAATCCGGCGCCTGCACACAGAGACCAGTTCGCCCAGCCTGGGTCATCAATTGGGTCCGGCGGCGCTTATGGCCTATGCGGGCCTCTTCCGGCCTCTCTTGCCGCCTATGTGGATCGTTACCATTGGCGGCCATGATTTTGCAATTGGCGAGGGTTTCAGCCCTGCCGTTGCGCGGTTGTTGGCCACCGCGCCCCAGGTTGCCAGCGACCTGCTGGCGCAGATCAACGAGGATATCGCCACATGCACGAAGTCGGGATTGCTCAGAACTTGCTAAAAGCCGCCCAACAGGCCATGCCCCCCATGACATCCCCGCGCGTTGTGGCGCTGAAGGTGCAACTGGGGCCGCTGGCCGGCGTCTCCCCCGACGAACTGCAATTTGGCTTTGAGATCGCCTCGATGGACACGCCGTTCGCCGGCGCCACCTTGGAGATCGAGTCTGTCCCTGTCGTCGTCTTTTGCCCTAGCTGCCAGAAGGAACATACGCTCAGCGAGCCAGAACCGGTGCATTGCCCCGCCTGTGGTCTGCCGGGCGTAGAGCTCCGGCAAGGAAGGGAGTTGGTACTGATGTCGTTTGAGGTAGGTGATGAGGCCGAGTCCAATTGAGCGACGTCGCCTCCGGGTGGCAGGCGTGGTGCAAGGGGTCGGCTTTCGGCCATTTGTCTATGGGTTGGCCACACGCTTGGAGTTGGCCGGCCATGTGGGGAATGACAGCGCCGGCGTCTTTATCGAGATCGAGGGGACGCCCGCCGTGCTCGACGAATTTACGCAAGCGCTGTTGCAAAACCCGCCGCCGCTGGCTCATATTGACCATCTGGAGACGGTCGCGCTGGCGGCCACCGGCGAGGGTCGTTTTCGTATCGCCCAGAGCCAGATTGACCCTGCCGCGCACACGCTGATCTCGCCCGACCTGGCGATCTGCGGCGACTGCCTGCGCGAGCTCTTTGACCCTGCTGACCGGCGCTATCGCTATCCGTTCATCAACTGCACCAATTGTGGCCCCCGCTTCACCATCATCTGCGACATCCCCTACGACCGGCCAAAGACCACCCTGGCCGACTTTCCCCTCTGCCCGGCCTGCCAGCGAGAGTATGACGACCCGCTGGACCGGCGCTTCCATGCCCAACCCAACGCTTGCCCGGTCTGTGGGCCACAGGCGGCGTTCCATTGGGTGACGCCAGCCGCCTCTGCCGATTTTGGAACAGCGATCCCTCCAACTGCCCAGGCAAGCGGGGAGGAAGCCATCCGGGCGGCGCAGACGGTTTTGGCCTATGGCGGCATTGTCGCGGTCAAGGGGATCGGCGGCTTCCACCTGGCCTGTGACGCCACCAATGATAGCGCCGTGGAAACCTTGCGGCGACGCAAGGGGCGCGTTGGCAAACCCTTCGCCCTCATGGCGCGCGATATGGAAACGGTGCGCGCCATCGCGCACGTGAACGAGGCGGAACTGGCGCTGCTTACCAGCCGCGAGCGGCCCATTGTCCTGCTGCGCAAGCGCAGCGAGAACCCCGTATCCGAGCAGATCGCGCCAGGCAATGGATTCATCGGCGTCATGCTGCCCTATTCACCGCTCCACTATCTGTTGCTGAGCCCCGCTGAAGGGCGTGGCCATCGCTCGCTGCCGTTGCTCGTCATGACCTCGGGCAACCATGCCGACGAGCCGATTGTCAAGGACAACGATGAAGCGCAGGAACGGCTGGCCGGCCTGGCCGATGCATTCCTGCTGCATGATCGACCCATCTACGTCCACTGTGACGATTCGGTGTTGCGCATCGTCGAGGGGCGTGAGGCGCCCCTCCGCCGCTCGCGCGGCTATGCGCCCTTCCCGGTGAAGCTGCCCGCTGCAGTGCAGCCAATTCTGGCGGTGGGGGGCGAACTCAAAAGCACCTTCTGTCTGGCCCAGGGCGAGCATGCCTTTCTAAGCCAGCACATTGGCGACATGCAAAATCTGGAGACGTTGCACGCCTTTGAACACGCAGCAGCGCATATGCAGGCGATCTTTCGCATTGCGCCCGAACGTCTTGCCTGCGACCTGCATCCGGGCTATCTGTCCACCCGCTGGGCTGAGATGAATGTCGGCGAACGGCCGCTGATCCGCGTGCAGCACCATCACGCCCACATTGCCGCGGTCATGGCCGAGCACGGATTGGATGGGAGCACGCCGGTGATCGGCTTTGCCTTCGATGGCGCCGGCTATGGCGATGATGGCGCGATCTGGGGTGGCGAAGTGCTGGTTGCTGATTACCAGAGCTTCGAGCGGGCTGCCCACCTGGCCTATTTCCCCCTGCCCGGCGGCGACGCCGCCATCCGCCGCCCGTGGCGCACGGCGCTGGCCGCGCTCTGGACCGCCGGCATTGCATGGGACGACGCGTTGCCGCCGGTGGCCCACGTGACCGCCACGGAACGGCGCATCCTGCGGCGGCAACTGGAAACGGGGCTGAATACTGTCGCTACCAGCAGCATGGGGCGTCTCTTTGACGCCGTGGCCGCGCTGGCCGGCATACGCCAGTTGGTGACCTACGAGGCGCAGGCCGCCATCGAGTTCGAAGCGCAGCTTGATGAAGACGAGATCGGCGCGTATGCGTTTGATGTGAGCGAGCATGAAGGCGTGATCGACTTTGCGCCTCTGCTGCGCGCTGTGGTCGCCGATGTTCGCGCCGACGTGGGCGCGCCGGTGGTCGCCGCCCGTTTTCATAACGCCGTGGCGGAACTGATCGTGGCGTTGAGCGCGCAATTGCGCGCGCAGACGGGTCTGCAACAGGTGGCGCTTAGCGGCGGCGTCTTTCAAAACGTAATGCTGCTGCGGCGGGCAATGCAGCAGCTCCGGGCCGCCGGTTTCACCGTGTTGGCGCACCAACGCACGCCGCCCAATGATGGCGGGCTGGCGCTGGGGCAGGCCATGATCGCCCATTTTGCCACGCCACCGTAGCCTGATCGTCACGCTAGTAGCATGACCTACGAGGGTAGGTCGCCCTACCAGGGCGACGGCGCTGCTCATCTGCATGATCGTCACGCTGGCGGCGTGACCCATGGCTATAAGGAGCCAATATGTGTCTCGGCGTACCGGGAAAAGTAGTCGAAATCTACGAAGAAAACGGCATCCGCATGGGCAAGGTGGATTTTGGCGGCGTGACCAAAGCGGTCTGCCTGGCCTATACGCCCGAGGTGGAGGTGGGCGATTACACCATCATCCATGTCGGCTTTGCCATCACCCGGCTCGACGAAGCGTCGGCGCAGGAGTCGCTGCGGCTCATCCGCGAACTGGGCGCGCTGGACGAAGAGTTGGGCCTGGCGGCTGGGCATGATGATTAGGCGTCAAGGCAACGGTACAGGCTGTGCATCCTCGGTCTGGATCGCCCAGTCGGCCAGGCGCAGGCGCAGCGCAGCCAACGCCCCGGCGTGTTGCGGCTCGTCCACCACGTTGACCAGCTCCCAGGGGTCATTGGCCAGGTCGTAGAGCTCGTCGCGATCGCCCATGGGGTCGTGGACATATTTCCACGCGCGGGTGCGCACCATCTTGCGGCGTCCTTCGGCCTCGCGCCAGCGCAGCGTTTGGATCAGCGTATGGCGGCCCCACGGCTGCGGCAGCTGCTCCAGGTCGGCCATGCGGAAGGGTGGCCCGCCCGCGCCATACTCGGCGAAGGTGGCGTCGCGCGGCGGGGCATCCGTTACGGTGGGCAAGGGCTGCCCGTGCATGGCGCGGGGAACCGCCATCCCCTGCAAGGTCAGCAGCGTGGGGACCACATCCACCAGGTTGGCCATGCTCTCATCGACCGCGCCGGCGGGGATGCGCCCCGGCCATGAGAAGAGGAGCGGCACGCGGGTCAGACAGTCGTAGAAGGCCCCGCCCTTGCACTGCATGGCGTGCTCGCCCATAAAGTCGCCGTGATCGGAACAGAAGACGACCATCGTATTCTCGCGCAGCTTGAGCCGCTCCAATGCATCGAGAATCTGCCCCAGCCCATCGTCGATAAAACGCACCATGCCATAATAGGCCGCCATCAGCCCAAGCACATCTTCGATACGGTCGTTGCGCACCCCCAACATCTCGTAGAGCACGCGGTTGCGTTCGGGTGCGCGCGGGTCGTCGAACTCGCCCTCGCGCCAGGGCGGAAGCTCGATCTTCTCTGGCGGGAATTGTTCCGCATACGAACGGGGGCAGACCCACGGTTCGTGGGGGTCGGGGAAGGAGACCCAGAGCGCAAAGGGTTCGTCGCCGAACTGTTCCAGAAAGCGCACCGTCTGCCCGGCCACCAGCCCCGTCGAGTAGTCTTCCAGCGGGAAGTCAGAGACGGCGTAGCTGAAGCGCGGGTTCTGCGTCGTCATCGTGCGGCGCAACTCGTGCGCGGCGTGGATGCCGGCCAGCGGGCGAAACCATTCCATGCCCCGCGTGGTGGCCTCGGCGGGGAGTCCACCGTGCGAGATCTCACACCAGACATCGAAGAGCGCCAGGTCGTCGGGCTGCTCGAAACAGTGGTTCTTTCCAATCAGGCCCGTGCGATAACCGGCTTCCTTCCAAAGGCGAAAGGCATGGGTTGCGCCCGGCGGCATGAGCGTCTCGTTGCGCCGCCCCCCGTGCGAATGGGGCCACTGGCCTGTCCAAAACGAAATGCGCGCCGGCGCGCAGAGCGGATGGGGCGTCACCGCATGGCGGAAGAGCGTCCCCTCATCCGCCAGCCGTTGCATGGCGGGGGTTTCGCAGAAGGCGTTGCCGTAGAGGTGGCTGGCCGTCGCCTTCTGCTGGTCGGTCATGATGACAAGGAGATTGGGTTGGCTGGCTGCAGGCATGGGCAGGTTCTAGAATTTGATCAACTTCATCTCTTCGGCGTACTCGACCCCGTACTTCTCGCCAACTTTTTTCATTCGCTCGCGCATCCGTTCATCGAGCTTTTGAATGTCCGTCCCCACCTGGCTGGTGTGGTGCGAAAGGGCGGTGACACGCTGTCCCACAAAGTCGGTGACATCTTCAAAGTGGTCGGGGTTGTCGGTCCAAAAGAGATAGATCTCTTTGACGCGCCACGGTTCTTCCTCGCCCACCAGTTGTTCGCCGAAGATATGCCACTCGCGCGCCGACCAGACGGCGTCCAGCGCGGCAAAGCCGGCGGCGCGGTGGTCGGGGTGAAGCTGGTAGTGACGCCACGGGTCAATCGCCATGACGATCTGGGGTTTGTGTTTGCGTACGATGTGCGTCAACTGGCGGCGCAGCTCCAGCGTGTAGTCGAGCACGCCATCGGGGTGGCGGAGGAAGATCACCTCCTGCACGCCGCTGGCGCGAGCGGCGGCGCGCTGTTCCTCCTCGCGCTGTGTGGCCAACTGGCCGGGGCGCACATTGCAATCCTTGCTGCCCTTGTCCCCGCTGGTGAGCAGCACATAGGTGATCTGCTTGCCGGCATGCGCCCACTTGATGATCGTGCCCCCGGCGCCAAATTCGGGGTCGTCGGGGTGGGCGGCAATGACCATGACACGGTCAAGGGATTCGGTTGTTTCACTCATTACAGAACGCTCCTGAGATGATTGGCGGATGGGTTAGACGCGCTGCGCCGCCGGGTCGAGCGGCAGACGCACGGGCTGCCCGCCCTCCAACGATGATTGGCGTAGCGCTACGATCAACTCTTGGTCGAGCCGGCCCTGGTGGGGGCCATAGGTCGGCTCTGTGTTGTTGCGCACGGCCTCCACCAGGCTCATGAGGCAGCCGGCCACGCCGATCTCGTCGTCGTGCCACTGGACGCCGTGACCGCGCCGCGCCGGGCGGAAGGGGTTCTCCCAGCGGATGATCGGCTGCTCCGGGTCGCCGACGTGGGCGACCAGGGCCACCAGCGCGCCGCCATCGTTGCGCTCCCAGCGGCGCTCCAGCGTGATAAAGTGGGGGGCTTCGCCGCCGGGCGCCAGCAGGCTGAGCCACTCCTGCACGTCCAGGTTGACGCCCACGGTGACGCCCATGCCCTTTTCGGCCAGAAAACGGCTGCTGCGCCACCAGCGAAGCGGCGAATCGTAGCCCACGTTGGTCCAATGGAAGATGCCCAGGCGGCCGTCGTCAAACTCGATGATGCCGTGCTCCTGGGTTTCGGGGCGGGGGCCGGTTTTGTCTTGCAGGCGCGACCAGTGGGGCGCCAGTTCATATTGGCGGACGGCGCCGGTCACCTGCACCGGTTTGGCGTCAAAGCCGAGGTAGCTGCGCATGACGCTGACGCCGTGATAGCCGTGGCCGGCAAAGTCATTGAA
>JAHDWG010000662.1 GCA_023384495.1 Caldilineaceae bacterium
TCCTGGGAGGACGTGGTGAACGTGCCGGCCAAGAGCACCGTGCGCATTGCCTGGCTGCCCGACGACCGCCCAGGCAGTTGGATGTATCACTGCCATATCCTGGAGCACCACGCCGCTGGCATGATGGCGCATTTCGAGGTAGTGCAGTAGAGTGCGTCTGTCGACGAAGTTGAGCTGGTTGAATGGGGCAGCCGTCAGCGCGGATGACCGGCGGCTGCCTCCACAACCTGCAGGATCGCAGCGCTGGTTACCTGGGCGTCCTCTGGGTTGAAGGCCAGCGATTGGTGGGTGGCCCGGTCGACCGTGATGTGCTGTGCATTTGTGGACAGGGTCGCCAACTCGGCTTGCAGACTTGCCCACATTGCTGGCTGCTGCGCGCCCGCGCTGACCACAACCAGCGGCAGATCGCCCAGATCGCTCAAGTGCTGCCCGTCGGCAAAGATGGCCTGCCCGGCCATGCCCTCGGCGCGCTGGCTTTCAAAGTAGGCGGGCGTCGACCAAACCGTCTTGGCCACGTCGAGCGCCGTCGGCGGCAGCTCGCCCATGTCAAGGGTTCCGCCGGCGGCGAAATAGAGACGGAATAGCCCTACACGCGCCAGCCAGGGGAACGTGGCGGAGATCTGTAGAAACGACTCGTTGGCCGCCAGCAGTTCTGGATGGCGCGCAAATTGCTCCGGGTGCCCCGCATCGACCAGCACCATGCCCACCACCTCATTTGGATAATCGGCGGCAAACTTGCGTACATAGATGCCACCGATCGAATGGCCCACCAGCACATAGGGGCCATCGACTCCGGCGTTTGCCAACAGCGCGTGCAGATCGCGCACCGTCTGCGCCAGCGAAAGCGGTTCGCTGGCTGGCTCGCTCCACGCCCGCCCCGCCCGATCATACGAGCAGACGCGCGTCTGTTTGGCGATCTCCGGCTGCACCCACCCCCAATAAGCCCCGATCCCGCCTGAGAGGGTCTCCAGAATCACCGTGGGGCGGCCCGCGGTTGCCTCGCCCGTGCAGTAGAGGTGCAGCCTATGGCCGCCGACATCCACCAGTTGCCCCGGCGGGGGAAACGCGGCCCGGTCGCGCGCGGCGCCGACGGCCTGATAGAGCGCCCCCATACTGACCAGCACCAATAACAAAATTACCAGACCCCAAAGCAAACGAGCGAGCCAGCGCCACCCACGGCCTGGTGTACGTGGGGCGGCTTTGTTCACAGTCGATGTCATTAGCATATCCCTTGTCCATCGATACAAATTCGTCTGGCAAATATAGATCGATTGCCCAACGCTGTCATGTATCAAAAGGTGAAGTGGCCGGTTGATTATATTGGGAACCAACCCGCCCCGCGCCCGTGGCCCTTGACTCCGTCAAAAGGCGGAGGCGGCGCATCCTCGCAAAGCCTGAGCCACGGTGCGGCCCCTGGCCGAGGCGCGCCATCGCCACCCATGCTATTGTATGCCCAGGAGATACAGCACAACGAAGAACATCGTCCATCGTCTATCGTCCATCGTCCATCGTCTATCGTCCATCGTCTATCGTCCACCGTCTATCGTCAAAATGAACCAAAGGAGAAAACCATGAACGTCAAAAAAGTGGCTCGCTCGATCCTGAAAGGCATCGGCTACACCTTTGCCTTTATTGCACCCCCGCTTGCCGCCGGTTTCCTGTTGTTGATGAACGCCAATGCCGCGCTCACCGCACCGGCGGCGCAATCCTTCACTGGAACCGCTCTGCCGGCGCCGCTCCATGACCCGTCCAAACCGACGGTCGCTATTGTGGCCAGCAACAACGGCACCGAGATCACCGACTTGCTGGCGCCTTACGAGGTCTTCGCCGCCAGCGAGGGCTTCAACGTCTATGTCGCGGCGTCCAAGCGGGAGTACACGCCCTTTCTGTGGGGTGGCGTCGATATCATGCCGCACTATTCGTTTGCCGAGTTGGACCAACTGCTGGGCGGCAACCCGGATGTGATCGTCGTCCCCTTTTATCAAAGACACGGAGAACCCGGAGATCGTGCAGTGGATTCGCGGCCATGCCGGCGAGAACACCGAGGTCGTCTCGATCTGCGGCGGCGCGCTCGTGCTGGCTGCCACCGGGTTGGTGGATGACGGCCAGGTGACGACCCACCAGGGCGTCTTCCCAGTGCTGGAAAAGAAGTACCCGCACATCCAGACCGTACGCGGCGTGCGCTACACCGACAACGGCAACACCATCACCTCCGCCGGGATCACCGCCGGGATCGACGCCAGCCTCTACACGGTGCAGAAGCTGTTGGGTGCGGAAGTCGCCCTCGCCACGGCCCGCAAGCTGAACTACCCGTACGCCCATTTCCTGGCCGACCCGCGCTATGCTCCGCCGGCCGGGCCGCAGGCAGGGCTGACGGTCAGCGCCAACGCGACCTTGCTCTGGCGGCAGAGTGAGATCGGCGTCTATCTCTACGAGGGCGTGGGCGAGATTGATTTGACCGCGATGCTGGACACCTACGGTCGCACCTACACGGCGCGCACGGTCACCTTCGCCGAAGAGCGGGAGATCATCCGCTCACGCTACGGTCTCTACCTGATTCCCCGGTTCGACTTTG
>JAHDWG010000663.1 GCA_023384495.1 Caldilineaceae bacterium
AGTGGTGCTCGATACGCAGCGGGTCCTGGCCGATGAGATAGCGTTTGAAGGTCTCAACGGCGCCGGCGGAGGCTTCGAGATAGCCCCACGCCCCCGACTCCCCCAACCCGGTGATGCCGGCGTCGGTGTGTACCTGGACAAAGAGATAACGATCAACAAAGATGGTCTTGATATCAGTGATTTTCATGGTCTGCTCGACGGGCTACATGGTTTGTGTGGCGTGTGTCACGCGTTGCGACGCCATTGAAGGGATTCTGTGCAGCGGCGCGCAACAAAAGCGTGTCGGCGAAACTGCGGTTGCTTTGAAACCGGCAGTTTTGAGGCCAGCAATACTACTGGTTTTTGACAGAGCACGGCATAGCGGCGGGTCAGAAGTCATACGAATAGTACAGGGCGACATTGCTGGCGCGCGCATGTGCTTCCACATCCGGCTCGCTGATCATGTACGTGACGAGAATGGGGAAGAGATTCTCGTAGACTTTACTCAGCGGCTGCACAGTGCGGCGGAGAAAGCGATCCACATCGTTTTTGGAGAGTTGCGCCTTGCTCTCTCCGACAATGGTAACCTGGTCGCCGTTGCGTTGCGCCGTCCCCAAAATATTGACCTCAATCGGCTTCCCCCGGTTTTGCTGCACATAGCCGCGCCGTAGCCGCCCCTGGACGGCGAGGTCAAAATCGCGGCGCAGCAAGGAAGGCAGCGCTTTGTACGCCAGATCCTCGAGTTGATAGCCAACCGTCATGGTGAGACCACCGAGTTGGCGCCGCGTTTCCTGGTGTTCGTCGGCGAGCTTCTCCACGGTTCCGATTAAGGAGCGGAGCTCGCGCTCGGTGCGTTCCTGAGAATCGGCCAGCCGCTCGACGATGCCCTCCAGCCGGTCGAGTCGATCCTCGGTGCGCTGTTGGGCGGCGGCCAGTTCCTCAAGCCGCTGCTCGGTGCGCTCTTGGGCGACGGCCAGCCGCTCGACGATGCCCTCCAACCGGTCGAGTCGATCCTCGGTGCGCTGTTGGGCGGCGGCCACATCGCGGATATCCGAGCGCAGGGCGTCAACGTCCTCGCGCCGGACGGCGAGCTGCTCACGCAGGCTCTGCTCCAGGGCCTCGGCAAATCGCAGCATACCTGCTTGAGACTCTTGTGGAAATTCCTCCAAAATCGCAGATATATAACTCATCGGGTTTCCTCACTGCGTTGCAACGGTATTGCCTTGTCATGAATTTTACTGCACGTCACGGCTTTGAGCAAGACACCAACCGTAAACAGGGGCAACCCGAACGGGCGTTATGACCGTGGCAGCGTACAGCAAGCAACACAGAGCACACAGAGGGGCTCAGCGGGCGCGCCCCAAGCACACAGAGGGTTTTGCTTACAGAACGAACCATTGCCTATTGCTCGGTGTTCTCCGTGCAGTCTCTGCGCACTCGGTGTTGCGCCGTTCTGTACTCTTTTCGCAACGAGGCCGCAGAGCGGCGACAGTCAACGCCGTGGTCACGCCGCAATCAGATACGCCTTGCCCTCATACCCCCCCAACCGGACGGCCAGCGCGCCATCGGCTTCCAGCGCGCCTTCGGGCTGGCCGGTGAGCATGTTGTGGACGCTGCCGCGCGGCGCAGTCGCCAGCCTCACCGTCTCATCGACCGGGGCGGGCCCAAAATTCAGCGCGGTGACCTGGCCGCCAAGGCCAGCGGGCAGTTCGTGCACCATCACCAGCAGCCCCGGGTTCGCCACTGTCGGAATCTCTGTTTGCCGGCTCTCGAAGATGCGATAGCGCTTGCGGACGGCGAGCAGTCTCTGCAACTGGCGTGCGAACGAGGCCGGCTGCTGCAACTGTGCCGAGAGGGGGCCGTAGAGCGCGCGCGCTTTGGGCAAACCGGCGGGCGACGCCGTGGCCGTGGGGTTGGCGTTCATTAAATCGTACGCGCCACGGTTGATCCAGCGGGAGTCGCCGTCGGCCAGGAGCGGCCCCACCGCCGCGGGCGCCAGCGGCAACGCCCCCACCAGGTCCCACCCGGACAGGGCAAAGACGCCGGGCTGAAACGCGTTATACATTGCCAGCAGCAGGTGGACGCGCTGGATCGCTTGGGCCTGTTGTGGGGTGATGGCGTCCAGATTACGGATGCCCAGGGCGGCTGCGATCACGCTGGCCGTGGTGCAGGCTACCCCATTGGTGACAAAGCGCAGGTTGTAGGGCGCGTTCGCCCCGGTGAGGCGGTCGTACATGACGGCGCGGATCTGCTCGCGCAGTTCGCTCCCCGTCCATTGATGGCCGCCCAGCGTATAGCGGTCATCCTTGTGCTTCATCCAGAAGTGAACAAGCTCGAGCGTCAGCTCGTCGTGATTTTGCAGTGCGTGGATCAGCGATGCGGGGTCGATGCCGTATTCGTGCACCGTTCGCAACATCAACCGCAGAAATTCGGCGTCCCCTGTGACGAGCGCATGGTGATAGGCGGGTCGCGTGATGAAGTCGTACGAGAGGTCCGCCCCGCCTTGCGACATGGCGGCAATGTCGTCAACCGCCAGGTTCAATTCCTGAAAGGTAAAGCCCCCCGCCTTGCGCACCATCCCAGCGATCAACTG
>JAHDWG010000664.1 GCA_023384495.1 Caldilineaceae bacterium
CCGGCCTCTTTCAGTTGCTGGTTGGGTCAACCGTGACGTTGCCAGGGTGGGCGGCCGGGCCAAGCCTGGCATTGGTCGTAATCATGGTCTTTGGCATTTGGACCTTTGTCGGCTTTAACACCGTGGTCTTTCTGGCTGGGCTGGGGGCCATCTCGCGCGAGACGTACGAAGCCGCCGCCATCGACGGGGCAAACCGCTGGGCGCAATTCCGCCATATCACGCTGCCGCTCCTCTCGCCCACCATCTATTTTCTGACGCTCTATTCGGTCATCGGCACCTTCAAAGCGTTCAATCACATCTATGTGCTGCGGTCTGGCGCGGCTTTGGGCACCACGGACACAGCCAGCGTGGTGATCTTTGACGCCTTTCAGCGCGACACGCGCTATGGCTATGCCTCGGCGCTGGCGATCTTGTTATTGCTGATCATTCTGGTGCTCACCACTGTGAACAATCGTATTGCAAGCAAGAGGGTCTTCTATGGCTAGTCATGCCCCCGCCATTATGCCGGCGACAGCCAAACGGCAGCCCAAGCGCCAAGGCTCGATCGATATAGGGAAGGGCGTCATCTATGTCGTCCTCCTCTTGTTTGCCGTGTTGGCGTTGGCGCCATTTCTCTATACAGTCAGTGTATCCCTCATGAACCTGACCGAGGCCACCGGTGGGCGCCTGATGCCCCGGGCGCCCCAATGGCAGAACTACAGCGAGGCGTGGAATCAGGCGCGCTTCTCTCGCTACTTTCTCAACAGCGTCATCATCGCTTCGATCACGGTAGCGGGCGAGGTCATCTTTTGCACCCTGGCCGCCTACGCTTTTGCCCGGCTCGAATTTCCCGGCAAGGGCTTTATGTTCACCCTGTTGCTCGCTACCCTCATGATCCCCGAGGCGGTGACATGGGTGCCCAACTTTATCACCGTTTCATGGCTAGGGCGGGTCACGCCCATCCCGTGGATCAACAACTGGCCGGCGCTGACGATTCCCTTCATGGCCGGCGCCTTTTCCATCTTCTTGTTGCGCCAGTTCTTTCAGCAGATTCCCAAAGACTTTTGGGATTCGGCGCAGATCGACGGCGCCGGCCACCTACGCTATCTGGTGCAGATCATGGCCCCGCTCTCGAAGGCGGCAATCTTGACGATCGCGCTCTTTAGCTTCATCGGCTCGTGGAATGCGCTGGCGTGGCCAATCCTGGTGACGACCACACCCGACTGGCGTCCCATTTCCTATGGGCTGCTCGCCTTTCTCGACGAGGCCGGCACGCAGTTCCACTTGCAAATGGCCGGCTCAATGATCACAATTGCGCCGATTTTGGTCATCTATTTCTTTACCCAACAGACCTTTATCGAGGGGATCGCCAGCACAGGGGTCAAGGGGTGAGGGTAGCAGGAATGGCTGAATCTATTCGTTTCCGAGCGCGGTTCCACTGTTTGGCCGCCGGGCAGTGCATTTTGTGCGCCCAGGCTGGGTTGTGAGCCGCGCTGGTCCATAAAATTTCGCCTTGGTTGCATTACGGGGTGGTGTCCACGAGCCGCCAAAGCGTCTTGTCTTCGCCACCACAACCTGACCAAAGTAAGGAGAAACATATGTTACGCAAGCAGTTTTGGATGTTGGGGATGTTGCTGGCGGTTGCGCTGGTGCTGACCGCATGCCCGGCCTCATCACCGGCCGCGCCGGCTGAAGCGCCCGCCCCTGCCCAAGAAGCCGCGGCTGCGCCCACCGAGGCCCCGGCTGCCGAAGAAGCGCCCGCCGCAGAAGCCGCTGCCGATGAGGGCGAGTGCGCGCCGGCCACCGATGGCGAATACGCCGGGGTGGACCCACGGGGGCAGACCATCGTCTGGTGGCACCAGCACAGCGGCAGCCGTGAGGCTGGGCTGATGACCTTGATCGAGGAATTCAACAGCACCAACCCCTGCGGCATCACCGTGGACGCTCAGAACCAGGGCGGCTATGATGACATCCGCAACAAGGTCAATGCCAGCATCGGCGCCGGCGAACAACCCGCTGCGCTGCTCGTCGGCTACCAGAATGACCAGGCCTTTTACCAGCTCAACGACACTTTGGTCGATTTTGATGTGTTCATCAATGACGCCACCTGGGGGCTGACCGAAGACGAAAAGGCCGACTTCTACGCCAGCTTCTTCAGCCAGAGCGTCCATCCGGTCTTTGACAACCAGCGGCTTGGCTTCCCCCCCAACCGCTCGATGGAGGTCATCTATTACAACCAGACCTGGCTTGAGGAGTTGGGCTTTAGTGGCCCGCCCGCCACGCCCGACGAATTCAAAGCGATGGCCTGCGCGGCGGCTGAGGCCAACGGCGACGGCACCGGTGGCTTTATCCTGCGCGACGATGCGTCGGCGGTAGCGGCGTGGACTTTTGCGTTCGGTGGCGATGTGCTCAGCGAGGACGGCGCCCAGTATCTTTACAATGGCCCAGCCACGGTAGAGGCAATGACCTTCCTCAAGGGGATGCTGGACGAGGGCTGCGGCTAATTCTTCACCGAGGGCTTCCCCAACCCCGATTTTGCCGCCCGCCGCGCTATATTTACCATGGGCTCCAGCTCGGGCATCCCCTT
>JAHDWG010000665.1 GCA_023384495.1 Caldilineaceae bacterium
CTTCCATCAGGTATTGGGCGTTGTCTTCGCCAAACTTTTCGACAAACTCCTGGTAACGTTCCTGGAGGCGGTCGTTGTCCACACCGGCGCCAAGCGATAGGGATGTGTTTGTGTTATCACGGCGCTGGATGTAGTCGTGCGCATACCAATAGGTGCCGGGGTTCTGCTCGAACTGCGCCTGGTAGCGGCTGCGGCTGCCGAGAAAGAGCGTGATACAGTCGTGGGCGCGGGGAATGACCAGCGGGATCTCGCGGGCGACCAGGCCGGCGGTGGCCTGCCCGCATAGCCCGTAGGCCAGCGTGATGGCGTCGTAGCCCTGGCCGCCGGTGGCGTCGATCTGGGCTAGCAGCCGCTGGCGCAGGCTGAGCGGCTGGTTATGCAGACCGATCTTGAACAGTTCGACATCGACGGTGTGGGGCGAGAGCGCCGCCCCCAGATACGCCAGCCGGGTGAGCGCCTCGCAACAGAGACATTTTAGTTTCATGCCATCCTCTCAATCCTGGGCTGTGAGCCCGACCTCCGGGAGGGGACCACAGACAGCTTGGTCTGGAAAGATTTCACCTGGTCCCCTCCCGGAGGTCTTGCCAGCAATTCTATGGCGATATCGGCCCAAAGGCCTCGACCCGCTGCTTGATCTCCGCCAGCCGCTCCAGGTTGGCGTCGGGCGGCACGTTGTCCGAAACGCCGAGGATCAGGTGGTCGCCTGGGCCAATCGAGGCGAACAGTTCATCCAGATGGCGCGCAAAGACCGTGTCCGTCATAGCGTCGTCCAACAGCGCCACCGACGGGACGCCGCCCCAGACGGTCGTCTTAGGTCGCAGCCCCTCCAGCATCTCGGCCAGCGTGACCTTGGTCATGGGCGCGGGGCAGAACGACTCGGCCACGTCGAAGCCGCAGGCAGGGTAGAGTGGGAGCAGCCGTTTGTTTTCGCCGTCGGTGTGGGTCAGCACGAACTTACCCGCCGCGTGGAGACGGTCGCTGACCTTCTTGAGCCAGGGCGCGATCTCCGCCTCGAAGAAGGGTGGCCAGGTCAAATCCTGGTCGTAGTTGGCGCCCCAGAAAATCACCTCGGCATCACAAGTGGCGAGCGCCTCGAGCGCAGCCTCGAAGAAGGGCTCCATGCGTTTGGCCAGGGCGTGCAGGGCCGGGCGTTCGTCGTGATAGAGATAGAAGAACTGATCCATTGCCACCAGTTCGTGCAAGATCAGATGCATGGGCGAAGCCGCCACCGGTCCTCGCGCCACGGCCAACCCCTGCTCGCCAATGCGTCGCTGAAAAGTACGATAAGACTCCGGCGTGGGAATCAGGTCCAGGTGCTCAAAAACCTGTGCCACGGCCTCAAAATCATCCACCGAGCGGATGGCGTAGGACTTGACAAAGGGCAACGAGATGCCGTCGCGCGCCATTCCTTGCGAGCGGAAGAGGTGGAGAAAGAGTTCCCCGGCGGGTGCGCAGATGCGGGTGCGCAGATGCTCGCCGTCGTCGGTCGACTCGATGGGCAGGTTGCGTAGCTCAACCCGGTAGGGGTAGTCGGGATGGTTATCGATGCCCAGCCCACGCAAACTGTTGTCGCGGCCACCGGGCAGAGTCATGTCACCGCCGATGCTGTGGCAGGCCACGCCCAGCAGCTCGGCCACTTCGACCATGTGCAAGCCGGCGAATTCCGGTGGCAGCGTGCCACGAGCGCGTTGGGCAATGTACCAGAGGTCCATGCGCGGCGCCCAGGGGAGCTGGTCGGTCGGCTCGCCGCGGATGGTGGCGAGCATCCGTTGGCGGTGGGTCATCGACCTGGGGGGAGCATCTTGAGGCATGGTGATCTCCTTGAGTGTAATGAGAATGCGTAATCGGTAATCAGTGATACATGGTGTGTGGAGTGTGTTACGCATCACGAACTACGCATCACGTTTCATGGTCTTCAAAGAGCACCGGGCAGGGGTTGCCGTGCTCGTCATACCAGCCGTACTGTTTGCGGATCTCCAGAATGAGCAGATAGCGCTCCAGCGGCAGCCCTTTGAAGGCGACGTTGGTCGTGCCGTAGATGTAGCCGCCGCCAGGCATGCCGTGGCGCAGCACATATTTACACTGTTCGACGATCTCTTCCTCGGCGCCCGTCTGGAGCAGGCTGCACTGGACGCCGCCCAGCAGACAGAGCTTGTCGCCCGCCAGCCTTTTGATGACCGCCATGTCCATCTCCCTGGCCTGGCAGTCGATGGAGTGCAGCCCGTGCGGCTCGCACTCAAGGATCTGGTCGAGGATGGGCATAAGGTTGCCGTCGGTGTGCTTGATGACGTAGAAGCCCATCTCCTTGTAGCCCGCCACCAGTTCTTTGAGGTAGGGCGTGACGAACTGGCGGAACATGCGCGGGGAAAGGAAGGGGCCGGTGTTGAAACAGTAATCGGCGCAGAGGGCGAAGCCGTCCAGCCCGCACTCCTCGCACAGAAATCTGCCGCGCGCCAGGGCCTCTTGCACCCGCGTCTTGGCAAGTTGGTGCATTTCGTCAGGCCGGTCGAAGAAGGCGACGGCCATCTCCATCATGTCGCTGCCCGAGGGGATGGCAAA
>JAHDWG010000075.1 GCA_023384495.1 Caldilineaceae bacterium
GAGCACATCCTCTACGATGGCGCCGTCCATTACAGCCTGGCCGCGGAACCGGGCATGGCCGAGCGGACCATTATCATCAATGGCTTTAGCAAGGCCTACGCCATGACCGGCTGGCGGCTCGGTTGGCTGGCCGGGCCGGCGCCGGTGGTCAAGCTGGCGCGCACGTTGCAAACCCACAGCGCCCAGTCAGCGGCCAGCTTTGCCATGGCGGCCGGCGTCGCCGCGCTCAACGGCCCGCAGGAGGTCGTCCACCAGATGACCGCGGCGTATGCCGAACGCCGCCGCTATGTGCTCGACGCCTTCGAGGAGATCCCCGGCATCGAATGCCGGCCCATCGAGGGCGCGTTCTATGTCTTCCCCAAGTTCACCGCCACCGACAAGTCGAGCCTGGAGATAGCCGACATCCTGTTGCAGCAGGCGCACATCGCGGCCACGCCGGGCATCGCCTTTGGCGACGCCGGTGAGGGGCATGTCCGCTTTAGCATCGCCACCCACATGAACGATCTGGAGAAGATGGTGGAGCGGCTGGCGAGGCTGGCGCCGGGGCTGTGAGATAGTTCACACTTATTGCGCGGTTGGGTGGCGCCACAGGGAATCGTGGAGTGCAACGCACTGGCCGGAAACCGAGTGGTCATACAGGAGTGACGCTGGCCAGTGCGTCGCACTTTGTCGTCCCCTCCATGCTATTCTGTGGTGCTACCGTGGGTTGCGTTGAAGCCAAGAACTCCAAATTTGACCGCGGATAATGATGATCAATGGATATAATTTGTGCGCTATATCCATTTTTACATGAAAATCATCATAACACATGTTGGCCATGCAATTCTGGTTGATCCTGTTTGACGCTGCCATCCTTACGGGCGTAAAACTGATGTGTTCAAACCAGGGGAGGTCGCCGCTTACCATCTGCGGCTGCCTCCAACTGCAATTACCCCTCTGGGTTCCGCCGTTAGACAATTTTGCGGATACGCGGTATACTTTCTGCAATAGAACTTATGTTCTTTTCGTATGTCTAATACCACGTGATCCGAAAGTATTTGCCTATGACCATTACCAACGGTGCTGCCGATACGATCCAACACACCAACGGGGCCAATGGCGCGGCGCCAGCGCCCAACATCGGCACAGTGCGCCCCGCCGACATTGTGGGCGAGATGCAGGTGGCCTATCTCGACTACGCCATGAGCGTGATCGTGGCGCGCGCCCTGCCCGACGCCCGCGACGGCCTCAAGCCGGTGCACCGCCGCATCCTCTACGCCATGTATGCGGACCTGGGGCTGACCCACGACAAGCCGCACAAGAAGAGCGCCCGCATCGTCGGTGAGGTGCTGGGGAAATATCACCCCCACGGCGATGTGGCGGTCTACGACGCCATGGCGCGCATGGCGCAGGATTTCAGCCTGCGCTACCCGCTGGTGGATGGGCAGGGCAACTTTGGCTCCATCGACGGCGACAGCCCGGCGGCCATGCGCTATACCGAGGCGCGGTTGGCCGAGATCAGCAACCTGATCCTCGACGACCTGGAGAAGGAAACCATCGCGTGGACGCCCAACTTTGACAATTCGCTCGAAGAGCCAACCGTCTTGCCGGCGGCGTTGCCCAACCTGCTCATCAACGGCGCCAACGGTATTGCCGTGGGCATGGCCACCAATATCCCGCCGCACAACCTGGGCGAGGTGGTGGATGCGCTGGCCTTTCTCATCGATCACCATGCGCAGATCGACGAGATCACCACCGAACAGTTGATGCGCTTTGTCCAAGGGCCTGACTTCCCCACCGGGGGCATCCTCTATCGCTATCGCACCGACGGCAAAAACGAAGAGGAGATCGACGCCATCGCCCAGGGCTATTCGGTGGGCCGCTCGCGCATGGTCATGCAGGCCAAGGCGCACTTCGAGGAGATCAGCCGGGGCCGCAGCCGCATCATCGTCACCGAGCTGCCCTATCAGACCAACAAGTCATCGCTCATCGAGCGCATCGCCGACCTCGTGCGCGATGGCAAGGTCGAAGGCATCTCGGACCTGCGCGACGAGAGCGACCGCACCGGCATGCGCATCGTCATCGAGCTGACGCGCAACGCCGACCCCAAGACTATCCTGGCCGACCTCTTCAAATATACGCCGCTGCAACAGACCTTTGGCATGCAATTGCTGGCGCTGGTCGATGGCCAACCGCGCATGTTGAGTCTGAAACGGGCGTTGCAGCTCTTTATCCAACACCGCCAGGAGATCATCCGTCGTCGCTCTGAGTTTGACCTGAGGCGCGCCCGCGAGCGCGCCCATATTGTCGAAGGGCTGCTCAAGGCGCTCGACATCATCGATGAGGTGATCCAAACCATCCGCAGCAGCCAGCGGGTGGACACGGCGCGCAACAACCTGGTGAAGAACTTTGGCTTTACCGAGGTGCAAGCCCAGGCGATTCTCGACATGCAACTGCGCCGGCTGGCCGCGCTCGAGCGCACCCGCCTCAAGGATGAGTACAAGGCCCTGCGCGACCGCATCGCCGAGCTGGAAGACCTACTGGCCCACCCCGAAAAGGTGCTGGCGCTGATCAAGACTGAATTGCTCGCCATCAAAGAGAAATATGGCGACGCCCGCCGCACCCAGATTGTGGACCGCACCAAAGGGACGCTCACCACCACCGACCTGCTGCCCGACCAGACGGTCTGGGTGTCGGTGAGCAGCAAGGGCGAGCTGCGTCGGCAAGAGGTGGGCAAGTTGAGCAACACGGCGCTGCGCCAGGCCGGACGGGGCAGCGATGTGGCCGTGGTGACAGCCAATACCCGCGAACCACTCTATCTCTTTAGCACCGACGGTCGCTGCACGCGGGTGGCGATCCACGAGATCCCCGCCGACGGGAAGGCCGAACTGGCCAGCGAGCTGGGCAAGCTGAGCCGGGGCGACCGCATCGCCGCCGCGCTGACGCTTCCCGCCACCGAATCCGTCCCCGAATCCGCAGATCAGCCGCAGGGCTATCTCTTCTTTGTCACTGAACAAGGGGTGGTCAAACGCATTACCCAGGTCGACCTGCGCAACGCCAACTTTGGCGCCCCCACCGTGATCGCGGTGGCCGACAAGGATCGGCTGGGGTGGGTCTTCGCCACCCAGGGCAACCAGGAGGTGATCCTCGTGACGGCCAGTGGGCAGGCCATCCGTTTTGCCGAAGACGAGGTGCGCAGCATGGGATTGGCCGCAGGGGGCGTAGGCGGCGTCAAGCTGAAGAAGGGCGACAAGGTGGTCTACGCCGCTGTTGTTGACCTGGCGGGGGAGCTGGTGACGTTGACTGCGGAGGGATTCGCCAAGCGTACGGCGTTGGCCGAATACCCGAGCCAGGGCCGCAACGGCGGCGGCATCGTCACCCACAAGCCCAACGAGCGCACTGGCCTCGTGAGCGCGGCGCTGTTGCTTGCCGCAGCCGCAAAAGGTGAGACGGTGGTCGCCGTCACCAAGAAGGGCGTCCCCAAGTTGTCCGCGCACAGCGAGATCCCGGCCATGGGGCGCGGGGTTCAGGGCAAACAGGTGGTGGACGCCACCCACAGCGACCCGGTCGTGGTGATCCACCGTATTGTGTCCGCAACAGAAAGCGCTGCGCCCGAAGCGCCCAGTGAGGCGTCGCCCACGCCAGGCCCCCCTACCGACCTCACACCGCGATCCGTGCGCGCCAGGGCCGATGCAAAGCCGCCCCGCGCCGGGAAAGGCATGACACCCGTAAGGGCGGCGCCAATGACCACACCCCGGCCGCGCGCGGGCGACGCAAAGGCCAATGTTACGTCGTCGGCCGCGCCGCCGCCCGCGGGGAAGGTAGCGCCGCAGAAGCGCGCCAAGGGCCAGGCAGCGCAGCCTGCTACGACCAATGTAAGGGCCGATGTCGGAGCCAGCACAAAGGCCAACGACAAGCCCAGCGCCCAGGGCAAAGAGAAGGGCGTTGCCACGACGCAGCCGTCGCTCTTTGCCGTGGAAGATGCAACGCCTGCGCCCGCCGGCGGTGGGCGCGCCAAGAGACCGCAAAAATTACAGACCGTGGTCAGCGTTCCCCCCGGCCAGGCCAAAAAGAAGGGATAGGAGGCAATGAAGGCAGCCATTCTCCACGGAGTCGACCAACCGTTGGCCTATGAAGATGCGCCCGACCCTCAGCCGGGGCCGGGCGAGGTGATCGTCCGGCTGGCCGCCGCCGCGCTTAACCACCGCGACGTGTGGATCCAAAAAGGGCGCTACGCCGGGCTCAAGTTCCCCATCATCTTGGGGTCTGATGGCGCAGGGGTGGTGAGTGCGTTGGGTGATGGGGTAGACGGCGCCTGGCTTGGCCGTGAGGTAATCGTGAACCCAGGGACGGATTGGGGCGACAACCCCCGCGCCCAATCACGCGGCTATCGTATCCTGGGGCTGCCGGATAACGGAACCTTTGCCGAAGCGGTGAAAGTTCCGGCGCAGAGTCTGTGTATACGGCCTGCCCATCTTTCATGGCCCGAGGCCGCGGCGCTGCCACTGGCCGGGCTGACCGCGTATCGCGCGCTCTTTACACGCGCCCATCTTCACAGCGCCGACCGGGTGCTGGTCACGGGCGTGGGTGGCGGGGTGGCGATCTTTGCGCTGCAATTTGCCGTAGCGTGCGGCGCCCAGGTCTTTGTCACCTCTGGCTCCCCGGCCAAGCTCGAACGGGCGCGGGCAATGGGCGCGGTTGGCGGCGCGCTCTATCGGGATGAGAACTGGGCGCAGACGCTCAAGGCGGAGAGCGGCGGCTTTGACCTGATCGTGGATGGCGCGGGCGGCGCCGGTTTTGAACAATTGGTCGATCTGGCCGCGCCCGGGGGGCGCATTGTGAACTATGGCGCCACGTTGGGGTTGCCGCCTGGGCTGGATCTGCGTCGCGTCTTTTGGAAACAGTTGGATATCCTCGGCTCGACCCTGGGCACGGCGGACGATTTTGTGGCGCTGGTGCAATTTGTGCAGACGCGCCATATTACCCCCATCGTGGACCAGGTCTTTCCCCTGGCCGAGGCTGAAGCCGCCATGCGCCACATGGATGCGGGGCGCCAGTTTGGCAAGATTGTGCTTGGGAGTGGCTAGCCATCGAGGATGGGACAACACGCCTAAGGCCGCATGTTGGTCAGCGTGCGCGGGAAGGCGATGGACTCGCGCACATGGTCGAGGCCGCAGACCCACATCACCACACGCTCGACGCCCAGCCCAAAACCACTGTGGACGACCGAACCGTAGCGGCGCAGGTCAAGGTACCAGTCGTACACTTCCTGGGGCAGACCGTGATGCCGGATGGCGGCGGCCAGTTTTTCTGGGTCGCTCATACGCTCGCTGCCGCCGATGATCTCACCGTAGCCTTCAGGCGCCAACAGATCGACGCTGCGACAGACTTCGGGCCGGCCCGCTTCCGGCTCCATGTAGAAGGCTTTGACCTGCGTGGGGTAATGGTGGACAAAGACCGGCTTCTCGAACTGGGCGGCGATGTAGGTCTCGTGTGGGCTGCCAAAGTCATCGCCCCACTCGATGGCCGGCACCGGGTCGGGGTAGCCCGGCACCAGTTCGCCGCGGGCCGCAGCTTCATTGATTAGGCGCACGGCCTCGTCATAGTGGATGCGCGGGAAGGGTGGGGTCACCTGCGCCAGACGGGTGAGGTCACGCTCCAACACAGCCAACTCGGCCTGGCAATCGTGTAGACAGCGTTGGACAATGTAGCTAACAAACTGCTCCTCGATCTCCATCAACTGCTCCAGGTTACAGAATGCGATCTCTGGCTCCACCATCCAAAATTCCTGTAGATGGCGGCGGGTCTTGCTCTTTTCGGCCCGAAACGTAGGGCCAAAACAATAGACCTTGCCAAAAGCAAAGATATTGGCCTCGTTGTAGAGTTGACCGGTCTGCGCCAGATAGGCAGGCTCGCCGTGGTAGTCAATTTCGAAGAGCGTGGTGGTGCCTTCCGCCGCCGCCGGGGTGAGGATGGGCGTATCCACATTGAGGTAGCCGTGATCGTCGAGCCAGTCGCGAATGGCGCGGATCGCCACCGCCCGCACCCGTTGGATCGCCCACTGGCGCGACGAACGCAACCAGAGATGGCGATTTTGCATGAGAAACTCAACGCCATGCTCTTTGGGCGTAATGGGGTAAGGGTCGGCAATCTGAACAATATCCAGTTCACGCGCATCCAGTTCATAGCCGCCGGGTATGCCGGGCGCCCGCTCGTTGGCTTTGACCACCCCATGGACAACCAGGCTGCTCTCTTGCGTCAGCGCCTTGGCGGCCTCAAAATGTTCGTCGCTCACATTCCCGCGAAAGAGCACTGCCTGGCAGATGCCCGAGCCATCGCGAACTTGCAAGAACTGGAGCTTGCCCTTCCCGGTTTTTCGATAGAGCCAGCCCTGGATGGTTACGTCGGCATCGACATGCCGGTGTAGATCCGCAATGGCGACAGTTGGATTCACGCTCTCGCTCCCCATTTGTAGTGCTTATCCGAGTCACGCAGCCCCAGGTTGTTATTCGGGTGGATTGTCAGCGGACGCTTCGTCGGGCGCGGCGACGGTCTCTTCGTCGTCAGTCCACGCTTCCATGAGCGAACCTTCGGCAGGCTGTGTCGCAGTGGCCCACGAAGAGACCAGCGGCGGCGGTTCGCCCCCTTCACCCGGATCGCCGCCTGCAAAGAGCACCGAAAGATCAATGTTGTAATCCTCTAGCCGGCGACCCACTTTTGAAAAATGTTCGGCGCGAAACTCGTAAGAATCGCGGCTGCCTGGCCGTGTAATGTGGGTATAGATAAAGACATCGGTGGGGGGCTGATAGTCCGCCAGGTTGACAATACTCTCTGCCGTCACCTGTTCAACCTTGGGCGCGGCGCCCGCCGCGCGGCTGCGCGTGCGGCGTCGCCGGCGACCCGTCCGTCCAATCCGGGCCGCCGAATCATCGGGTACGGCGCCACCCCCCTTTTTCCCTGGCGCGGTCCCTCGGGATGGCGCCTCCGCGGCGCTTGTCTTGTCCCCGCCCTCGCGACGCCGGAAGTAACGCCGCCGTCCAGTGCGACCCTCGTTCCGTGGGCCACTATTTGACTTCTGCTCCGCCATAAACCCTGACCCCTTCAACCGCTAAACGGTATACGGATTGTGCAGCTTTCAAGGACAAGCGCCAAAAATCTGTATACGATATCCATCTACTATTTCCATCGATGACAATGCGTCACAGGAACCCCAACACGAACCCCAAAATCAGGCTAGTCCTTACGGAACCGGATAGCTTGTCACCACTTCGCCCTGTGGGCTGACCAACCGGGCCGCAGCGCCACTCTGCCAGACGGGGCTGGTCTGCCCCCAATAGAGCGCCACACTTGTATTTGTGCCGGCGCGGCTGTGTATCCACAGACTACTGCCTGGAAAGAGCGTCACGCTCTCGATAGCGTAGGCCGGCCCCCCCTCCCGCTCCAAACGCCACCCTTGTAGGTTGACGGCCAGGTTGCTATCATTGACGATCAGCACCGCCTCGCTCAGCAAATTGCCCGGTGTCTCCAGCGCGCTGATACGAATGCCGGCGCCTGGGGCTTGGGTAGGCTCGACCGGTGGGGGCGCATTGCCCGAACCCTCACGGGCGGGAATGATCAATCGCTGGCCGGAAAAGACAAAGTCCGGGTTGGCCAGATTGTTCGCTTCGACAATTGCGGCCACTGTCACCCCAAAGCGACCCGCGATGGCGCCCAGGCTATCACCGGCCTGCACGACATACACCTCATCCTCCGCAGACACTTCTTCGGCAACCGCGCCTGCCGGCTCTGGGGTCGGCTCGACAGAGGGCGCGGCATCACCCTCCGCTGGCGGATCGGCAGCATTGGCCGGCGGGGCCGGGTTCTCTTGAGATGGGCCAGCGACAACGGCCGCGGGCGGTGTGTAGCGCGCAGCCAGCTCCTCGAGATCCGGCCGGCGCGCCTCGATCACCCAGGCAACGCTGAGCGCGATGGTCAAGCTGATCAGGGCATTGATAACAATCAGAAAAGCCAACTGACGACGATTCATATTGTTATTCTACCACAGACCGGTTGCCTTGCGGTATAGGTGACAGTCACTTTTGAAGTAACTGTCACCTCACAGGAGTCAGTCAGGGCTTGCGTAAGTCCTATGGTATTGTAACGCATCTACTTTGATGGAATCGTTGCCTTTTGTACAATGTGGTGTGTAATGCACACAAGATAACCTGGATGTTGCGCTTTTTCACCCTTCTGTCGTAAAGTCTCTGTTCGATTATCAGAGCCGGTGTGGCAGTGGAAAGGATCGGTATGTTCGAACCACAATCGGAGAGTGCGCCTGTCGGGCGAAGCCGTAGTCGGAATGGGGCCTGGTGGCTGGTGGGTGGCGTCATTGCCGTATTGTTCATTGGCTGCCTGTTAGCCAGCACGGTGGGTCTGTTCTTGCTGCGCAGCGGGGCCAGTGTGGGAAACGACGGCGCGCTACGGCCTGCGCCGCCGCGCTCGGTTGCCGTCGAACGCGCCGCCGCGCCAACCCCGATCACCCTGGTGGTCGTGGCCACACCCGAGGGAGGAATGGACTACGAGACCGCCGTGCTCATGAATATCTATGAGCAGGTCAATCCCTCGGTCGTCAATGTAACACGGTTTACGGCCGGGAGCTCGGTAGAGGCGCTGCGTGGTCGCTTTCAAGAGGACGATCTGTTGCCGTTGGGCAGTGGTTCGGGCTTTGTGTGGGATGTCGATGGGCATATTGTCACCAACCATCATGTGGTGGACGGCGCCGACGAGGTGCAGATTACCTTTAGCGATGGCACAACCGCGCTCGCCGACATTGTGGGGGTCGACCCCAGCAGCGATTTGGCCGTGCTCAAGATTGACCCCGAGGGCTATGCGCTGCGCCCCGTCCGCCGCGGCAACTTGACTGAAGTGCGAGTCGGAATGCGGGTGGCGGCGATTGGCAACCCGTTTGGGCTAGAAGGCACGTTGACCAGTGGGATTGTCAGCGCGATGGGCCGCTCGATCCCGGCAGTCTCCAACTACAGCATCCCCAGTTCGATCCAGACCGACGCGCCCATCAATCCGGGCAATTCGGGCGGCCCGCTACTCAACGAGCGCGGCGAGGTGATTGGGGTCAACGCCCAGATCCGTTCAGAGACAGGCGTCAACAGTGGGATTGGCTTTGCGATCCCGATCTCGATTGTGGAGCGAGTGGCGCCGGCGCTGATCGCCAACGGCCAGTATGAACACAGCTATCTGGGGGTGAGCGGCTCCACATTGAGCCCAATCTGCGCCGACGATTTGGGCTTGAGCCGGAGTGTGCGCGGCGCATACATCCAACAGGTGCTGCCCGGCACACCGGCAGCCCGGGCCGGCTTGCGCGGCGGCGGAGAAGAGTCCAACACACGGTATGTGAACCTTTGCCCCACGGCGCGCGGCGGGGATATTGTGACGGCAATCAACGACCAACCTGTGGCGTCGTTTGACGATATGTTGGCCTATCTGGAGACGGACACCAGCCCGGGCGATACAGTGACGCTGCGCATTTTGCGCCAGGGAAGCGAATATCTCATCGATGTGACATTGGCCCCGAGACCGGCGCGCCTCACTCCCTGATGTATCTTTTTTGCAATCACTCCTCGATCTCAATTGTCTGGTCAGACTGGCCCTGGCGCCACACCCCGCGGCCATCGCCCACGGCCCAAGCCGTGCGGATGCGGATCACACGACGGGGGCGCGCCGGAGCCGGCGACTTAGGTTGTGCGACTGGCGGTTGAGCTTGGGGTGCGGGCGTGATGGCCTGTTCCAGGCGCGCCTGAAGTAACCGCCACGCAGCGCGCGCCGCCAATCCGGCAACGCCGGCCAGGATCGGGAGAGCAGCCTTGCCCAACGCCACTGGCAAGTTGCGGGTTACTACCGGCGCCGCAAGATCACCGTCGACATCGCGCCCACAATGCGGGCAAAAACGGGCCTCGAGCGGGCCGGGTTGGCCGCACTGGGCACAAATACGCGTCACTTCGCTCATTGGGCGCCTCCCATAAAATCCAAACTGGGGCAAATCCAAACCGGGGGCCATGTGGCGTCTCGGAATTTCTCCATTGCTGACGAGGAGTGTATCATCAACTGTGCGCTTGCGTCAATCACCGCGCGCATCGACAGGGGTCCGTTTCTTTGGGAGGGGGCGCTATGCCCAATACATTACGCCTTGCCGAAGGCGGCTATATGCGCCGCTACGATGTAGAGAACATTCTCCACATGCTCTACAGCCTGCACTGTGTTGAAGTTGTGGGTTTTAGCAATGTGGGGAAGTCGGCGCTCATGCGATTGTTGGCCCAGCCCGACGTCTGGATTCAGGAGCTGGGCGAAGCCGGTCGCGACTTCTTGCCTGTCTATATTGACTGCAACCATATGCTTGCCATGAGCGACCATGGATTCTATGAGCTGGTGTTGCGTTCAGGAGAGCGCCGAATCGCTAGCCCATTTACCGGCGCTCAGCGAAGCCTATGCCACGGTCGTCTCGCCCCCCAGCGAATTTCAGGCGCCGTTGAGTTTCAACCGCGGCCTTATGTCAGTGTTACAGGCAACCGACTACAAACTGATCCTGCTTTTCGACGAGTTTGATGAGCCTTTTACCCACATCGACTCACGCGTATTTATCAACCTGCGTGCGCTGAAAGATCGGTTCGGCCCCCGTCTGGCCTATGTAACCGCAACCGAGCAGCCGTTGGCGCGGCGCCGACCCGAAGAACATTGCGCCGAATTCTGTGAGCTGTTCAGCCATCACATGTGGCGGTTGGCGCCGCTTACCCGCACCGATGTCGAGCGCTTTGTCCGCCGCTACATGACGGCGTTTGAAGTTCACTTTACTGCTGCCGACGTCGACTTTGTCTATGAGTGGGCCGGTGGCCATCCGCGCCTGCTCAATGGCGTCTGTCGCCTGTTAGAAGCCACCCTGGACGAGGACGGGCTGGCCGACACCGACCCCACCGAGCGTTGGCATCGACACGATCTGGCGGCTCGTCAGTTGCGGCGTAACGAGGAGCTGGCAATTGAGTGCGAAAAGATCTGGCGCAAACTGAGCGACGCTGAGCAGACGGCGCTGGGCGCGCTGGCCCAGCACGATGAACAGCCCGACGAAGAGACCGTTGCCAATCTGTTGCGCCAGCATGTTCTGATGAAGGTGGAGGGCAAGCGCCAACCCTTTAGCCATTTGTTTGCTGATTATGTTCAGCGCAAGACTGCCCCAGCCACCCCTATGGGCGGTGCGCTCTGGCTCGACGCCGAACGGGGCGAGGTCTTGGTGGATGGGCGCCCGGTCGAAACGCTGACCAATCTCGAATATCGCCTTGTCGAACTGCTCTTTGCCCGGCGCGACCGCATCATCGACAAATATCAGATTGTGACGGGGGTTTGGGGTGAGGAGTACATCGACGAAGTGGACGACGCACGCATTGAAAAGCTGGTCAGCCGTGTGCGCCAGAAGATCGAAAGCGACCCCAGCGCGCCCCGCTTCCTGACCACCATTCGGGGGCGCGGTTATCGATTGGCGATCGAGTGATGCCGGCAAAGCAAGCTCCATGCCATTGTGCAATAATACACAACCGAATTTGGGCAGCAATGCAACTTTCCGCTATACTTGTACCAGTCGCGCTTATCTGCAACGCACATTCGCAACGGGTTTGAGGAGGGATGGATGGCGAACGCCTACGAGACGGTTGCCGGCGAGACAGCCGAAGCGCCCGTCGCCGAACCGAAATTGGTCTTCACCGGCACCCAGCGCAACCTGGCCGTCGGCGTCGCCATGCTGGCCGCTTCTGCGCTGGCCTTTTCCATGAAGCTGACCGATGTCTTCTTTGCCGAAGCCACGGCATGGACCTTTGCGCTTTGGGGCGCACTCTTTATCTACATCGGTCTGATGGATATCTACCAAACCTACGAAGTGACTGACGCAGGGTTGATTATCCGTAACCCCATGCGTCCGTGGGCCGCCACTAAACTGTTTGATTGGCCTCACCTCTACAGGATGGATATCGTTGTCAAACGGGCCGACGCCCAATATGAGGACGCCGAGATCCAGGTCTACTATACGCCCGAAGGTGAGATTGCCATCGAGCGCGAAGATCGTGCATATGACCCGGAATTGGCGCGACTGATCATCGAGCGCGCCAACCTCAAGCCCACCGACCCCGGCAATCCAGCCGACTTGACCACACTGCCTCAGGGCAAAGCGACGTATGTCTGGAACCAGAGCGGTCGCCTCGCCGGTGGTGGGTAGAGCGGCGGCGGGGCACCATCAGGCTACGCTCCGCAATCCGTTCCAGTCTCTTTGAAGGCCGGAACGGATTGCGGATTTTTTTATGCTTCGGCCCGCAACAACTCCTCCGCCTTTTCAACCAACGGGCGGCTGCCGATAAAGAGCGGCACGCGCTGCTGCAAACTGGTCGGCTGAATGTCCAGAATCGGCTGCGCGCCGTCGGACGCATAGCCGCCGGCCTGGTCGGCGAGGTAAGCCAGCGGCGCCGCCTCGTAGAGCAACCGCAGCTTGCCCTGCGGCTTGCCGCCGCTGCCCACCTCGGCAGGGTAGTAAAAGACGCCGCCGGCCAACAAATTCCGGTGAAAATCAGCCACCAGCGACCCAATATAGCGCAACGAAAGCGCCATGCCCTGGTCGTTCTCACCCTGTAGCCAGCGTGTATATTTGCGAATCGCCGGCGCCCAGCGCGGCTCGTAACCCTGATTGGCGCTATAATACTTGGGCTTCTTGGGGATGCGAATGTCGGGGTGCGAAAGCAGGAACTCGCCAATGCGCGGGTCGAGCGTAAAACCATGCACCCCTTGCCCGGTCGAATAGACCATCATGGTGCTGGAGCCATAAATGATATACCCCGCCGCCACCAGTTCGCGCCCCGGTTGCAGGCAATCTTCCAATGTGCCGGGGCCATCGCCCTCGGTCTTGCGCCGGTGAATGGCAAAGATCGTGCCCACGCTCACGTTATAATCGATGTTGGATGAACCATCCAACGGATCATAGTGCAACACGTAACGGCCGATGGGGTAGTTGGGCGGGATCGGTATGATGTCTTCCTCTTCTTCCGAGGCCATCACTGCCAGCCGGCCCGTGTGGTCATTCATGCGATAAATGGTGCGCTCGGCGTACTCGTCGAGTTTCTGCACCTGCTCGCCATAGGCGTTCTCCTCACCGGTTTCGCCCAGGATGTCGGCCAGGCCAGCGCGTGTGGTGCTGTTGGCGATCATCTTGGCCGACAGCGCCAGGTCATAGAGCAGATTGGTCAACATACCGGTGGCTTCGGGGAAGTCGCGCTGCTGGTCCAAAATATAACGCTCGATGGTGGTGATCTTGTTGGTGAAGGTGCGTCGGTCAGACATGGGTTGGCTCCTGCGTGATGAGTGAGATTTGATGAGTGATGAGTGATGAGTCAAAATATGACCGCTCATTCCCCATACAATCGCGTGTAATGATAGAGGTTCGACGTCACAAGCTGCACATAGAGGCGCGGCTCTCCAAAAGTCAGCACCTCAACAAAGAGCGCGTCGTCGGCGCCCGAACGGCTGCGCCAGCCGGCAATGTTCCCAGGGCCGGCGTTGTAGCCCACCAACGCCGACACCAGGTTGCCGTCGGCAAAGCTACGCACCCAGTCGAGATAATAGGCGCCAAAAAAGACGTTGATATGGGGTCGATAAATGATGTCATTTGTGTATTCAGGGTGGCCCAACTGCTGGGCAATCCACTGCCCCGTGGCGGGGATGATCTGCGCCAGCCCCTGCGCCGCCGCCGAAGAGCGCGCCCCCTCTTCAAAGAGGCTCTCCTGGCGGATCAGGCTGTAGTAGAGCAGCGGGCTGAGGTTGTGCGCCCGCGCCGCCCGATCGATCAGATCGCGGAAGGGGCGAGGAAACGAGCGTTGCTGCAAGAAGATCGGCGCATCTTCCACCAGTTGCGCCGGGCTAAACTCCAAAAGCCGCGCCATGGCGACGATGCTCAGCCGGTAGGCGCCCATCTGCTCAAACGCCAGGCTCATGGCGTAGAGCGAACGGGGGTCATCACGGTGGCGCTGATAGACCCGATCCAAAAAGGGCAAGGCATCGCCGCGCTGGTCGAGCGCAAGCAACAGGCGCGCTGCCCGCAAGTCCTGATCCTCGGCAATGGCGGGCGGTAGCGCTGAGAGATCCCCTGCCGCCTGTAGCCCCCCGTTGAGCCACCGCTCGGCAAAAGCCTGGCTGCCATCGTCGCCTGCCAGGCGCGTGGCGGGGCCAGCAATGCGCGCCATGCTGGTCAACGTAGCGCCGCCGGTTGGGGTCTGTTGGCGCAATCCATAGCCCGCCAAGATGCCGTAATAGATATCGGGCGCCCTCTCCACCAACGCCTGCCATTGCGCCTGCCGCTGCGCCGTGTCGCCGTGCGCCTCGTGCGCCCGCCCCAGCCAATAGCCCACGGCGTCCCACCGGTATTGGGGATAGTCGCGCTGCAAACGGGCATAGATTTCCACCGCCTGCGAATAGAGGCCCGTCTGCATGGCGCCCAACCCGATGGCGTAGAGGGCAGCGGGCGCCCGTTCGCTGGCGGGGAAGGCGTCGGCCAGCGTGAGAAAATCGGTGGCCGCCTCTAGTTGATTGCCTTCACCCAGCGCCTGCATGCCGCTGCGCCAGAGCGCCTCCACCGCCAGCGGGTCATCGGGCGCCTCGCGGGCATAGGTGCGATAGGTGCGCCGCGCGCCGACGCCATCGCCCAATCCCGCCTGGGCGGCGGCTTTGCCCAACCAGGCCTGGCCGATACAGTCGCAATCGGGGTGTTCAGCAATGACACGTTCGAAAACGGGCAGCGCTTCGGCAAAGCTTCTGGCGCCGAGGTAGGCCTGCCCCAGCCCAACCAGCGCCGCCGCATAGCGGGTGTCGGTGGGGCCGACCAGATCAAGGTAGTTCCGGTATGCGTTGATGGCCGGCTGATACGAGCCGACGCTCAGGTTGATATAGCCACGCTGGTAGAGGTCAAACTCAATGTTGCGGTTGACAATCTCAATCAGCGCGTTGTGGGCCGACCGCGCTTCGGGCGCCTCGTCGGTGGCGGCGCGCCAGCGGGCGGTGGCGCCGGGCAAGTCGCCCGCGCTGGCCAACGCCTGCCCGGCCAGGTATTGGATCTGTGAGCGATAGGCGGCGATCTGCGCCACGGCGAGGATTTCATCATAGACGACCACCGCTGCCGCATAGTCGCGGGCGGCGCTGTGGCTTTCGGCCTGCGCCTCGTAGAGCCGCAGCCGCGCCACGCTCTCGGTGGCGGCGTCGGCGGCGCGGCGATACGCAACCGCGGCCGCAGCGTGATCCCCCAGGGCGCGATAGGCGAGACCAATGCGCGGCTGCACCGCCTCCGCCATCCACGGGTGGGCGTCGAGAAATCGCCAGTAGGCGGCAATCGCCTCGCTATGGCGGCCCTGGCCGCGCAGCGCCTCGCCGAGCAGAAACTCCTCAGTGGCGGCAAACTCACCCTCGCCAAGCCATTGGTCGCCCAGCCCAGCCGCAACCCGCTCCTGATCAAACTGCTCTAATGTCGCCACTGCCTCACCAAACAACCCTTCGGCCAGATAGCTGCGCGCCAGCTCGTAGCGGGCGTGGAGGCGGTCCGTGACAGTGCTGTCGGCCGCGTTGATCACGGCGGCAAACTCGGCGCGGGCCGCCACATAGTCGCCAAAGCGGTGGAGCAGCAGCCCCTGCGCCAGGCGCGCCATGCTCTGGGGCGTCTCGCCGGCAGGCGCCTGGGCTGGGGGGATGATTGTGGGTGAGGTTTCGGCGCCCGCTCCTTCTGACGGCGTTGCCGGGGATGGCTCGGTGGGCGCGGGCGGCGTTTCGGTTGGGCTGACGACAGGTTCAGCCGGGGTCGGGGTGTTGAGGACGAGCGGGGTCGCGATGATCACCGCTGCGCCGCTCGCCGGGGTTGGCGTGGCGGTAAAGGTGGGCACGGCTGCCACAGGCGCCGGCGTGGGGACCGTGGCCTCGGCGCGGCCACAGCCGGCCAGCAACAACAGCCCCAGCCCGAGCAGCGCGCTCTTGAATCCGATGTTCGTCAAAATGCGTCTTTGCATGGTGGCTCGTAACCGCCAAATCCTCCTCGCTTTGCGGTTCGCAGGTGGATTTGGTATCATCAGCAAGCGAGCGCATTCGTGACGCCCGCAGCAATACCCATTGTACACGAACCATAAACGATCTACGGAATCGCTCCTGTTCCACAAACGCGCCATGACCTTGCTTACGCCCGACACAATCCAACTGAACGAACACGCCTATGAATTGGTCGTGGGCATGGAGGTTCATGCCCAGGTTCTCACCCGCTCGAAGATGTTCTGCCGCTGCGCCACCGACTATGCCGGCGCGCCGCCCAACACCCGCGTCTGCCCCATCTGCCTGGGCATGCCGGGTGTGCTGCCGGTGATCAACCAGGCCGCGGTGGAGGCGACCATCATGACCGGGCTGGCGCTCAACTGCACGATCAACGAGACCGCTGTCTTTGCGCGCAAGAACTATCCCTACCCCGATCTGCCCAAGGGCTACCAGATCACGCAGTACGAATTCCCGCTCTGCGAGCATGGGTGGCTGGAGATCGACCTGCCCGACGGCGGCGCCAAGCGCATCGGCATCCGCCGCGTTCACCTGGAGGAGGACACAGGGCGGACGTTGCACGTGGGTCAGCACACGCTGGTGGACTTGAACCGCGCCGGCGCGCCGCTGATGGAGATCGTGAGCGAGGCCGACATCCACAGCCCCGAGGAGGCCTACGCCTATCTGACCCAATTGCGCACGATCTTGCGCTATCTGGGCGTCAACAGCGGCGACATGGAGAAGGGCGCGCTGCGCTGCGAGCCCAACATCAGCGTGCGCACTGCGGCGCAGCGGGCGCGCGGCGAATATGGGACGAAGGTGGAGGTCAAGAATCTCAATAGCTTCCGCGCCGTGCGCATGGCGATTGCCTATGAACTGGCGCGTCAGAGCGACCTGATCCAGGCTGGCGGTGTGGTGGAGCAGGTCAACATGGGGTGGGATGAGCAGCGCCAGCGCACCGTCTTGCAGCGCAGCAAAGAGAGCGCCCACGACTATCGCTACTTCCCCGAGCCCGATCTGCCGCCACTGCGCGTCAGCGAGGCATGGGTGAACGAGATCCGCAGCCGGCTGCCCGAACTGCCCGGCGCTAAACGCGACCGCTTTGAACAAGAGTGGGGGCTGCGGCGCACCGATGCGGATATTCTCATCAGCGAGAGCCTGGTGGCGCGCTATTTTGAAGAGGTGGTGGCCGCCTATGGTGTGGGCGACGGCAAGCCCCAACGCCTTGCCAACTGGATGACCACCGAGTTCTTCCGCCTGGTCTACGCCGACGGAGAGGGGCAAGACCTGCGCCAGATCGCCGAGGTCAAGATCAGGCCGGCCCAGATGGCCGCGCTCCTAACGCTCATGGACGATAAAGTCATCAACCCCAGCACGGGCAAGAAAGTGTTGGAGGCAATGTACGCCACCGGCGATGACCCACAGACGATTGTCGAGCGCGAGGGGCTGGGCATGGTCAGCGATATGAGCGTCATCGACCAGGAGATCAACGCCATTCTCGACGCCAGCCCGGCGGAAGTGGCGCGCTATCGGGGCGGCGAGGAGAAGCTCTTTGGCTTTTTCATGGGGCAACTGATGCGGGCGACCAAGGGCAAGGCCGACCCGAACGCGGCGCGCCAGCGGCTGCAAGAGCTGCTCAACGGATAGAGCGGCCACGCACCCATGCGCGACTTCACCGCGGTCACCGAGCTGCCCGCCAGCCAACTGAACGCCCAACAGATGGCGCGCATCCGCCAGCGCTATCAACTGGCGGCGGGGCTGGCCGGGGGCAAACGGGTGCTCGACGTGGCCTGTGGCGCGGGCATCGGCTTGGGGTTGCTGGAACGGTCCGCCGCCAGCCTGGTTGGCTGCGACTTGACCTACGGCGTGCTGGCGACGGCGCAACGGCATTACCGCGACCGTGTGCCGCTGGCCGGCGCCGACGCCCAGCGGCTTCCCTTTGCCAGCGGGGTTTTTGACCTGGTGATCTCGTTCGAGGCCATCTACTATCTGCCCCGGCCCGCCCACTTTCTGGCCGAGGCGCGACGGGTGCTCGCCCCCGCCGGCCACCTGTTGATCGGCAGCAGCAACCCCGACTGGCCCCCCTTTGTGCCGGGGCGGCTGAGCGTTCACTATCCCAATTTGGTCGAGTTGACAACGCAATTGAGAGAGACGGGCTTCGGGCGGGTCGAGGCCTGGGGCGCGCTGCCCACCCAATCATCGCCGGCCGATGGCCGCTTGCATTGGCGGCAGCGGTGGATGGCGGCGGCGCGGCGCGTGGCGCAGCGCATCCCCCTTTTGGCGGCAGAGACGGCGGCAGCGCGGCTGCTCAAACGGCTGCTTTATGGCCGGCTCGTCCCGTTGCCCGCCGAACTGCTCCCCACACTGGATGACGGCGATCCACATTCCCACCTGACGACTATCGACCCCACCGAGCGCGACCGGCGGCACCGCGTCCTCTTTGTGCGGGCCGAGGCCAGGGGCTAAGTTAGGTCCACTCCATAAACGACGCTACCAACCCTCAGCAGTAACGCCACACCACGCTATGAGGTTGCGGCCACGCGCTCGAACCAGGCCACCGGAACCAACGTTGGGGCGGGGCGCCCCCTCGCCGGTGATATTCGTCATGACTTACGCAACTTACGCAGCGCCTGATGTTGGCCGGAAGAAGATTCACGCTCAATCATCGTGCGCTCAGTCATGGCTTGCGTAAATCCTAATTTGTCTGAATACTGGGCTTCAGGCAGGGATTGGCGCTTTGCCAACAGAAGCCAACCGCGCCCTGCGATACAATCACGCCCAGATTGTGATTTCTTTCTCAAATGGTGAGTGACTCATGCAGCGTACGATTGTCCAGCAGGCCGCGACTTCAGCGCCAGCCCCAATTGCCGTCGGGGCCGGTGGCAATGGCGGCCATGCCGCGCCGCCCCTCATACGCCTGGCCGGGCTGACCAAGTTTTATACCGAAGGTGGGCAGCGCCGTGTGGTGCTCGACGCGCTCGACAGCGAGTTTGGCGAAGGTGAGTTTGTCTGTCTGCTCGGTAAATCGGGAAGCGGCAAGAGCACCCTGCTCAACCTGATCTCCGGCATCGACGCGCCAAGCAGCGGCGCGGTCACCATCCACAACGGCGGGCGCGATATCCCCATCACCACCTTAAGCGAACATGAACGGACGCTCTTTCGCCGCCAATATGTCGGCATCGTCTTTCAATTTTTCAATTTGATTCCAACCCTCACCGTGCGCGAAAACGTTGCGCTGCCGCTGGAGCTTGCCGGCGCACACCGGCAGATGGCGCGCGCGGTGGCCTTGCTCGACCGTGTGGGCCTGGGTGACCGGCTGGACGCCTACCCCGACAAGCTCAGCGGCGGCGAACAGCAGCGCGTCGCCATCGCCCGCGCCCTGGTGCACGACCCGCTGCTGGTGCTGGCGGACGAGCCAACCGGCAATCTGGACGACGACACTGGCGTGATTGTGCTCCGTCTGCTGTTGGAATTGACCCGCGATGCCGGCAAGACGCTGATCATGGCGACGCACGCCCCCGAGGTGGCGCAGCAGGCCGACCGTGTGTTGCATCTGGTGCATGGCAAGTTGGTGGAGGAAAGGGCGCGCATCGCATGAACTGGTTTCCCGCTCGGGCGCTGTTGCGGCTTGCCGTGCGCCATGCGTTGCGCCGCCCGTTGCAGAGCCTATTTTTTGTGTTGGGGGTGGCGATTGGTGTTGCCATGATCGTCGCCATTGACCTTGCCAATGGTTCGGCTGCGCGCGCGTTTGAGCTGGGCGCCGAGACGGTTACCGGGCGCGCCACCCACCAGATTGTCGGCGGGCCTACCGGTCTGGATGAGCAGGTCTACACTCGACTGCGCCGCGAACTGGGTTTTCGCCTGAGCGCTCCGGTGGTCACCGACTATGTCATCGCGCTCGAACTCGATGCGCAGCCCATGCGCCTGCTCGGCATCGACCCTTTTGCCGATGCCCCCTTTCGCAGCTATCTGGGCAATCAGAACCCGGGCATGGCTCCCGATTATCTCACCGATCTGATGGTGCGCCCCAATGCGGTGTTGCTCAGCCAGGATGTGGCTGCACGTTATGCGTTAAAGGCGGGTGATCGCATCACCGCACGGCGTGGTGTGGAGACGGTGGCGCTGACGCTTGTCGGCCTGCTCGAGCCGGGTGATGACCTCAGCCGCCGTGCGCTGGAGGGGGTGCTGATCACCGACATTGCCACGGCGCAGGAGGCGCTCGACCGAGTGGGCCGGCTCGATCACATCGACCTGATTCTGGCCGAGGGCGCCGCTGGGGAAGCAACCGTGGCGCAGATCGGCGCCATCTTGCCATCCAACGCGCGCATCCAACCGGTGGCGGCGCGCAGCGGCGCGGTCAACGAAATGATCGCTGCCTTTAACCTCAACTTGACCGCGCTGAGCCTGCTTGCGCTGGTGGTGGGCATGTTTCTCATCTACAACACCGTCACCTTTAGCGTGGTCCAGCGCCGACCCGTTTTGGGCATCCTGCGAGCGATGGGGATGACCCGTCGCGAGGTCTATGCGCTGATCCTGGTTGAAGCGGGCGTGTTGGGGCTGATTGGCGCGCTGCTGGGGCTGGGGCTGGGGGTGATATTGGGCCGCAGCATGGTGCAGTTGGTGACGCAGACCATCAATGACCTCTTTTTTGTGGTGGCTGTGCGCGAGATCGATGTGCCGGTATGGACGCTGGCCAAAGGGTTGGTGATTGGCGTGGCTGCCGCCCTGTTTGGGGCCGCGATCCCCGCAATGGAGGCCACCAATGCGCCGCCGGCGGGCGCGCTCCAACGCAGCGCGCTCGAAGCGCAGGCGCGGCGGGCGCTTCCCTGGGTGAGCGGCGGCGCCATCCTGCTATTGGCGGTGGGGGCGGGCCTGCTGATCCCAGAGTGGCATCTTGTGGTCGCCTTTGCCGGTCTCTTCGCTGTGATCCTGGGTGGGGCGCTGCTGACGCCATTGGCCACGCTGGGGCTGATGCGGGGCGCGCAACAACTCTTGAATCGCATCGGTGTGATTGGGCGGATGGCTCCGCGCACGATCACGCGTTCGCTCAGCCGCACATCGGTGGCCGTGGCCGCGCTGATGGTGGCGGTCAGCGTTATCGTCGGCGTCGGCGTCATGATCGGCAGCTTTCGCAACACGGTGGAAGCGTGGCTGGGCGATGTGCTCCAGGCTGACATCTTTATCTCGCCCCCGTCGGTCACATCGAATCAGGTCTTTACCACCCTCGATGCGTCGATTGTCGAACAGATGGCGCGCTTCCCTGGTATCGCCCGCGTGGCCACCACGCGCGGGGTGGATGTCGCCGCCTTTGTGGGCGAGCGCGAGACACAAGTTCGGTTGATTGCGTTTAGCGATGATCTGGCCGGGCCGGATCGGCGCTATCTGGCTGCGGTGGGCGACTGGCGCGCGACCTGGCAGGCGGTTGAGGCTGGCGGCGTGCTCATCAACGAGCCGATGGCCAACCGGCTCAAGTTGACGGCGGGCGACCAGATCGCATTGCAGACCGACCGCGGCGTGCGCTCATTTTCGATTGCCGGCGTGGCGGTGGATTTTGATGTCAACCTGGTCGTCTTTATGCATGACCCCATCTATCGGCGTTTGTGGGATGATCGAGCATTGTCGGCGGTGGCGCTCTTTGTCGCGCCGGGGGTTGTGCTCGATGACAAGGTGGACGAGTTGCGGGCCGCCTTTGCGGGCAAGGCCGAACTGCTGGTGCGTTCGAATCGGGCTATGCGTGAGAATGCGCTGGAGGTCTTCGACCGCACCTTCGCCATCACTGTGGCGCTGCAACTGTTGGCGACGATCGTGGCCTTTATCGGCATCCTCAGCACGCTCATGAGCCTGCAACTAGAGCGCAGCCGCGAGATCGGCGT
>JAHDWG010000076.1 GCA_023384495.1 Caldilineaceae bacterium
CAACTGTCTGAGAAAAACGGGGCTGGATGAGATCCTGTTATTCACTCTCGGCATGGGCCACAGCAAAACGGCAAGGCATACAGAAAGTGAACGGCGAGATGCAGCGCGGCGCCTCGTGTCAAAGCGCGCCTTCTCTGTCATGCCTTGTCTCCCTGGGCAGCCGCGCTACGCTCTTGCCACTTGGTTCTCTGAATTGCCAGCCAGGGGAACTCGCGCGGCGTGGCGCGTGGCTTTCTGGGTGTCTCGAAGATCATAATATAGGCGCGTCGGGGCTGGTTTGACTGGTTTGGGCCGGTGTAGTGCAGCGTGCGGCCATGGTGGATCGTCGCGCCGCCCGCCGGGATGGGGCACGCCACCGCGCCGGCGGCAACCCGTTCCGGCTCGTCCACCTCCAGGCCGATCACGCGCGGGTCGTTGCCAATGGGGCGGTGAGGCAACACCTCTTGTCGGTGGCTGCCGGGGACGAACTGCATACAGCCGTTTTCCAACGTCGCTTCCTGCAGCGGCGCCCAGAAGTTGATGTAGTTGTAGTCCCACTCTGGTTGAGCATAAGCCTCATCTTGATGCCACGGGGTGGAAGCTGGCGTATGGGGAGGCTTGAGAATGGCGTGGTCACCGGCAAAGTAGGCTTCTGGCCCCAACAACTGGCGGGCGATGGCCTCGGCGTTGGCGCGCAACTGCGTGTCGACCAACGCAGGCGCATACTTCGACGGGTTGAGAATCTGCGGCAGCACGGGCGTCTGGTCATCTTCGTCGGTCGTCACCAGGTCCAGGTGATCACCCTGGGCTCGCCCGGCTTTGGTGGCAAAGAGCTGGTCGTAGACCGACTGCAACCGCTCCACCTCTTCGGGCGTGGTGATAGCTGGCAGGACCAGATAGCCGGTACGGTGAAACATTTCGATCTGTTCGTCATCCAAACAGACGGTGGGTCTGTCCATCGCGAGACTCCTCTCATCCATTTTTGTATTCGTCGCCATATTGTCGCGTGTCGGGTCGCATAATCGAGGGCGAGCCTGTTGGCGTCCACTGCAATTCCTGATAGGCCGGTTTGGTGGCGGCCCACTCCGCCGGCTTGACCACCCGGACGCAGATGAGCAGCGGTTGGCCGGGGTCAACATGGTCTCGCTCGTACGCTGTCAACTCATGCGCCGGCAGGTTGAGCAAAAACGCCATGCGCGCCATCAGGTTGCCATAGACCTGCACCGTGTAGTCGTCGCCGGTGATCGCCAGCCTGTGCAGCAGGTTGTGAACCTGAATCGGCGTGAACCAATGATGCATATAGAGCGGCGAGGCTCCTTTGGGCGCGGTCGCCATGTCCAACCCCCGGTGTAAATAGTAGTCCATACACCAAAAGTTGGCCAGCAACACACCGCCGGGCTTGAGCAGGCGCACGGCATGATAGAGCGCAGCCTCGATGTCGTAGATCACCGCCGTGCTAAACGGGATCAGAAAGCAGTCGTACTGGTCGCCCGGCACATGGTCGGCGCGGCTCAGGTCAGCTACGACGCGTACCTCGGGGCTATGAGCGCTCAGGTCGAGCGCGTCGGCCTGCGTGATAGCATCGCCGCCAAAGTCATGCAAGGTGACGGTCTCTTCGATCTCCAGCCCGCGCCCGCGGATGTCGTTCCGGTGCTGCTCCAGAAAGTTGGCCCAGTAGTAGCGGACGATCGAGAGGCCGCCTGAACGGCCCTTGCCCAGCGGCGCCAGGCGACGAAATTGCATGGCTCGCAGGTTGCGCACCACCGGCCACGCGCGCCAGTGGTTGTTGGCCCTGACCGCGTGATAGCGCTGGCGCAAATTGGCGTTCTTCGAGTTACGATTCATCTTGAAATACCGTCGCTGCGGCGCCGATCATGCCCGCATCTGGCCCCAACGCCGCATGGACAATGGGCAGATCGCGGTTGGTGTCTGACCAGATGTGGGCGCGCGCCGACGCCACAAACGCGTCCCAATAGGGTCCATTGGCCGAGCCAAGCCCGCCGCCGACGATCACCGCCTCGGGGTCGAGCACATTGACCAGCCAGCCCACGCTGACGCCTAGCGCCTCCCCCCCGCTGCGGGCAATTTCGCTGGCCATGACGTCTCCGCTGGCGGCGGCGGCGAGCAGGGCCTCGGCCCCCAGCAGATGGGCGCCCGTCGCCTGGTTGTAGCGGGCAACCAGCGCCGGGCCCGACGCAAACTCCTCCAATACGGGCTTGAGCACGGTCCCACACTGGGTGCAGGTGGTGGTCAACGGGCTGCTGGCCAGAATCAGCGCATTACCCTGCGCCCCGGCATAGGGTCGCCCCTCCTGCATCAGGCAATAGCTGATCCCAGTGCCGACCGTCACATAGGTGAACAGGCGATAGGGCTGGCCGGCGCCATAGCGCGCCTCGGCCAGCGCCGGCGCCCGTGCATCTGATTCGACCACCGTGGGGGCCAGTTGCGCAAAGGTTTCACGCACCGGCAACCCGCGCCACGCTACCGTGTGAGCGCTGGTGATGTGGCCGTGCGGGTCCACCAGTTCACAGACGCCGACGCCGATCCCAGCCACCGAGCAGCCAAGCGATGAAGCCTCGACCAGCAGTTCATGAGCCAACGCCACGGCGTCGTCCAGCACCTCGTGGCCGCCGCGCTGGGGCAACGTGGGTGTGATTCGCCGCGCCAACACGGCTCCGTTCTCGCGCGCCACCAGGCCGGCGGCAATTTTGGTGCCGCCCACATCCAACCCAATCGCGCAGCTACGTTCTTTGATCACAGAATTTCCTTGAATTCTATCCGAAAATTCTGCGTCATACAGGGTGGATAGGGCGATATGATCCACTCGCAACCATTTTCGGATGAGTTCTTACGGCGAGCCAAACCACTTTTGAAAGATGGCGTCGTAGAGACCGTCCTCACGCAGTTGGGCCAATGTTTCATTCAAGAGCGCCAGCACGTCGGGTTTCTCTTTGCTGACCGCAATCGCATAGCTTTCTTCCGTAATCGGCCCCCCCGCCAGCTTGATGCCCGCGGTGGGGTGCTCCTTGATATAGTTGACGATCACGGGGATGTCCACCACCACGGCGTCGACCTCGCCGTTGACCAGCGCCTCAATGGCCGGCTCCGCCTCAGGAAAGGCCACAGCTTGGGCAGGGGTCTCGGCTTCCACAAACGCGGCGCCGGTGGTGCCCTCTTTCACCGCCACGGTTGTCTCGGCGGTCAGCGCATCGAGACCGGTGAGCGCCATATTTTCGGTGCGCACAGCCATGCCCTGACCGGCGCTAAAGTAAGAGACGAGCGCCTGGCCGGCGCCAAAATAGACATTGGAAAAGTCGACGAGCGTCTGTCGTTCGTCGGTGACGGTAATGGCGCTGATGGCGGCGTCGATCTCGCCATTGGCCACGGCATCGAGCAGTTCTTCAAAGGGTAGGTCGACAAAGCCCATCTCGAACTGGCCGGCCTCGGCCAGCGCGTTCATGAGGTCGATATCAAAACCCGCCAGGCGACCGGCTTCGTCAAAATAGACAAAGGGCTTGAACTGGGCGTTGACCCCGACGGTAATGGCGGCCAGCACGGGTTCACCGTTGTCGCCAGTCGATTGGAGCGGCGGCGCTTCGGTGGGCGTGGCGGTGGCCTCGGGCAGGGGAACCGGCGTGGGTGTGGGCGCCGGGGCGGAACCGCCACACGCGACGACGACACCCATCAGGCCAAGCAACAAAAACCAGCGTCCCAGGTTGGCAATGCGGGGTGTAATCATAGACGAGCTGTGCTCCTTGAAAATCAGCCCCGAACAGGTGGCGATCTCGGCGGCGTTCTCACGGATCGCGGTGGTCACGGCGGCCTGTCGGCGTCCATGCTCAGGGCAGGGCTGCGTGCGTAATCCGAACCACAACGGGATTGGGCCAGCGGCGGTTGTTGTAGAGGCGCTGCGCCGGCATGGCCGAGATGTGCAGCGCGGCTTCGTCTTGTGTCCAACTGGCCTTAGGATCGACGTGGGGTTGATATTCGAGCACATTGCCCGACTGGCCCAGGATCTCCACTTCGGTGGCTGCCGTGGCCCGCACATGGCGCAGCGAGATCACCTTGCGCTCGCCCAACGGCCACGGCTTGCCGGTGACAAGCGCATAGACCGTATCGCTCTCCTTTGCCTGCAAGTACCAGACTTCGTTGTCGAGCGTCAGCGGTTCGCGGATCACGGGCCAGGGGCGCACATCGTAGACGGCTTCTCGGTTGACAAAGAGCCAGAGCGCCAGTTCCTGGATGCGCGCCGTCTGCTCCACAGGGATTTCGCCATCAGGTTTGGGGCCGACGTTGAGCAAGAGATTGCCCCCTTTGGCCCGCGTCTCAATGAGCATATTGATCAGCTGCGTCCCCGACTTGTATTCCTCGTTGGTCGGCTTGTAGGCCCACTGCGTGCCCAGCGTGAAGCAGGCCTCCCACGGGCCGGGGGTGGGGCGGTCGGGGATCTCCTGTTCGGGCGTGGCCATATCGCCACGCGTGACGACGACATTAGGTTGCAGTTCCCAGGCCAGTTGCTTGAGCCCCTCGGCCACGCCGTCAAAGAAGATCACATCGATGGGGCCATAGTGGGTGAGCAGTTCGCGCACCTGCGCCCGGTTGTGGGCCATGAGCGCCGGGTTATTGAGCGGGTTGCACTCGGCGCTGTCGCGGCTGATCTCGTGGCCCTGTTGGTGGAGCAGCCAGAAATCGTCGGGCGAGAAGTAAAAGCCAATCGCGATGCCCCACTTGCGAAAGGCGTCCACCACCTGGCGCGTGATGTCGCGGCCATAGGGCGTGTTCAGGATGTTGAAGGGGGTCGTCTGCGTCTCGAACATACAGAAGCCGCTGTGATGCTTGGTGGTAAAGACCACATACTTCACACCGGCCACTTTGGCTTGCCGCGCCCACTCGTCGGGGCCGAAGCGGGTGGGGAGGAAGGTGGCGGGCAGTTCATCGATATAGCGCTGGATGTAATCGGGGGCCGCGCCTACCAGCGAATGGCTGATGACCGAGCCAAGCTGCGCATCAATGTTCCAATGGATGAAGAGACCAAGCCCTTGATCGATGAACCATTCCTGCCGCGCCGGGAGGTTGCCCGACGCTGGCGCAGCATCCTGGACCGTTATCTCTTTTTCGAGTGCGCTGACTGATGGTTGCTGGGGCATGGTATGTGTCTCGACCCTGAGTCGTTGTCCCAAACGCCTTGTCACGCCGACCGGGCAGCCACCAAATCCTTGAGCAGCCCATTGCCTGGCGGGAGCAGTGTAATTCGGGTCTTCCCTTCCAGAATCCGCTCGATTTCGAGAATTTCAAACAGAGCGTTGGCCACGTCGGGGTCGGCGCAGATTTCGTTAAGCGCTGCGCCCACAATTTTGGGGCGTAGCGCGTTCGCCTTGCCAAACTCGATGGCGGCCTGCCGTTCCGCCGTGCTCGTGATGATGTTGACCTGGTTGGCCCCATCCTGGCGGATGGCCGCAGTGACCTGGCGTAGACGGTTGACCACCTTCTCTTCGATCTGTTTAATCATCACATCATCGCGAAAGTGTACTTTGCGGATGTAGATCGACCCCAACCGGTAGCCCCATTCGTTCGAGCGGGGCGATACCTCGGCGCGTACGGCGCCACTCATGGCGCGGCGGGTCTGGAGCATATCGGCCAGGGGCATGTTGCTCAGCGTGCGCACTGTCGCGCTGCTGACATTAGCGGCGAGTGAGCCGGGTGGGTCTGCATTCTGAAAGAGATAGGCCACCGGCTCGCGCACCGACATCTCATACCAGACGCCAATCCCCATGGGCGCTCCCTCTTCGGAGTTGACCGGCAGGCTGCGCAGGTAGCGCTGGTCGAGGCGAGTGTCCAGAACATAGCGCTTGCCAAAATAGTTGACGATCAAGGCCAACGGCCCCATCCTCAGCCACAAGAAATAGAGGCCCGGCTCCCTGAGCACAGCGATGACATGACCAAAGAGCACATAGACATGACAAGTGCCTTCTTCGACAATGGCGTAAAAGCCAATCAGCCGCATGAACCATTTCAAGAGCGGTTCGCCGATCAAACAGACAAAAAAGGTGGCGACCGCAGCAAGCAGAAATGAGAAAGCGCCCTCGATCATGGCTTCTTCTCCTCCAAGATCACCTGTTCTGCCTGGGCGTAGAGGTTGAGCCGCACATTGCGCAGATAGGCCGTCAACGCATCCGGCCCGCCGGCCTTGAGGTCGTTCAGTTGAGCAGCCAACGCGGTGAGCGGCTCCACCTCGGCATAGGCGTTGAGCGTTTCGATTTCCACCGCGCGCTTGGACTGGACGATCTTCTGGTCGGCGGCGGCCTGAGCCAGGCTGATGTCCGACGAGACCTGGTTATGCGCCGTGTTGATGGCGGCCAGCGCCGATTCGACATCGTCGGGCGGGTCGATGGCGGTGATGAGCGAGGCGTCCAGCACCACGCCATAGCGCGCCTCCGAAGAGCGGCATTCGGCCTCCATCTGGTCATTGAGCAGGCTCAGATTCTTGCGCAGGTCATTGATGGAGATGCCGGCAATGGCGTTGACTTCATCCTCTGCAGCCAGCATTGCCGGGGCCTCAAAGGCCGCGATCCGTTCGCGCAAGACAGAAACGAAATACCCCATGACATGCACCACCGGTTTCTTGACGCCAAAAAGATAGGCGTAGAGATTTCGTTCCGAAACGCGGTAGCGGATCTGCCCCTCGAGCCCCGTGTTGAGCTGGTCTTTGGTAACGGCTTCGAGCACAGCGCCGTTCTGATTGGCGGTTGGGTCTTCCAGGTCGGTGGCCATGTTGATCGTCTCTGTAGCAACCGAAACCTTGTAGACCTTTTCCCACGGCCATTTGAAATAGGGGCCGCCGGGCCGGATGACGCGCAGTTGCGGCCAGTTGTAGCGTTCCTGTTCATCGGGGCGGAGGGCATCCGCCATCGGCGTGGTCAGAATCGTCGCCCGGCCCAGACGTTGGGCGCGGCCAAAACTCGTCTTGACCGCCCGTTCATTTTGGTTGACGGTGTAGAAGCTGGTCAAGATATAGCGGACGATAAACCACGCGATCACCCCGACCACGATACCCGACGAAGCCCACACGGTGATCTGCCCAAAGTTGTTCATATCATGGCTGCGCTTTACTCAGCTCTGTTGGAAAACCGGCATTACTCGAACCGGTGAGCGTCTTCGCAGAGTCCGATTTTCAAAGCACCCGCACTATTGCTGTCCCACTCACAGATAGTGGGGGGCAACGCCAAAGAGAAACGTCACCGGTTTGTCGGTGATATTGTGATATTGGTGCGGCGCGCCAGATAGAACCCATCCTGCCGGCGTAGCTCAAACCACTGTTGCCCTTCCTTTTCGGGGCAGAACACATTGAGCGCGCCATCCACCACATAGAGCGACTCATCGCCGCCATGCCGATGCACCGACGTACGCTGGCCAGGACGCAGCACAACCTTGCCCACGGTGAGGTGTTCGGTAGCTACCAGCAACCCAACCAGCGTCTCTTCGCCCCGGTCGCCTTCAAGCCGCCAGAGCAAGTCGGCATCGCCCACGACGTGGATCGTCTGTGCGCGGGTCAATGCCTCCCGCGCCATTGGCCACTGACCGAGCGCCTCATCTTGTGTATAGCGAACCTGCTCCAACAGCGGTTTGGTGCGGGCGTAGGCGCCTGAAGTGCCCTGCGATGGCGGTGGCGCAAAAAACTCCAACACGCGCAGCGGCTCGTCGCCATAGCTAAAGGCGTGATGCCAGGTGTCGCGGCGAAAGAAGGCCGCCTGGCCCGGAACGACACGATGCACTTCGCCCGTCTGCGGGTTGGCAATCACCATAACACCGCTCAGCACATAGTATACCAGATCAGCGCCAAAGATGGTACGGAACTCGCTGGAGTGGCGGAAGGCGCGCCCCGACGCCAGCCCAAAGATGAGCTGGTGAATTTTGTCGCTGGAGACATAGATCCAATCAGCCACCTCACCCGCTTCGGGGTCACCCCACAGATGGCGGGTGACCGCCTCGTAGCGCAGGTGCGTCGGCTCGGAAAAGGTCGGGCGGGGTGAAGGTTTGTAGGCCATAGGAATAGTGAATTGTGAATAATGAATTGTGAATTGTAAATTGTGAACGGTGGGCCATTAACCATTCGCAATTCTCGATTCACAATTCACCATTCTAGTTGGTTCGATCGTGCCGGAGGTGAAGCGCTTCTTCCTCTTCTTCGGCTGTAAAGAAGCTGGGCGGGGTGAAGGTGCTCTGGATGTCGCGGCGCTGGCCATCGCGGCCGGCGGCGCGGGCCGCCTCCATGATCTCGATTACGTGATAGGCATGCTCCGGTGTGATGATCGGCTTCTTGCCCTCCTGGATGCACTCGACCAGGTGGTTGATGCCGTCGGTCCACGGCCAATTGGGGTTCGTCTCCTCAAAGAGTTGCCAGGCGCCGGCCTTGTTCTGCCACAGCTCATACCCTTCGGGGTCCCAATCGTCGCCCAGCATTTGGATCGTGCCTTCGCTGCCGTAGATTTCAATGGCCGGCACGCGATATTTCTGAATCGTAAAGCCAGTCGTGACCACCGCATAACAACTGTCGGCGAATTCGATGCAAATGTGGACGTTGTCGTCGGTTTCCACTTTCATCATTTCGCCTTCCACCATCCGTTCGGGGATAGCGGTGCCCACCAACCCAGTGACCCGTTTGGCCGGCCCCAGAAAGCCGGTCAGGCTGACCACATTGTACACGCCGAGGTCAAACATAGAGCCGCCACCCTGGCGATAGAACCATTTGCCCCAGCTCGGGCCAGCCCAGCCATAGAAGGCGCGCGCCAACCGGGGCGCGCCAATATCCCCGCGGTGAATATGCCGCCACATGCGCTGATAGGTGGGGCTGAGGATCACATGCGGGGCGGGCACCAGATGCCCTTTACTCGTCTTCGCCATCTCGACGATCTCAGCGGCTTCGGCCAGCGTGGTAGCCATGGGCTTCTCGACCAGCACATGTTTGCCGGCCTGGAGCGCCGCCTTGGTGATCATGGCGTGTTCTTGCATGGAGGTGGTGATCAGCACCAAATCCACGTCATCGGCGGAAACAACTTCCTCAAAGTCGGTGGTGAAGCGTTGGTAGCCATACCCCGGCCCCAGCATCTTCTCGCGGCGGTCTTCTTTGACATCACAGGCCACCACCGTCTCCACGAGCCCGCGCGCCTTCAGCGGGTTGATCTGCCCGGTATACGGACGCTGCATGACGCTGCCACAGCCGACAACGCCAATTCGCACAGGACTTGGCATACTGCTCTCCTTAACCTTGATTGTTTGTCTGTGTAAAATCCATGACCCTATTCATCGATATTGTTCCTCATTCGGGATGGGGCGCCACCATCCCGAACGAGGAAGTGGTCCCCGGCTCAGCGCATTTCCACACGAAAGCTCGGTGCGTCGGCCCATTCCATCGACCAGACATCGCGCTGGCTTTCCAGTGCAAAGCGAAAACGGTCGCCCCGGTAGATGGCTTTGAAGTGTTCAACCGGCTGGCTGTTCTCTCGGTAGGCGACGCCTTCAACCAGAATCATGGCGGCGCCGGGCCTCATGCCAAAGAGGGACGCCTCATACTCATTGGCAACCGTGGCCTCCAACGTCTGGTGTGCGCGCTGCAATGGCAATTGATAGCGATCGAGCAGCAGCGTATAGAGCGATTGCGCTGCCAAGGCTGCGTTTTCGAGCCCCGGACAAAGTTGGGCAGGGATGTGGCTTGTCTCCAGGAGCATAGGGATGTCATCCGCTAGCCGAAGGCGCACGATCTTCACCGTAGCCGCCGCGGCGGGCAGCCCCAGGGTATGCGCAACGCGCGCGGGCGGCGTCCCCACACTCTGCTCCAGCACGCGCGAATGGGCGCGCCCGCCCTGCCCCATGATCTCTTCGGTGAAGCCAAGCAGGTGGGTGGCGTGGTGTGTCAGTTTGGGGGCAGCCACAAAGGTGCCAACCCCGGGCTTCACCTCCAACATCCCCTCGCGCACCAAATAGGCGATGGCCTGGCGTGCGGTCATGCGGCTGATGCCGGCCTGATCGCCCAGTTCGCGTTCTGCGGGCAACTGCTCACCCGGCTGCAACTCACCGGCGGTGATCCGCTCGCGCAGCGCCTCAGCAAGTTGATAATAGAGAGGAATGGGGCTCTGTTTGTCCAGCACAGTCTCTTCTTTTAGGTGCGATGGCGCCCACCTGGTGCAGACCCATCCAAATTCATGCGGGCGCCCCACAATTGGCAAGGTGCGACGGATTGCACGATTTTGGGCCCCATCGGTCGGCCTATGCCGTCGCAGTGGAAATCCGATCCGGTCAATAACTCTATAGGTCTATACCACAGCGGCCTGTTAATGATTCTAGCCGAAGATGGAAACGGTGTCAAACGCTCCACTTCGCCATCGCTTCCCGTGGTAGCATGAGGATAGCAGCATGGGCAGAGTTTGACAGCGGGTCGAGAGGTCTGGTATGCTATAAATAGGCGACAATAAGGTCGGCTCTATCTCGGGGAGTGGCGCAGGTGGTAGCGCGCCTGGTTTGGGTCCAGGAGGTCGCAGGTTCAAATCCTGTCTCCCCGACTTGGAAAACGAGGAGTTTATTGGGCCTACGAAACAGGCGCCCTCTATGCGGGCGGTTCCACACTCTCTAGACAGGGGCTGGAGCCGCTCGTTTCGATTGGCAAGCTCTATCCGTTGCCAGAATGGGCGCTTGTTCGCCTCTGCGTCATCACCTCAGCGCATCTCCGCCATGACCGTGGCCCGCGGTCGAATCCGCACCGTATAGAACGTGTTCCAGTAGCCGCGCACAAAGGTGAGGCGATCACATAGCTTGCCGTGGACAGGGTGGCCGGGAAAGATCCAGATTGACTTCGTTTCGGCGAATTCTCCGGCCACCTCTCCATCTTCAGAGCGCAGATGGACGCGCCAGACTTTGGGCAATTGGGCAAAACGCGAGCGAATAAGAGTCGTCCACTGCCCTGCCGGGCAAACCACGGTCTTCATGCCAAACATGGGATCTGTCCCTCTCGTTGCCAAGCTGTAGTGGGTTTGCAATCGGCGGCTCCGGTTACCCAAATCGAAACAAAAAGGGGTGAGGTTTCGTAAAACCTCACCCCTTCTTTTGGTGCCCCCGGTCCGACTCGAACGGACACGCCCTAAACGGGCACAGCCCCTCAAACTGCCGTGTATGCCAATTCCACCACGGGGGCGAAACTCATCTATAGTATACTGAGATCCCGTCAGAAAGTCAAACTGAATGAGGCGACTAACAAAGCTTCTCCGAATAACGCTGCGGCTCACGTTACTGACTGCTGTGGTGGTTCGACTCGAAATCTGATTCGGATGGAGTCCAAAAGCCATCTCGAGATCGTACGCCTGCATGCTTGTGGGACAATTCTCCCGGCGCGCTTGGGACAAAGCCTCATGACAGGGGGGCAAGGCATCGGCTATCGTAGTCTCATCTGTCGCCATGCGTTTCCCAAGGAGAGCATCAATGTCATACATTTCTAGAATCCTGGCGCCGCGCATCGTCTCCCAGTTGACAAGCGCACGGATCGGGTTGCTGTTGTTGGTCGGCCTGGCCGCTCTAGGAGTAGCATTCCTGGTAGCCCCGACGCCCGCGGCAGCGTCAGACCGAGCTGATGGCGAAATCAATGTCCCACAGGTTCAAGCATCACCCCAATTGGACGGTCTATGTGATACGAGTCGAGAATACGGTACGGCGCGTCGGCTTTCCTTTGCACAAGACACCGCCTATCTGCTCCACGACGGCGCTGCGCTCTGGATTTGCCTTGACGACCTGCCCGATACGCTGACGAATGCCACGGCGTTGGTGCGGCTGGATTTTGATCTGGGCCGGCTGAATCCCATTCAGCCCGATGATCTGGTGTTAGAGGTAACCCACACCGGTTCCACGCGCACACTGGCCGGCAACGGAGCGGGGGGATTGGTGGCAACCGACGCCGGTTATGGACGCTGGGATGCGCGCTACATTGAACAGAGAGCGCAACGCAGCGCCGAATTCCGGCTGGACGTCGGCTGGATCGGCGGCGTGGAGCGTCTGGTCGGCCTGAGCCTGGGCAGCGAAACCAATCAGCGCCGCGACATCTGGCCCGCCGGCGCTAGCCCCACCAGCCCCACGACCTGGGGCCGGGTGATCCTGGAGGGTGACGGCCAGCCGCGGACCTTTAGCGGGCAGATCACCTATCAGGCGCGCAACGGCTCGGTGCATCCAGCCCCCAACGTCGGCGTTGCCCTCATCGGCAACAACCGGGCCGGGCGCGAAGTACGGGTCGCCCTGGCGCAGACCGATGCCCAAGGCAATTACACGCTCACCAGCACCGACGGCTATGTCACCCACCGCGTGGAATTGGACCCGCGCACGCTGCCACGCGGCTACCAGAGTCTGGTTGCCGGCGCCGGCGCTGCCGGCACG
>JAHDWG010000077.1 GCA_023384495.1 Caldilineaceae bacterium
CGGTGCTGGACAGCAGTGTCATCAGCTTTGTCGATCTGCCGGCGGGCGCTTATACACAGAACAACTTTTTGTTAGGCGATACGGCGGGATACACTCAATACCAGGACGCTGTGGACTACGTCCTGCGCGGCCCAGAGGGTCCCTACTACCTGATCATTGCCAGCCGCCATGTGATCGATTACAGCCTGGGTTTGCAGGAATTTGTCCAGTTCAAGTCCTTGCAAGGCTTTCGCGTCGAGGTGGTCAGCCTGCACCAGGTCGACGAGACGTACCAGGAGATCTCCGGCATCCACCATCGCATCCGCCAGTTGGAGCTCGACCGGCGCGCCCTCTACGGCGACCGCTTTCAATATCTCCTCTTGATCGGGACGCAAACGCAAATTCCACATGTGCGGCTTGCGCTGAATGCAGAAGAAGAACCGCCATGTTATGACACCGGCCTTTCGTGGGACTACAAGGGCAATTGGAAGTATAGCGACTGGTATTACGTGGACCTGGTCAGCAATTTTGACAGCAACGGCAATGGCTGTCTGGCCGACGGGGTCAAGGGCAAAGATTTCGCACCAGGCTACACGCCGGATCAGGGGATTCAATTTGCGCCGACGGTTGCGGTTGGTCGCATCCCTTTTGATGGCCCCAACGCTGTCACGCAGGTGCTGCAGAACAGCATGCGCATGGAAAAACAGGGCTTCAGCCCCAAGGCAACGTTGGCCATGTCGGCGGTGGCGCTGGAAGGCTTTACCTACGACGACAAAGGCAACACGGCGCCCTGTGAGGGGGAGTGGTTTATGTGGTCGAAGTGTGTCCCGGTTGACGCGGCCAGGAACTACGATGGCGCGGTGCTGGGCGAGGCAATGAAAGTCTACCTGGAGATGCACAACTTCGACATTGAAACGCTCTACGAAGAGTACGGTGCGGCGGCCGGCGGCGCCGGGATTGCTGCCGACCACCCCCTGGGCGCCTGGGTACACGACGATATCGTTGCCAAACAGATCGATGCGTACGCACCAGGCTATGTAAATCTGTTTGGACATGGCAATGGCGACGGCGTCTATCGCACCTACTGGCAGAGCGACAACAATCACACCGGTCACTATGAGTATAAGCCAGGAGATGGTGGCTACACAGTAGAATATGGATCGAACAAATTGCTCACCATCAAGACCTCTGAAGCGATTCAAAACCTGTATAGCAGCCTCTACTTTATTGCGGCGTGCAGCGTAGCGGACCCTGAAGACTACAACGGACACATTGTCCACTCGCTGATGCTCAATAACCTGGCGGCGGCGGCCTTTGCGCCCTTGAGCATCGTCACGACGGGAAGCTGGAACGCGCCGGCAGACGGCTACATTCAATCCACCAACTATTTCGTCACACGGGCTGCGCTCTTCTCCAATCTCCGCTTCGGCGATGCGCTGTGGCGCACGTTGAGCCAGCGGATCGCAGCCAGCGGCCCTTATCACTCTGGGGAATATGCCACCGCCTATTTTGGCGATCCAACCCTCTCCTACTGGGGACACCCCGGCGCGCACAGCGTCTCGGCGCCCTGGGCGATGCTGAGGCAGAATCCCTACGGCCAGAGTTGGCGCGTTGGCGCCGGCCCCGGCAACCCCAAGGAGATTTGGGCGGGCGCCGGTCTATTTAGCCCAGCCCCTGCCGATCTGCCCCCCTCACCGGTGATCGACCGCGACGGTCGCATCTACGTGGGGCGCGGCGCCAATCTGGATGTCCTCTCGCTCTCCGGCGATTTGTTGGCGCGGCTGCCGTTGGAAGCCAAGGCCTTCGGAACCGCCGCACTGGCCGCCGACGACCTTAGCGAGGTGGTTTACGTGGTCGACGTAGCGGGAACACTCTACAGCTTCCGTCGCTTCCTCTTGGGGCAGTACACGGAGCTGTGGCGGCTCGATCTGACCGGCGTCCCGCAGACCAGCCCCATCGTGGGCAGCGACGGTTTTATTTCCATCGCCATCAAAGGCGCAAACGGTAAGTCGCGCCTGCTGCTGGTGCGCCCCACCACCAGCAAAGAGGCAGGTGGCTATATCTTCAACCAGATCTTTCTCGAAGGCGACGCCATCGGCGCCACCGCCGCGCACCCGGATCGCACGGTCTACGTCACCACGACAGCCGGGCAACTGGCGCGCTACAACCCCTTCAGCGACCCGCCCATCTTGCCGAACACGACTACGACCGCGCCTTTTGTCACGCCGCCGCTGCTGGCCAAAGACGCCCTCTACGCCGGGCGTAACACCCGCAGGCTGGTCAAGCTGAACCTGCAAGGAACCGAACTGAAGAGCTACCTGCTCTCCGCCCAGATTACGGCGGGGCCGGTGATGGGGCCGGGTGGGCAGATCGTGATCGGGACACAGGATGGGATCGTCTACAGCTTTACCACCGACCTGGAACTGCGCTGGGTGCGCCTCACCGGCGCGCCAATCTTGGGCGCGCCGGCCTTCACCAGCGACGCGCTCTACATTGTGAACCAGGGTGGCGTCCACGCTTATCATCCGCACAGCGGCGAACCGCTTTGGGGTCGCCCCATCGCCGAGACGGTCACGGGCGGTTCGGTGGCCGTGGGTCCCAACCGCCATCTGGTCGCCTACACCGATCAGGGGCATCTGCGCGCTTATGGCGAAGGATGGATGTATCCGCCCCAGGCCGTGGTCGCCACGCCCATCGGCGATATGACCGCCGGCGCCGCTGTCCATGTCACCTGGGATTTGTCTGGCAGCATAAACGCCCATGAAGGGTTCGCAGCCCAGGCGGACAGCGTGCTCCATTCCACGAGCTACACGCCCACCGGGCTCGTCTTGCAGCGGAGCGAAGAGGGCGGCCCCTGGCAGAGCCTCGTTACCTTGCCTTCCAACAGCACAAGCTACAGCGACACAGCCGTCACCCGCAACACGGTGTATGCCTATCGTGTCCAGGTGGTGGAGGCGGAGGGCGCCAATTCTGATTTCGCTTTCACGGCGGCTCCTGTGCGCTCGTTGCCCGATCTGCCCACCGCGCCCACGTTGCTGACCGCCCAAGCCGTCAGCGCGGAGGCGATTTCACTCACCTGGCAGCTTCCGGCGGATGGGGTTGTGACCGGTGTGCGCCTGGAACGTGCGCACACGCCCACTGGTCCGTTTGCGCCTGTGCAGACATTTAGCGCCGATTTCACCTTGACCATCGACGATGCCCTGGCGCCGGAGACGGGCTATGTCTACCGCCTGATTGCACAAAACCAGTCTGGCGAGAGCGAACCATCCAATCTCTTGAGTACAACGACTTTTGCCCAGAGTCTGACCGCGCCGCAGGCTGTGACCATCCAAGAACAGGAGAACGGCGATCTGGTCTTTGTCTGGAACGGCGCTGAACCGGGCGCCCTGGTGGTCATCGAATATGCCCAGGGAACGTTCGCCGGCTACATCCCACTGACAACAGTTGCGGCCGATCAGTCGTTTGTCTATTCTCCCAACTTTGAGGAACCGGTCAATACCTTTCGGCTCAAGTTCGTACAGGGTGAACAGGAGTCGCTGTTTGTGACGGCGCTGGTGACGCGCTACGAAACGCCGACCGACCCGACGGAACAAGGGCGCACTCACCTGCCTATCATTGTTCGTTAACCTTTGGTTGCTTTGAAAACACGAACGCAAGCCAGCTGAATCAGCAATCAATCTCGCGTTTGCAAACAGAGCAAAGTATAAGTGTCCACCGTGAAGCTAACATTGTTTGCCTTCGGAACCTGGGGTGACGTGCGCCCGCTGGTCGTGCTCGGGATGGGGCTACAGACCGCCGGGCACGAGGTGCAGGTCGTAGCCTCGCCGGGCTATGGGGATTGGGTGCAGGCGCGGGGGCTAGACTTCCATCCCCTGCGGGATGAAGTTCACGGACTCATCGCCCAACTCTCCGCGCGGGATGTCTTCAACCCCATTCACCAGATCCAGATCGTGCGGGAAGTGCTGCCCCAGGTTCTCACCCGCACGGGGCTGGATCTGCTGGAGGTCGCCCACAACTCCGACGCGCTGCTGACAGTGGAATTCAGCCTGGCCGCGTTCCTAGATGTGCTGCCGAAAGAACTTAAACTGATTCTCATCAACCCTGCGCCGCTCACGCCAACGCGCGAGTTTTCCTCTGCCGGCGCGCCGCCCCGGCGGTTCCCTTTTCCGGATCTCTACAACCGCTTCAGCTACAGCTTCGTCCAGCGCATGGCATGGATGCTGCTGGCCGCGCCCCGCAATGCCCTGCGTAAAGAGCGTCCCGGCTCGGCAAAACACTCCTTTCGCGAGTTCCAGGCTGTGCTGGCCGCCACGCCCGCGCTGACGGTGGTGAGTCCCCACGTGGTGGCGCGCCCCACAGACTGGGCCGCTCACCAGCAGATCACCGGTTATCTGTTCGACGATGACCCCGCATGGACGCCCCCAGCGGATCTGTCCACTTTCCTGGCGGCGGGTGAACCGCCGGTCTACATCGGCTTTGGCAGCATGCCCGACAGTAAGCCGCAAGCCACGACACGATTGTTCGTCGATGCCGTGCAGCAGGCAGGCAAGCGGGCCGTGATCCTGAAAGGTTGGGCGGGGATGGGGGCAGCCGATCTGCCGGAGAGCATCCACATGTTGAAATACGCACCCCACAACTGGCTCTTCCCCCAGATGGCGGCGGTGGTGCATCACGGCGGCGCGGGGACGACGGCATCCGGCTTTCGGGCCGGCGCGCCTACGATCATCGTGCCGCATAACGCCGATCAGCCCTTCTGGGGCCGCCGCGCCGCCGAACTCGGCGTGGGTACAGCACCGATTCCTCGAGGCAAACTGACTGCGGCCAAACTGGCGACGGCGATTGCGCAAGCAACCACCAATCGCGCCATGCAAGCCAAAGCCGTGGAATTGAGCCAGAAGATCGCGGCGGAAGATGGGACTGGCGAAGCAGTGAAGGTGATCACGGCCATCTTGGATGGGAGCAGCCCATCCAGGTTTGGATGAACCATAGCGGAATAATCCTCCCCATTCGATGCGCGAACGCGCCACCGAGGTGGGCGGTGTTTGCATTATCGAGAACGGTGCGCAGGGCGGTGTGGCTGTCCACCTCTCGCTGCCGTTTGAAGCGGTTTGACGATCCGTCTCCGTCTTGCTCTCTCTGTTACATCTCTATGACGTGTGCCGGTTGATATAGTTCCGGCATTTGCCATATTCCCGAGTACAATATCGCCATGAGCAACCAACCGATCCGCCTCTTTGTCGCCGACGACCATACGCTCTTCCGCGAAGGTGTGCGTGCGCTGCTTTCCGCCACCACCGACATAGCCTGTGTGGGTGAAGCCGCCACCGGCGAAGAGGCCGTGCGCCAGATCATCGCCAGCCAACCAGATGTCGTCCTCATGGACATCAATATGCCGGGCATCAACGGCATCGAGGCGACGCGCCGAATCCTGCGTGACTATGCGGATGTCGGCATCATCATGGTGACGATGTTGGAGGACGACGCGTCGATTTTTGCGGCGATGCGGGCCGGCGCCAGGGGTTATGTGCTCAAGGGGGCCAACCATCAGGAACTACTCCAGTCGATTCGCGCCGTGGCGCAGGGGCAGGTGCTTTTTGGGGCAGCCATCGCAACGCGCATGACCCAGTTTTTTGCCAAAGCGCAAGGGATTGATACGGAGCAGTCCCTGCCGGAATTGAGCGAACGGGAACGGGAAATTCTAGAGCTGATGTCGCATCACTACACTAATCCGGAGATCGCCCAACAGCTTGGGATTGGCGACAAGACCATCCGCAATCATGTATCCAATATCTTCAACAAATTGCAAGTGGCAACCCGCGCCCAGGCCATTGACAAAGCCCGCCAGGCCGGTTTGGGGAAGTGAGATCGGGCGACCGCCACCTGACCAGCGCCGCCGGTTGACCCCGGTCGACGACCATGCTATGATGGCCGCAGACAACCACAGACCCATGGGGAACAAGGCGAGATAGGCAAAGGGGGTGTCAAGATGCAGACGATCCGCTGGGGGATCATCGGCTGCGGTGATGTCACGGAAGTAAAGAGCGGCCCGGGCTTTCAAAAGGCGACCAACTCGGCGCTGACCGCGGTGATGCGCCGGAACGGCGCGCTGGCTGAGGATTACGCACGCCGCCATCATGTCCCCAAGTGGTATGACGATGCCCAGGCGCTCATCGACGACCCCGATGTCGGCGCGGTCTATGTGGCTACGCCCCCCTATGCCCACAAAGAATATACGCTGGCCGCGGCGCGGGCGGGCAAGCCCGTCTATGTGGAGAAGCCCATGGCCATGAACCACGCCGAGTGCCAGGCCATGATCGAGGCGTGCCGGCAGGCCGGCGTCCCGCTTTTTGTGGCCTTTTATCGCCGCGCCCTGCCCCGCTTTGTCAAGGTGAAGGAACTACTCGACACCGGCGCCATCGGCGCAGTGCGCACGGTGACGATCACCTTCTATCGCAAGACACGCCAATACGACCTCAACAACCTGCCGTGGCGGGTCATGCCGGCGATTGCCGGTGGCGGCCTCTTTGTCGATCTGGCCGCTCACACGCTAGACTATCTCGACTACTTCCTTGGCCCGATTGCCAGCGTCAGCGGCTACGCCGCCAACCAGGCAGGCCAATACCCGGCGGAAGATGTGGTGGCCGGCAGCTTTGTCTTTGCATCGGGCGTCCATGCGGTGGGCGTCTGGGGATTCGCCAGCTTTGAAGATGTGGATTGCACCGAGATCGTCGGCGACCGCGGGCGGATCCGGTTTGCCTCGTTTGCCGAAGAGCCGGTCTCGCTGGTCACCGCGGCGGGCGAACAACGCTTTGCCATTGAGCATCCGCCCCACGTGCAGCAGCCGCTGATCCAGAGCATTGTCGACGAATTGAACGGGGTCGGGCGCTGCCCCAGCACGGGCGAAAGCGGGGCGCGCACGACCTGGGTCATGGACCAGATGTTGCGCGGCTGGCGCAACCGCTAGTCTTTGCAGAATCGAACGGGATGGCGAACATGCGGCAGAGTCACACCACGGTCGTCGAGCGCAATGTGGAATGGCGCGGCTCCTTTGAAAGCGAGCCCTACGAGGCGCCCTGGGCCCGCGAGGCGATCTTCTTTGTGCGAACGTTGGCCGCCACAGGCCCACGCCAGGCCCACACATCCGCCCGCGTCCAGATTTCGCCCGACGGCATGCACTGGTGCGACGAGGGATCGCAGATCCAGTTGCCCGCCGAGCCGGGCGTCAGTTTTTGCCGGGTGCGCCACTTTGGCGGTTGGCTACGTCTTGCCGGCGTCGTCGAAGAGGGCGACGCCTACACGGTGATCGTCTATTTGGCGCTCAAGGAATAGGATGGCGCGGCGGTCACCGAATGCCCCATCGTCCATCGTCCATCGTCACTTCACAAGAGGCTTCCAATGGAAAACCAACCCACACGCGAAGTTGCCACCCTGGGCGGTGGCTGTTTTTGGTGTCTCGAAGCTCCTTACGACCAACTGCGCGGGGTCGAAAGCGTCGAGTCGGGCTATATGGGCGGGCATGTGGTCAACCCCACCTATCGCCAGATCTGCACCGGCGCGACCGGTCACGCCGAGGTGGTGCAGGTGACCTTTGACCCGCAGGTGGTCTCGTATCGGGAGATCTTGGAGGTCTTCTTCACACTCCACGACCCTACCACCCGCAACCGCCAGGGCAACGATGTGGGGCCGCAATACCGGTCGGTCATCTTTTACCACAGCCCCGAACAGCAGGCCACTGCGGAGGCGGTGATCCAGGAACTGACCGCGGCGAAACTCTGGCCCAACCCCATCGTCACCGAGGTGACGCCGGCGGGCGAGTTCTACATGGCCGAGGAATATCACCAGGAGTATTTCGAGCGCAACCCCTATCAGGGCTATTGCCAGGTGATCATAGCGCCCAAGGTCGCCAAATTCCGCAAACAGTTTCTCGACAGGCTAAAGAAATGAGCCAATCGGACGCCCTGCTGCGCGCCCACCCCGACCTCAGCCGCTTCAACCCGCTGCGCCGCATCATCAGCTTCAACGATTTCGACCAAAGCCTGCACGGGTGGACGGGGCTGATCGGCAACTATGAGGATTCGCTCGACTCGCTGCTGCCCGCCTATCGCGACCTGCGCCCGCCCATGTTGAGCAACCTCTCCATGTGGGACACAGGCACAGCCGGCTCCATGAACGGGACCTATGCGCTCAAGCTGGCGACGCGGCCCCAGGCGGGCGCGATGGCCGTGGCGGTCAAGCGCCTCACCTTCCGCCGCCTCGGCCCAATCCGGTTGGAGGCCTACTTCTCGTTCAAGCCCGAGGCAACCGAGTTGCGCCTTTCGGAGAGCGACGTGCGCGCGGTCGGCGTCCTCTTTGACTTGCAGGACGTGGACCGCCCCGCCGGCGACCCGCAACGAGTGATGCCCCACATCCGCTATTTGAATGCACTGGATGGCGCGTTTGTGGGCCGCTGGCAATACAAAAAGGAGCGGGTGACGCTCCACAATATCGGCGGCAGCGGCAAGACGCAGTCGCACTTTCACCTGGCGCCCGAAGAGTGGCTCGACCTGCTCGACGGCGATCAACTGCTCTGCTACAACGAGATCGCCACCAAGATGAATTGGCACTATCTGCGGCTCGACTTCGACCTGGCGGCCATGGCCTATCTGCGCCTCCAGTGCAACGACCGCGTCTTTGACCTGGCCGGGGTCGAGCCCATGCGCATGCCGGCCATGGCCAATCTCTGGTGCATGCTCAACCTGGCCTTTTGGGTCGAGACCGACCGCGACAAGCGCGCCTTTCTCTACCTCGATTCGGCGCTCCTCTCGGGCGACTGGGATGAGTAAGCGGGCTGCAGAAGGTGCATCACACGCGTTGCCATGCAGCGCACAGCTCACACGACCAGGTCGCGCAGCCAGGCGCGGTGGATGCTCCAGGCGTCGGCGGCAGGGTCCCAGCGCACTTCGTAGCTGTTCTCCTCCACCGTTTTGAGCAGATAGCAGCGCAACGATTTGCCGCCGACGCGCTCCTCCCACTGGCGCCCCACATCGCTCACATAACGCGTTTTGTTCCGCCACAGGAATGACGTTGGCTGCACCGAGCCATCGGGGAAAACACGCACCAGCACGTCAATCGGTTCGTTGACCAGCACTTCGTTGATCATCAGCTTGTTCACTCAGTAATCCACAGGGGCAACGCCCATTCCAAATGCTGCAAATCGTCTACACTCAAACTGCGGTTGCTTTGAAAACGCGCATTGGGATTCGGCGAATGCTGCAAAGAAACTCGCGTTTTCAAACAGAGCTGAGTATAGGGTGTCCATCCATGCGTCATTGTCACACCAGATAGCCCAACCAGCCAAATCATCCTTCGCCTTGCCGCCCCGTCAACCCGGCCTTTCCCGCTCGGCGATCAACATGATCCGCTGGTCACCCCGCCGCGTGAAAAGGATGACCGCCGGCGCCCCACCGGGCGTGAGCTTGAGCCGCGGGCGCAGCGACTCTGGCTCGG
>JAHDWG010000666.1 GCA_023384495.1 Caldilineaceae bacterium
CTGATTTTGCAAGCTGATTTTGCAAGGTGACTGTCACCTCATAGAACTCACTGCGTAAAAACTGCGCTGTCTATCCATCATACCAGACCGCAGAGACGGCGCGAAGAGAAATGCGATGGCTCATTCTGGGGCAAAACCCTCTGTGTGCTCGACTTCTCCTCTGTGCCCTCCGTGTTCCTGCTTTACGCCGCCCTTTTCAAACGGGTCTGGTGGCGGGTCTGGTGGGCGCCCACCGCTCTCATTTTATCACGCGCTGTCAAGCGGGCGGAAGGCCCGTGATTGCCGCCGCCACCTGAAGGGTGACCTCTGTGGTGGCCACCAGCTCGGCCAAGGGGATCGGCGCCGGGGTCTCGCCGCGCACGTGGCGGGCAAACGCCTCCAGTTCCGCCAGGTGTCCCTTGTCGGCCACGGGGGCGCTCCAATCGACGCCGGCAACACCGTGGCCGCGCAGGCTCTTGTAGTCATCGAGCACAAAGGTTTTGTGGTCGCAGAAGAGTTCCAGATACTCTTTGCCAAAGCTGGCCGCGCCGAGCGCCGTATAGAGGATGGTCGCCACCGACCCATCCCTATACTGCACCGTGATGCTCACATTGTCGGCGCCGCTCAGGGGCGCTGCGCGCGGCGCGATGGGCGTCGCCGTCACCTCCACCGGCGGCGGGCCGTTGACGAGAAACTGGCACAGGTCCACCATATGGCAGGCCTCGCCGATGAGCCGCCCACCGCCTTCGGGGCCGTGCGTCCAGTGGTCGGGCGGCAGAAAGCCGGCGTTGACCCGATAGAGCATCATCAGCGGGTGTTGTCGCCCGGCGAGGGCGCGATGCAGCCGCTGCGCCGCCGGCGAGAAACGCCGGTTGAAGCCCACCATCAGCGGGGTCTCGCGTTGTTCCAGCGCAGCGACCAATTTGTCCAGCTCAGCCTGGGTGAGCGCCAACGGCTTCTCTAAAAACACAGCCTTGCCGGCCTTGATTGCAGCCTGCGCCTGCGCCGCGTGAAGGTGATGGCGTGTGGCGATGAGCACGGCGTCCACCTCGGGGTCGTCGAGCGCGTCTTCGTAGCGGCTGGTGGCGTAATCGGCGCTGAACTGGGTGGCTGTTGCCTTGGCGTTGCTGCCCGTGCTGCTCACCACCGCCCGCAGATGATAGAGGCCGCTCAGTTTCTGGAGATTGGGCAGGTGGACGCCGCGGGCAAAGCTGCCCGCCCCCACCAGCGCCAGGCGAATCTTGCCAGTGACAGGGCGGGATTTGAGCACAACCCGCGTGGCCAATTTCTCGGCCTGCGCGGCGTCGCCATCCTGTGGGTAGCGCAACAGCACGGCCAGCGGCTTGACCTCGGCGGTTTGCAGGGCCTGGTATGCCTGTGTGGCCTGTTCGAGCGGATATTCCTGTTCGAGGATGGCGTCGAGCCGGAGCTTGCCCTCGCCCACCAGCCGCAGATATTCGGCCATGTTGCGGTTTTCGGTCCACCGCACATAGGCATAGGGGTAATCGACGCCCTCTTGTTCGTAGTGGCCGTCGTAGCGCCCCGGCCCATACGAACTGGAGATGAGAAAATCCAACTCTTTCTCATAAAAGGGCGAACGCTTCAGCCCCAACCCCACCGCGCCGACCACGACGACCCGCCCCTTTTTGCGGGCTAGTTCCATGGCCTGCTGAACGATGGCGTCGCTCTGGGTGGCGGCGGTGATGATGACCGCATCGACGCCATGCCCACCGGTGAGCAGTTGGACTTCTTTGGGGGCGTCGATCTGTGCAGAGACAAAGGCGTGGTCGGCGCCGTGGTCGCGCGCCAGCCCCACGCGCAGGTCAAACCCGATCACACGGCAACCGGCGGCCTTGAGCAGTTGCACCGTCAACTGGCCGAGCAGCCCCAGCCCGATCACGGCCACAATCTCGCCCAGGCGCGGGTCGGCGCGGCGGACGCCCTGCAGGGCGATGGCCCCCAGCGTCATCGAGGCGGCGTCGCGCAGGGAGCAGCGCGCGGGGACGGGCGCAACCAGGTTGCGGGGGGCCACCACCAATTCGGCGTGGTTGGCGATGCCGGCCCCGGCGCACGCCACGCGATCCCCTACGTGCAGGTCGGTGACGCCCTCCCCCACCTGGATCACCACACCGGAACACGAGTAGCCGGTGGGCGCGCCCGCCTCAAGCTGGCCACGCACCTTGGCGATTGTCTTTTGGATGCCACGCTCGCGCAGATGGTTCCAGACCAGCAACACCTTGTCGGGCTGTTCCAGCGCCCGCTGGGCAAGCGGTTTGCCCGATTGCTGCACCCCGCTCAGCTCGGTGCCGGTGCTGATCAGCGAATAGGCCACCTCGACCAGCACATGGCCGGGTTCGATCAGCGGGGCCGGCACGGTTTCAACCACGGCCCGGCCGCGGCGGATAAGCACTTGTTTCATGGTGGAAAGTCTTTCACTGCGATCTTTTCAGATTTGGTTCAACGCCAAGACGTCAACGCCAAGTAGTGATACAAGAGTGATGCTAGCCAGTGCATCGCACGCTGTCACCCCCTCCACGCGATTCTGTGGCGTCACT
>JAHDWG010000667.1 GCA_023384495.1 Caldilineaceae bacterium
GCTTCTTCGGAGCCACGTTTCAAATAGTGGTATTGGCGCTCGTGCTCATCGTCGCGCTATTTGTCAAGCGTCCGTGGTGTACCTATCTGTGCCCAATCCACCCGATCGTTGAATTCATTCGCATCATGCGTCAGTGGACAAGAGAGCTATGGGAAAAAGCCCTTCCAAAAACAAAGACCGCTTCATAGAAGTGGTTATCCTGGCCTTTGTAATTGTGTCGGTTTCCCTGTTGGTGATGCAATTGGGCGCAAATCTAACCGACACACTCGACCAATCTGAGACGTCAAGGGATGGGTACGTCTTGCCAGATGATCCGCTAGCCACACTGTATCCGTCTGGCCCAGGGCGCTCAGATGATCCCGGTGCTTCTGGGTCGGGTGGAAATTAGGGGGAAATTATGAGACCACAACGAGTTGTCACTCGCCGTGATTTCCTCCGCATCGTTGGGGCCACGAGTGTCGCGGGGCTAGCGGCGCTAGCATTGGGTAAAAACGAGCGAACAGCGGCCTCGCTTCACACTGTCACCGAAACGCGGCTGTTAATGGGGACCGTGGTTAACCTTACACTTTCGACGCCTGATCGCCATGCTGGGCAGTTGGCTATCGGCGCATGTCTCGACCATATGTCCGCTCTGGAGTCAGTTCTGAGCCGCTATCAGCCCACCAGCCAGCTTTCACGCCTCAACCGCGCTGGCGTTCTTGAAGCAGCAAATCCGCACCTAGTGACCGTCCTGCGAGAAGCGGCGCGAATCTCGGCGCTCACGGGCGGGGCCTTTGATATCACCATCAAGCCCCTGGTAGACCTATACCAGAACAGCGTAAGCGCAGGCCAGGGCTTGCCCTCGAAGGAAAGAATCACGTCAGCGCTGACGCGCGTCGGCTACCAGAACGTAACGATTCAGGATGGCGTCGTGATGTTCTCGCAGCCTGGTATGAGCATCACGCTCGATGGCATCGCGAAAGGCTATATCGTCGATGAAGGGACGCGCATCCTACGCCAGTATGGGTATCACAATGTGCTTGTTGAGGCTGGGGGCGATCTCTTAGCGTCAGGAGTGAAGGCGCAGGGCGCTCCCTGGCGCATCGGGCTGCAATCACCACGCGGTGACAATGCCGAGCTACTGCTTACCTTTGGCGTGACGGAGCAAGCTGCGGCTACATCCGGCGACTACATGCAGCCGTATTCGGATACGCTGGCGGTGCATCATATCCTCGATCCGAGAACCGGCGTTTCGTCTCCTGAGCTTGCCAGCGCGACGGTTTTGGCGAAGAGCGGTATAGAAGCCGATGCGCTCGCGACTGCGTTGATGGTCATGGAACCAGATCGCGGGCTGGCGCTTATCGATTCTATCCCCGCGTGCGAGGCATACCTTGTGACGAAAGAGCTGCGCGTTCTGCGTTCTTCGGGACTGGCCTGAACGTGACACAAATGCGCAGAGCTTCCCGAGCCAATCCGGCGCCAACAACCTGCCAAGAGTCGGGAACGCTCCGAGTGCATGAGAGATACATGTGCGGATCCGGCGGAGGCACATCCAGTAAGCAGATTGTTCTTCCGCCGGACAATCCGCTTCTGAGCATACGCGAGACGTATTATGTTGTTGCCCAATTGATACTCTGCGGCGTAATGGTTGGCCCGTGAAGCACCGGCTCGGCGCCATGCCAGCTCAGCCGGTCGATCCGCATTAGCCGCGCTGACATGTCCGGCGGCCAAGCGTGATACACAATGAACTCGCAACCGTCCGGCCCAACCACGAACGAGTTGTGTCCCGGTCCGATGATCTTGCCGGGTATCGATTTGAGCAGCGGCGCCTCGTTCACCGGGCGGCGGTAAGGTCCCAGGGGATGCTCTGCGACGACATACGAAACGCCATAGGTGCTGCTATGCCACGCCCCGCCGCTGTAAAAGCAATAGTAACGGCCGCATGAATTCGCAATGCCGGTCCCTCGATGGTATGCCAATCGAAGATGCCACCATAAATCTCGCGCCGCGCTTCGAATAACTGCCAGTCGCTGTGCGGGCGCGCCACAACCCGCGGCTTTCCCTCTAACGTCACCATGTCGCGCATCTCATTTTGCTGGCGGGCCTGCAAGGCATCCCTGATACATTCTACGAGGCCGCGAAGGTCGATGGAGCGAACCGCTGACAGCGCTCGGCACGTAACCATGCTCCTGCTGCGGCCAACCTGGACGTTCGTGCTGATCATTACCATCATCGGGTCGTTCCAGGTGTTCGACCAGGTGTGGGTGATGACTCCACGCGGCGGCCCCCTGCACAGCGCCGAAACCGTCGTGACATACATTTACTACCAGGGTATTGAACTGATTGACATCAGTTACGCAACCAGCATCGGCGTAGCCCTGTTCTTGGTCGTCTTCGCGCTCACGCTGATTCAACTGCGCGTGTTCCGCTTCCGCGAACTGGACTGAAAGAGGCCGTCAATCATGAACGCACAGGGTTTGGCGTTTCTAGAGCGTGTTATGAACTTGCGTCCTCCGCAGCGTCTGCGATCGCGGTAAAAACGCAAGTA
>JAHDWG010000668.1 GCA_023384495.1 Caldilineaceae bacterium
CTCTACCTGCTCGAATCCGGCCAGGGCAGCCTCGCCCGTGTTGACCTGGAGGCGGCGTGCCGTTCACAATTCACAATTCACAATTCACTATTGACCATTGCGCAGCTTCCCGGCTTCACCCGCGGCCTCGACTTCTACGGCCCGCTCGCCTTTATCGGCCTCTCGCAAGTGCGGGATAGCGCCACCTTTAGTGGGTTACCGCTGATCGAGCGGCTGGGCGAGGAGCGCACCTGTGGCGTCTGGGTGGTGCATATTGAAAGCGGCCAGACGCTGGGCTTTTTGCGCTTCGAGAGCGGCGTGCAGGAGATCTTCGCCGTGCAGGTGCTGCACAACACTCGCTTCCCCGAGCTATTGGAGTGGGAGGATGAGCGAGTCGCCCAATCCTACGTGCTGCCTGACGCAGCGCTGGCCGAGACGCCCCTGGCGGAGTGGGTGTGAGTTTGCCGTTGGTCACTTGTCACTCAATGTCATTAAGCAAAGGATTTGTAGGTGCGTTTTCTTACCGCACATTGCTGGCGACCCAAGACCGTGCGGTAAGAAACCGCACCTACATTGAGTAATGTTGGTCTTAACTTAATGACATTGACTTGTCACTTATCTATTTTTCAAAGGAGACGGACAAAATGCAGTCGAATCAACAAGCCCCGGACGAGCTGACCCAGGCCTTTGCGCAGGCGCTCCAAGAGCAGATGGCGAGAAGCCCGCGACTGGCGCCTTGGCTGCTGCGACAGGGCCGGGTGCTGCTCGAACGCTTCACCCACCTCTATCAGGCGCTGCGCTGGCTGCCGCGTTGGATGCGGCGGCGCTGGCAGCGCAAGCTGGGCGCATCGCTGGCCGGTGTGGCGCTGGCCCTGGCGCTCAACGGCGCGCCGGCCGTTTACGCCGCCGACATCACCGTCACCACCGATATCCCCGCCATCAACGATGGCGACGGGCTCTGCTCGCTGATCGAGGCCATTGTCAACGCCAACAACGACACCGCCACCTATGCCGACTGCGACCCCGGCAGCGAGGCGGATGTCATCACCCTGGCCGGCGGCGTCTACAGCCTGACCGGTCGGCAGGAAGGGTCAAATGGTCTGCCGATCATTACCAGCGCCATCACCATACAGGGCAACAACGCCACCATCCGCCGCGGCACGGGCAACTATCGCATCATTGAGGTTGCCAGTACGGGCGACCTCACGCTCAACGACACAACCATCAGCGGCGGCGCCCAAGTACGGGGCGGCGGCATTTTCAACAATGGCGGCGTCGTGACGCTGAACAACAGCACCGTCAGCGGCAACGGCTCGCAGTTTGAGTTCGGCGGCGGCATTTTCAGCCGGGGCACAACGACACTAAACAGCAGCACCGTCAGCGGCAACACCGCTGCGGCCGGCGGCGGCATTTTCAGCAATGGCGGCGTCGTGACGCTGAACAACAGCACCGTCAGCGGCAACACCACCACATTCGGATGGGGTGGCGGCATTAACTCGCAGAATGGCGCCCTGATCCTGACCAACAGCACCGTCAGCGGCAATCGTGCTGCCGAGGGGTACGATGGCGGCGGCATTTATGGCCGCGAGAGCATTATTACGCTGACCAACAGCACTATCAGCAACAACCGCGCCGACACGGGCGGTGGCATTTTCCTCCTCGCTTCTATTGGCGAGGTTTCGACCATGCGCAACACGATCATCGCCAACAACATCGGGGGCGATTGCGTGGCGCTCATAGGCAGCCTCGAGGCCAGCCATTCGCTGATTGAAAGTGGCCTGGGCTGCGTGACCGGGCCCAAGACCAGCAACCTGACCGGCGACCCCAACCTTGGCCCGCTGCAAGACAACGGCGGCCCCACCCTCACTCATGCCCTGCTCGACGGCAGCCCGGCGATTGATGCTGGAGACAGCACTGCCGCCCTCGACGCCCTGGGCCAGCCGCTGACCACCGACCAGCGCGGACTGGGTTTCCCGCGCATCCGCGGCAGCGCGGTGGATATCGGTGCGGTGGAAGCCAGCGTTAGCTGTCTGCCCTTCCCGCGCAGCGTCGCCGACAGCGCCGAACTGGACGACGCCATCCTCTGCTTCAACGAGCAGAACGCGCCCGGTGAATATGTGATCACCTTGAGCGATGACATCGCGCTCGGCGCTTCGACCCCGGCCATCGACAACGCCGACCCGGCGATCAGCCTACATATGGAAGGGGCCGGCCACACCGTGGATGGGCAAAACATCCCCGGTGTGCGTCCCTTTACCATCCGGCCCCACACCATCGTCACCATGCAGGCGATCACCATCACCCGCGGCGCCGGCCCAGATGCCGACGGGGGTGGGGGTATCCTCAACCTTGGGGCGCTGACGGTCAGCCACAGCAATATCCTCAGCAACACCACCGCCAACTGGGGTGGCGGGATCACCAACGTGGATGGCGGCGCCCTGAATCTGATCCACAGCACCCTCCACGGCAACCGCACGACCGGCGCCGTTGGTCTGGGCGGTGGCATCTTCAGCAATAGTACAGTATACGTGGTCAACAGCACCCTC
>JAHDWG010000669.1 GCA_023384495.1 Caldilineaceae bacterium
CCTCCTGCTTTACCTTCGGCCCATCTTCGTCCTCAAGCAGGTTGCCCTCTTTGTCTCGTTCCCCGAACGTCTCCAGAATACGTTGACGCTCAGACTCGATGTCTTCTGCCTGCTGCTGGATGACGCGGGCGATCCGGCGCATCTTGAGGCTGGCCAGCCGGCCTACCTGGAGCCGGCTCAGTTCGTCGAAGGCGGCCAGCATCGGTGTTTGCTGTCCTGGTCGGGTGCTCCAAATGTCGCGGTTGCGAATGGTTACGTTCATGGATGGGTCCTTTACAAATAAAAAGCGCCGGCAGGGAGGTTCCCCGCCGGCGCACTGGGCGCAAACTATGGATTTATGATAAGAATTCTAGTCGTAGTGTGACCAGACCTCGTACGAAGAGATCACATTCTGGTCCGGCTGGCCCTTCCACGTATCGACAGCAACGTCAAAGGCGCCGGTTTGGCTGGGCTGAAGCAGCGTAGGGCTGGTGTAACCGTACCAGGCCCCGATCATCTCACCGCTGGCGTCTCGCATCACGACAAAGACTTTGGCGAAGCGTAGCGCTTCCACGGTCGGGTTGGTCACTGAGCCGCGCACATGGAAACCGTCCTCATCAAAGTACGTTTCGGCGACATCCACCCGGAAGGGATAGGGCGGGCGGGTTGGATGCTCATCCCGGCTCAAGGCCAACTCATAGGTGGACCAAGCCGGCAGATTGCGAAAGATGAGCCGGAACGGTGTGGTGCCACCACGGGCCGCCACCCGCCAACTCATGGCGTAGGTCCAATCTTGCTCGACCACCACCCCGCCCTCATCCCGAAAGGTAGCATGGATACGAATAAATCCTATATTCTGGGTTGGGTGGTTGTTTGTGATTTCGCCCAGAATATAGGTGGCCCCTGCCGCCGGCGTGTAGACGGTATGGTAGGTTATGGAATACGGGAATGTCACCTGGTTGGACTCAACCGGCGGGATGGTGGCGCCAGGTGACTCCCCATAGACGATGGGCAAATGGGTCGCCCTAGCTTGACCCAGGGCCATCCCGAAACCAAAGACCATAAAAACTGTTACCAGTGCAATCACAATTACTTTTCGCCCTCGCTGGATCATATCGCCCTCCCTGAATAGTCAGCACACGTTAAGGCATAAGTATACCTCAGTTGTAGAGCGCAAGCCAACGGAAGGTGCCGTTCACTGACACTCGCACCCGGCCATAGTAGGACCCCAAAGCGGTCGTATTGATTGGATTGCCGGCAGAGATCGTGCCGTTGAAGCGGATGAATTCTTCGCTCAGGTCGGCCTGTGAAAGCGACAGGGCGGGCCTTGCTGCGGTTGTTGATGTCTGGGTGATGTGTGTTCCAAAGATGCCGGCGGCGGCGACAGACAAGGCTGACGATCCGGCGCTTAAGCTCACCTGGTCTGCACTGATAGAGGCCACGCTTGACCCGGAATGAGTCACATTCAGAGACAAACCTGCCGTTTTCGATGCGTCTCTGGTGGTAGCGTACATGAGGATGGTCGCCTGGCGCCCACTCACGTTGTCGCCAAACGCCTGAAGGCCGGCGGTTACATCATTATTAAAGCGCAGGCCGTACAATCGCACATCCGGCAGTCCGCTTTTGCTGTCCAGGTTGCTCCACCACGAGATCGCGCGGGTAAAGTTCACGTTGATGTCTTGCAGGGTATAGGTTTGAATTCCGATCCCATTAACTGGATCGGTCTCCACAAATTTGGTGGCGCCATCAAAGAGGGCGAGATTGGCGTTGACGAGGGATACGCTCTGTGCGCTGCGGTCAAACTGCAAATAGCCCGATGTGGAGTTGCCGATCATCACGTCGCCCTTGTCGAGCGTGATGCCACCCCACGATTTGCTATCTACCCCGACGACTGCGAGGACGGCTGTACCGTCCTCGTCACGAGCAAACAATCCTTCGTTATCCCCCCAGACCAGACCGTTGCCCACCCGGAACTGGAATGTGCTGGACTCGGCAAAGGTCGGCGCATCAGATTCGTAGACAGCCCGACCCTCATCGGCGGGGATAGCTCGTTCGAGAATCACTAGATCATCTATCAAAACCGTTGGTGTATGATTGGTGTCAGAATCAACCAGCGCCCCAATTGATAGTTGTGATGCAGGAACAACGAATGGAGACCGAGCCAACGTTTGAACTAGCACCCCGTCCAGATAACTCTGTAGATTCGCGCCATCGTAGCTCAAGACAACATGGTGCCACTGACCTGGCAACATTGTGTTGATGCCGGCAAAGGTGGAAAACTGTGTGTTGCTGTCCGCAGAATAGGCGAGACGCAGAACACCAGGATTGATTGTGTGCTGGTAGATCCGAATACGGTTGTTGCCGTCGCCACTGAGTTCCAAAACATATTGGTTGTCCACCAGTCCGTAGGCGGCGTCTGAGTAGATCCAGAACATCAGCGACCACCCAGTGGTTGGCAGAGAGCCACCTATACTCGCCCACTGCGCACGAGCGCCGGCTCGACTGCTGGTGCTGTTGTGCGCCGTGCCTGACCAGGTATGGCC
>JAHDWG010000078.1:0-10380 GCA_023384495.1 Caldilineaceae bacterium
AGACGCACGGGGGCCAACGGCGCCCACGCAGCCACGGCCATGGCGCAGTTGGCCGGCCCTGGGCGTGCTGGCGGCGCTGATGGCGATCGCCGCGCTCTGGGCCGGGCTGCCCGCGCTGCGTGACTGGGCTGGCTCACCTGCGGCGCCTCCTCCCCCCACACGTACTCCCCTTCCAGCCGCCACCGCCACGCCCGACGCACCAGCTGCCGCGCCGGCTGTGGCGCAGGCCGATACCGAAACGCCGACGCCGACCTTTACATCGATAGTGAACGAGACAGCAACAGCGATTGCGGGCCAGGCAGAATCGCATGCCACCTTGACCGCCATAGCGCCGCACGCGCAAGCCACGGCAACGGCGATGGCGGCGCAGGCGAGCGCGACGATGGCGGCCGCCGCGCCGGAGCTCCTGCCGCTGGTCGAACAGTTTGGGATGCACTTTGTCCATGTGCCGGCGGGAACTTTTGTCATGGGCAGCTCGCCTAACATGGGTTTTGACAATGAGCGCCCGTCGCGTGAGGTGACTTTGGACACCTTCTGGCTGGGCCAGACGGAGGTGACCAATGCGCAATATGGTTTCTTTGTCGAGGCCGGTGGCTATGCCGACGAGACGCTCTGGACGCCTGAGGGGTGGCGATGGCGCAGTGCAAGCAACATAGAGCGACCTCGTTTTTGGAATGAGAGCGAATGGAATAAGCCCGACCACCCGGTGGTGGGGGTAAGCTGGTATGAGGCTATGGCATATGCCGCCTGGCTGGCGCGTGCGACGGCGTTGGCCGTGCGACTTCCAACCGAGGCGGAGTGGGAGCGCGCTGCGCGCGGGGATGATCGGCGCATCTACCCGTGGGGCAATACGCTTGATGGTGCTCGACTCAATTATTGCGATGCAAAATGTGAAAATGGCTGGAATGATGAGACTATTGATGATGGCTATACCCACGTCGCGCCGGTTGCTAGTTACGCGGCTGGCGCAAGCCCGTACGGGGCCCTGGACATGGCGGGAAACGTGTGGGAGTGGGTTGCCGATTGGTATGATGAGGAGCATTATTCAAAAGCGTCAGCGTATAACCCAACCGGGCCAGCCAGTGGGGACGTTCGCGTGGTGCGTGGAGGCTCTTGGTTTCACAGTGCTCGGTACGTGAGGGCAGCCACCCGCAGTGGTCGGTATCCACAAGGCCGAGTTCATGTTGTAGGCTTCCGGGTGGTGGCCTCTATAAGTGAGCCTATCACCGCTATAGCTGAAGCCACCACATGGACGCCCACATCAACGCATACAACCACACCTACTGAAACGCCGACGGCAATGCCGACCCTCACCGGCACGGCAACGGCCACCCATACCCCAACCCACACCCGCACGCCGCAGCCCACGGCGACCCATACGCCGAGGATGACGGCCACACCCACCCCCGCGCCCGGCGAGCGCAGGACAGTTGGCGTAGCGGACGTGATATTCGCCTTTGTGTATGTGCCCGCTGGAACCTTTACCATGGGCAGCCCGCCGGGGGTGGGTGAAGATAATGAACACCCGGCGCATGAGGTGACGCTGGACGCCTTCTGGATCGGCCAGACCGAGGTGACCAATGCGCAGTATCGCCAATTTGTGTGGGCCGGCGGCTACGACGACGAGAGGCTCTGGACGTCTGAGGGGTGGCGGTGGCGTAACACAGAGAATATTCTGGAGCCAAGCTCTTGGAATGATGGCAATTGGAATCAGCCCGACCACCCAGTGGTTGGGCTGAGCTGGTATGAGGCTACGGCTTACGCAACCTGGCTGGCGCGCGAGACGGGGTTGGCCGTGCGCCTGCCCACCGAGACCGAGTGGGAGCGCGCTGCGCGCGGGGATGATGGGCGCATCTACCCGTGGGGAGATGTGTTCGACGGGACGCGGCTCAACTTCTGTGATGTCAATTGTGGATCAGACTTGAAAGATCCATCGGTTGATGACGGGTATGCCCTGACCGCGCCGGTGGGCAATTACCCGGACGGAGCCAGCCCCTATGGCGCACTGGATATGGCGGGCAACGTCCGGGAGTGGGTTGGGGACTGGTATGGATCAGGATATTATGTGGTTTCACCGGCGCGGAACCCGCCGGGGCCGGCCAGAGGCGAATATCGCGTGGCCCGTGGGGGGGCGGGTGCTGACGACGACCACTCCGTGCGCGCCGCCATCCGCTACAATGCCCCCCCACATTTTCGTCATAGCAAGTTGGGCTTCCGGGTGGTAGTCTCCTCGGGTTGGTGAGGCTGTCAGCGGATTTGTGAAGCCGATTGAGCGGATGTGTGGAGCGCCATCCGTTCCAGCGTGTTGAAGCTGGGAACGGATTGTATTGTGCGCTATCCGTGCAATCCGTTCTCCGAATCCGTTGACAGTTGCGCGGGGCTGTCAGCAGATATGTGCGGTGAGCAATCCGTTTCGGCGTGTTGGCGTGGGAACGGATTGTGTGGGCCGCCATCCGTTCAATCCGTTCCCAAAATCCGTTGACAGCCCCGCGCAACTGTCAGCGGATCTGTGGAGCCGATTGAGCGGATGATGGATCGAGCAATCCGTTCCGGTGTGTTGGTGTGGGAACGGATTGTGTGGGCCGCCATCCGCTCAATCCGCGCTCCGAATCCGCTGACAGCGCCGCTACCCCCCCAGCTCCTTCCCCAGCACGGCGACCAGTTGTTCCAGGCTGGCCAGGTTGTGGACGGGCAAGAAGTCGTCGATGTGGGGCAGGGCGGCCTGGATGCCGCGCACCAGCGGCTCGTAGTCGGCCCCGCCCAGCAGCGGGTTAAGCCAGATCAGACGGTGGCAACTGCGGTGCAACCGGTCCATCTCGCGGGCTAGCAGGTCGATGTCGCCCCGGTCCCAGCCGTCGCTGATGATGAGCGCGACCGCCCCTTGCCCCAATACCCGCCGCGCCCACTGGTAGTTGAACTGTTTGACCGCCTCGCCAATGCGTGTGCCGCCCGCCCAGTCGTGGATGGCGGCGGCCGCATCGTCGAGCGCCCGGTCCACGTTGCGCGTCTGCAACTGGCGGGTGATGCGGGTGAGCCGCGTGCTAAAGACAAACACCTCCACCCGGTCGAGCCGGTGGGCGACGGCGTAGACAAATTGGAGCAGCACCCGCGCATAGCGCTCCATAGAGCCGCTGATGTCGCAGAGGAGCACGACTGGGCGCCGTTTGAGTTTGCGCGTTTTCTGGGCCAGGTGCAGCGGCTCGCCGCCGTGGCGCAGGCTGCGACGCAAGGTGCGCCGCAGGTCGACCTGCTCGCCGCGGCGGGTGGGGGTCATGCGGCGGGTGCGGCGGGGCGTCAGGCGCCACGGGATGCGCGCCATGAGTCGGCGCACCTCGGCAAGCTCGGCCTCATCGAGCGCGGCAAAGTCCTTCTGGCGCAGCACCTCTTGGTCGCTGTAGGTGAGGATCTTCTCCACCTGCGGCGCTTCGGGCGGCTCACCATCGCCGGCCCCGTCAAGCGCCGGGCGCTCGTCGATAGGGCGCAAGATCTGCCGTTGCCGCCGCCTGCGCTGCAGCATGGAGAGGTCGAGATCACGCAGCGCGTCGTGGGCGTGCGGCTGCCAGAAGAGGTCAAAGGCGCGCTCAAAGAGGGGCAAATGCTCGTAGCGGTTGATGAGGATGGCGCGGGCCGCATTCTTCACATCCTCGCGGCGGTGCAGCTCGACGTGACGCAGGCTCTCGGCCAGGTCCACCAGTTGCGTGGGGCGGATCTCCACGCCGAGCGCGCGCAACATGCGCCCAAACTGCACCCAGTTGCGCAGCAGATGGCCCTGACTCATAGCGACAGTCTCATCACCAATTCGCCCTCCTCTTCTTCGCCGGTGAAGACAAAGCCTAACCGCTCGTAGAAGGCGCCGGGGCTGTGCTCGCCGGGCACACAGCTCAGCTTGAGCTCGTGGGCGTTGGGCCGTCCCTTCACATGATCGATGAGCAGTTGGATGGCGCGCCGGCCATAGCCCAGGCCCTGGTAGCGGGCGTCGATCATAAAGCGCCAGAGGTAATAGACCGCCTTTTCGGGGTCGTCATAGAGCATGAGAAAGCCCACCGGCGTCTCATCGGCGTAGATGGCGCGGAACCAGGCGTGCTCCCGCGCAAAATAGGCCTCGGCCACCGAGACCGCATTGGGCGCGACAAAGTGCTTTTGGTCATCGGCCACCGCGAGGTTGAGGATCGTGCGCAGCGTCTCCGTCGTGATCTCGCGCAGGGTCAGCGCGGCGTCGCGAGTGGGGGGGGTATCTGGTGGATTGGACATAGCGTTCCCGTGAAAACAGATTGTTAATGTGACAGTCATCTCCAGTGTGACTGTCACATGAGTTAGAATCTACGCGACGGCCACCCGTTCGAGGATCGATTTGAGCGCGGCGCGCTGCACATATTGAATATCGTCTCGGTATTTGAGCAGTGCGCCCAGCGTATCGTTGACCACCGCCTCGGTGAGCGTTTCCTGGTCGAGCGCCACCAGCGCGGTGATCCAGTCGAGCGGTTCGGCCACGCCGGGCAGCTTGAAGAGGTCCTCGCGCCGCAGCTCCTGCACAAAGGCCACCACCTGACGCGCCAGCCGTTCGGGCGCGTGGGGCGCTTTGGCCAGCACAATGCCATATTCCTTCTCGAACGACGGGTAATCGATCCAATGATAGAGGCAACGTCGCTTGAGCGCATCGTGGATCTCGCGCGTCCGGTTGGAGGTAATGATGACCACCGGCGGGGTCTGCGCCTTGATCACGCCCAGTTCGGGGATGGTGATCTGAAAATCGGAGAGCACTTCGAGCAAAAAGGCCTCGAACTCCTCGTCGGCGCGATCCAGCTCGTCGATGAGCAGCACGGGCGGCGCGCCGTTGCTCTGGTCCAGCGCCTGGAGCAGCGGGCGTTTGAGCAGAAACTCAGGGCTAAAAAGCTCGCGGCGGGCCGCATCCACCTGCACCCCGCCGGCGGCTTCGAGGAGGCGGATCTGCAACATCTGCTGCGTGTAGTTCCACTCGTAGACGGCAGTGCTAATATCCAGCCCTTCGTAGCACTGGAGGCGGAGCAGCGGCCGGTCGAGCAGATGGGCCAGCACCTTGGCCACTTCGGTCTTGCCCACGCCGGCTTCGCCCTCCAAAAAGAGGGGGCGCTGAAGCTTGAGCGCCAGAAAGATGGCGGTGGCCAGGCTGCGGTCGCTGATGTAGTGATGGTCGGCCAGCGCCTGTTGGACCTGGTCAATCGAACGAATATCGGCAATCGTCGTCAACGGGTGACTCCTGTTGCATTAAAAATGGCCCACGGTGCGCAGCGCCAGGTGGGCGTTCAGTGGTTGTGACAGTGCTCACCCGCGGCCGCTCTGTCGAGGCTTGCGTACTGTGAGAATACCATGCGGGCGGGAAAGCCGGGCGGCATCACTCAGCCAATCTTGTGCGGGAAATCAGGCGCCAACGCCGAATGCTCCAGTTCTCCCGTTGGTCCAAAAAAGCGCATGCACCCATCGTTATCACAGACCCAGACCTCCTGCGCGCCGGCGGCGAAGTAGAGCAGGCGTTTGCTGCGCATCTCGCCGCCGCTGTTGCCCGGTGAGAGCACCTCGACACAGATTTCGGGCGCGATGGAGACATCGTACTCGTCTTTGACCGTCTCCCACCGCGCGGCCGAGAACCAGGCCACATCCGCCACCTTGGTGCCGCTGGTCGTCTGTATTGCGCATTCGACGACAACCTCACCCGGTGTCGATATGAATTCGTCTAGTAAGCGGACGATCCTGGATTGTAATGACCCATGCCTGGCCCTCGTTGGCGTCATAACGATTTGACCCCATTCGTTCGTTTCAATTTTGTAGGGTAAGTCCTGCAAGTTGGGGTTGGCGACCAGCTCTTTCCATTCCATGGTTCACTCCCTGAGCCTGACACACAACGGGCGCAATCGCTATGGGATAGTATATCACAGGAGCTATTGTGAAGCGGAATGTGGGCATCCGCACACCGACCTGGCGGTCGGCGCGCCCAGCTTGAGCCGTCAAAACGTCACCGGCAGCGCCTCCAGCCCGCGCAGCACATAGTTGTCGCGATAGACCGGCTCGTCCACCGCCAGGCGCAGATTGGGCATCCGGCGCAGCAACGTCTCGACCGCGATCTGCCCCTCCAGCCGGGCCAGCGGCGCGCCCAGACAGTAGTGGATGCCACTGCCAAAGGCCAGGTGTGGATTCTTGACCCGCGTCACATCGAGCGTCTGCGGTTGCGCAAAAACCGCCGGGTCGTGGTTGGCTGCGCCCAGCATGAAGCTGATCGATTGCCCTGGTCGAAATGTATGCCCCTGGTAGGTGAGCTCCTCGAGCACAAAGCGGCTGGTCAGTTGCACCGGGCTATCAAAGCGCAGCAATTCCTCTACGGCGGATTTGACCAGCGCAGGGTTGCGCTGGAGCAGCGCCATCTGCTCGGGGTGGCGAAGCAGGGCCAACACGCCGTTGCCGATGAGGTTGATGGTGGTCTCGTGACCGGCGACCAGCAGCAGCGCACAGGTGGCATAGAGCTCGGCCTCGGTAAGCTGCTCGCCCGCCTCCTCCACCTGCACCAGCGCGCTGAGCAGATCGGGGCCCGGCGCCACGCGGCGGCGATTGGCCAGCTCGCGCAGATAGCCGGTGAAGACCGCCGCCGCCGCCGCCGCCCGCTGATAGACGGCAGGGTCGTCGGTCATATCCAGGCTACGCGCCAGCGCGTCGGACCACTCGTGGAAGCGGTCGCGGTCGGCTTCGGGAATGCCTAACATTTCGGCGATCACGGTGACGGGCAGCGGATAGGCCAGGTCCGCGATCAGCTCCATCTGCCCAGCTGCCTGCACCCGGTCGAGCAACTGGTCGGTGAGCGACTGGATGGCCTCGCGCATCTGTTCCACCATGCGCGGGGTAAAGGCCTTGTGGGCCAGCCCGCGCAGCCGGGTGTGATTGGGTGGGTTTTGAAAGAGCATCCAGTTGAGCTGCATCTCATAGAGCGCTGCCTCGTCGACGGGCGGCTCGCCTTGTAGGCCATGCCCCAGGCGGGGGTCGCGCAGCAGTTCGTTGCAATCTTCATGGCGCGTCAAAAAGAAGATGCCCCACGGCTCCCAAAAAAAGATGGGCGCGTGGCTGCGCAACATATCGTAATAGGGATATGGGTTGCGCCGGAAGACCGGCGAACGCGGGTCAAAATCGAACGTCATCACGGTTGGCTCCTGACAGTACGAAATTTGGTTGCTCCGTTGCGGAATGCGCCAGGATGAAACGGCAGTGCATCCCCCAATTGAACAGAAGGATTCGGTATGAGATGAACGAGCAATGCATCACCCACTACGGTCCGGCGGTCGATCCGTTTCACAGCACCAACTGCTCCAGCCGCTCGACGTAGGCAGCCAGCACGGCAAAGGCGGCTTCCACCGGCTCGGGCGTGGTGAGGTCGACGCCGGCCCGCCGCAGCGCCTCCAGCGGGTAGCACGACCCGCCCGCGCGCAGGAACGCCAGGTAGCGCTCGGCAGCGCCTGGTTCGCCGGCCAAGACGTGGGCCGCCAAGGCGTGGGCGCCGGCAATCCCGGTGGCGTATTGATAGACATAGAAATTGGCGTAGAGATGCGTTGAGAACTCCGCCCAGGTAATGCCGATGCGCTCCCGGTCCATGGTCACCTCATCGCCATAGCCCTCGGCAAAGAGATCGGTCATGAGCTCGGTCATGGTGTCGGCGTTGAGCGGTTGTCCTTGCTCCACCCGTTCGTGGATGGCGAGTTCAAAACGGGCCAGGGTGGGCATCACGAAGAAGTAGCGGTGAAAGTTGAACATCGCCTCTTCGAGCAGCGTGATCTGAAAATCCCGGTCATTCTCCGTCTGCAAGAGATGGCCGCGTACGAGCGCCTGGTTGAAATTGGAGGCCACTTCGGCCACAAAGAGCGAATAGTGGGCGTAGACAAGGGGCTGGCTCTGCCAGGTGAGATAGGAGTGCATGGAGTGACCCAACTCGTGCGCCAGTGTGCTCATGCCGGCCAGGTCGTTGTTGAAGTTGAGCATGATAAAGGGATGCGTGCCCGGGCTGCCATAGGAGAAGGCGCCGGCGCGCTTGCCCTGATTGGGGTAAATGTCCACCCAGCGTTCTTTCAGCGCGCCCCGGCGCATGACATTGACATAGTCATCGCCCAGCGGGGCCATGCCCGCAGCCACCATCTCTACCGCCTGGGCATAGGAAACGCGGACCGGCGCGGTGGTCAGCGGGGCCTTGATGTCATACTCGTGCATGGGGTCGAGCCTGAGCGCGCGCCGTTTGAGCCGCCAATAGCGATGCCACGTGGGCAAGTGCGTGCGAAAGGCGGCAATCAGGTTGTGGAAGACCGAATTAGGAATATTGTGCGGCGCCAACGCGGCGGAGAGCGCCGAATCGTAGCGGCGGACGCGGGCGCGGAAGACATTCTGCTTCACCGCCGCGATGAGGCAGTTGGCCATGGTGTTCTTGTAGGACAGATGGGCGTCGGCGTAGTTCTCCCATGCCGTGCGGCGAACCGTGCGGTCGGGGTGGCTGATCAGTGCTGTGATGTTGCCCTGGCCCACCGTAAGCGTGTCGCCATCCTTTGTCTGCGCCGGTGATATGCGCAGGTCGGTATTGGTGAGGATGGCATGGGTGTTGTTCGCCGTCTGAAAGGTGTCGCTCGCCTGCCCCAACATCTCTTCGACCTCTGCCGAGCGAATGTGTGGCTGATTGTGCGCCAGCCGCTCGAAATAGTGGCGATAGGTCTGCAGCGCGGGTTCTGTGTCGAGCCACTGACGCAGCGCATCAAAGCCAATCTCCATCAATTCCGGCTCGGCAAAGGCAAGCGCGGCGGACACTTCGCTCTCCAGCGTGTCGGCGCGCCCGCGACGAGCGGCAGCCGCCTGATTCCCCGTATCCCCGGCATATTCCAGATAGGCATAGATCGCCACCTTCTGCGCCGCGCATAGCAGATCGTTGGATTCCGCAAACCAGGCGGCCAGCGTGGAGGGGCCCTCCCCCAGTTGCCCGGCAAAGCGCCTGAGCGCGGGCAACGCGGCCAAGACATCCGCATAGGCGGCCTCCCACGCCGCGGCATCGGGGAAGATGCTGGCCAGGTCCCAGGTCTGTTCAACGGGGATCTCGCTGCGGGCCGGGATGTGGCGTTCGGTCATAATGGGTCTCCTCTTCTGCACTGGATCGATGGGTATGGGGATGGCAGTCAAATCATCATGCAAACATTGTCCAATTGATGGCATATTTGTGATCTGCGCAGCCGGCTCGTCACGATAGCACTCAGGGGGCGGCTGTGTCAAGATGGTTCTTCTGTGATATAGTGGATCAACGCATTCCGAAACCGCACAAGGGGACAAGCCATGATCATTAAACCGAATGTTGCCGAAGCGCTCAACACACAGACCACCAACGAATTTACCAATATGTTTGCCTATCTGGTCATCAGCGCCTATTTTGATGACCAGGGGTTGCCCGAACTGGCTGCCTTCTTTTTGCGCCAGTCGGAGGACGAGCGGCTGCACGCCATGAAGATCTTTGACTTTCTGCTCGAAACCGGCGCCAAACCGACCCTCACAGGGACCCCACCGGTCCAGAATGACTTTGTCAACGCGGAGGCTGCGGTGCAATACGCGCTCGACCAGGAGCTAAAAACCACAGGCCAGATCAACGATCTGGTCTCGATTGCGCTGGCCGCAGATGACCACACGACCCACAATTTTCTGCAGTGGTTTGTCACAGAGCAGGTGGAAGAGGTCGACACCATGACCAGGCTGTTGCAGACCGTCCGTCACGCACAGGGCAACTTGTTGCGCGTTGAGGATTATGTGTTGCGCAACATGCCCGCCATTGTTGGCGCCGAAGCCGGCGTCTAGGGGGCATGGTGTTTTCGCGCTGGATTCAAAGTGCCCAACGCCTCAAACGCGAGGTGGTCGCCCTCTATCTGGCTGGGCGCGACCCGCGTACGCCCTGGTATGCTAAAGTATTGGCGGGGCTTGTCGTTGCCTATGCCTTTAGCCCACTTGACCTCATCCCCGACCCCATCCCCATCCTGGGTTATCTGGATGACCTGCTCCTGCTGCCGTTGGGGATCTGGCTCACCTTGCGGCTGATCCCGCCAGGTGTGATGGATGAGTGTCGCAGGCTGGCAGAGGCGCTCGAAGGCGAGCGGCGCCCGGCCAACTGGATCGCCGCCGGGGTGATCGTGTTGCTCTGGCTGTTGGCCGCGTGGTGGATTGGCGGTTGGGTTTACACGCAATTGACAAAGTGATCGGGCCGTGCTACGCTCGCGCGGTGGATGACTGGGTGGGGCGCGGCGTTTTTTGCGCCCCACCGCCCACCGCACAATCACCCAATCGCTGGCGTTTCTGCAAACAAGTTGGATCTGGCTCATGAAGATCGCGGCCTTTCCCAAATGTTTT
>JAHDWG010000078.1:10390-21630 GCA_023384495.1 Caldilineaceae bacterium
CTCGACATCATCCCCGAAAAGATGACCCTCTTTGCGTGGATCGAGATGGCGCAGCCGCTCGGCGCCGAAGGGCTGGAGATGTACGAGCGCTTCTTCACCAGCCTGGACGACGGCTACATTGACAGCGTGGGCGAGGCGATCCACAATGCAGGGTACGCCATGCCCATGCTTTGCTGCTCGCCCGACTTCACCAACCCCGATCCTGATGGCCGCAAGCGCGCCGTTGACTTCGAGGCGCAGATGATCCGCATCACCCGGCGACTGGGCGGGCCACGCGCCTGTTGTCGCGTGCTCAGCGGCCAGCGCTACCCCCAGGTGAGCGTCGAGCAAGGCCTGCAATGGGTGGTCGAGGCCATCGAACAGTTGCTGCCCGTGGCCCGTGAATATGACATTGTGTTGGGGTTGGAGAATCACTTCAAGGATGGCTTCTGGCGCTATCCCGAGTTTGCCCAGAAGAAAGAACTCTTTTTGCGCGTGCTCGACGCCATCCCCGACCGGACACACTTTGGCGTACAATACGACCCCTCCAATGCCATCGTCGCCGGGGATGACCCCATCGACCTGCTCCGCTGTGTGGCGGATCGGGTGGTCAGCATGCACGCCAGCGACCGCTATCTCGTCCCTAAGGCGACGCTGGAGGAGCTGCGCGCCGAGGGGATGTTGGGCTACTCACCCAACCTGCGCCACGGGGTGATTGGCCAGGGGTTGAATGACTACGACCAGATCTTCTCGATCCTGGCCGGGGTGGGCTATGATGGTTGGGTCAGCATCGAAGATGGGATGAATGGGATGGACGAGATGAAGACGTCGATAGACTTTTTGAAGCGGATGAGGGACAAGCATTTCAACTCAGCGCATCACACACAAGTCGTTTGAACATCGACACCGAAAGAATCGTTTGTGTCGATGACAACTCTCATGGCAAATTGGACCGGTACGCGGCGATTTCTGTAGCTATTTCATCATCTGTAATTTTTTGGGCCTGTGGCAAAGCCTGAGTGCGTTTGAACAGCCCTTTCAGGGCTTGCAATTCGACAATACCTGTTGCCCATCAAGACTCAGTTTCTCAGAGGAGAGAAAGGTGGTCTGATCTTATGAAACTACTCGAACAAATCCAACAGCTTCACTTCCCGGCGGAGCTGCCCAAGTCGCTCTTGGCGGTGAAGCAGGTCTTCGATGCGCCGCAGGTGAAAGACCCCTACGCGGCGGCGAAAGCGGCGCTCCATGAAGGAGGGCTGCTGGCGCGCATGAAGCCCGGCGCCACCGTGGCCGTGGGCGCGGGCAGCCGTGGCATCGCCAACCTGCCGCAGATCGTCAAAGGCGTCGTCGACGGCTTGCGCGAGGCCGGCATGCACCCCTACGTCGTGCCGGCCATGGGCAGCCACGGCGGCGCCACCGCCGAGGGGCAAAAGACCATGCTGGCCGAACTGGGCGTCACCGAGGCCAGTGTGGGCGCCGAGATCCGCGCCACGATGGATGTCCAGGAGATCGGCCAGATCGCCGATGGCCCCACCCTCTACCAGGGCGTCGATTCGGCCGCGGCGGACCACTGCCTGCTGGTCAGCCGCATCAAGCCGCACACCGACTTTCGCAGCCACCTGGAGAGCGGCCCGTCGAAGATGTGCCTGATCGGCTGGGGCAAGCAACATGGCGCGGCGATCATGCACGCCGGGGGCGGGGCGAATTTCCAAAAGTACCTGGCGCCCGCCGCCCGCATCTACGAGACCAACACCAACTTTGTCGGCGCGGTCTGCCCCATCGAGAACGCCTACGACGGCACCGCCAAGGTCGTCGGTCTCACCGCCGATAAGGTGGGGCTGGAGCCCGAGGCAAAGCTGCTCGAAGAGGCCAAATCACTCATGGCGAGCCTCCCCTTCCCCGAGATCGATGTGCTGGTGGTGCGCGACCTGGGCAAAAATATCAGCGGCACGGGCATGGACACCAACATCATCAGCCGGCTCATGATCCCGCGCCAGCCCGAAGCCTTTGGCAATGTGGATGTGGCCGTCATCACCGTGCTCGACCTGACCGAAGAGACGCACGGCAACGCCGCCGGCATGGGCCTGGCCAACGTGACCACTGCGCGCGTCGCCAACAAGATCGACTGGTTCGCCACCTACACCAACTGCATCACCTCCGGCATCTTTGGCATGTTCCGGGTGGCGCTGCCCATTACCATGCCCAGCGACCGCGCTGCGCTGGAGGTGGCGCTGCGCGGCTGCGCCCAGCCGCAGCCTGATGCGCGCATGGTCTTTATCCGCGACACACTTACGGTGGATCACCTCTGGGTCAGCCCCAACCTGCGCCAGGCTGTGGAGGAGCACCCGCGCCTCTCGATTCTGGAGGAAATCCCGCTGGAATTCACGGCTAACGGCGTCATGCGCTGCCCGTGGGCGCTGGATTGAACAGACTTTGTGCTAATCCGAATAACGCTGCTGCGACGGTAAGTATGGCATACAAGCCGGGTTTCCACTGAAGCCCGGCTTCTTTTACCGCTCGCCCGTTGCCACCTCGGCCTCAATCTGGCTCAGCTTGTCCCAATCTTCGTCGCTGACCAGCGTGATGACGCGGAAGACCTCGGCGTAGTGCATCTCTTTGCCCTTGGCCGCCTCGGCGCCCCACTGGCGCATCATCGGTTCGGGGTCCCACTCGCCCATCTGGCTTACATGTTTGCGCAGCGCGGCCAGCTTGAGGTCGATAGTCTCGCTGGTGTTGATGTAGACAGTTCCCGGCGCGCCCTCACCCCAGTTCATCACATAGACCTTGCGCACCTTGTGGGCGGACAACCCTTCCTCGGCCAACTCTTCAAAGACATGCGGCTGGCCGGCAGCGGGGAAGATGGCGTCCACCGTGGCGTAGCCGACCGCGCGGTGGTCGGGATGGTTGATGTAGTGCTCGCCAGCCCAGAGCGTGGTTGGGTCGGTGGTGATGACCGCCTCGGGGCGGAAGCGCCGGATCTCGCGCACCAGTTTTTTACGCAGCGCCAGTGTGTTCTCCACCATGCCGTCGGGTTCGCGCAGAAAGACCACCTCGCGCACGCCGAGCACCTCGGCGGCGGCCAACTGCTCGGCCTCGCGGATCTCAGCGGCCTCGGCGCGCGTGATGTCGGGTTTGGCGATCCCCACGTCGCCGCTAGTGACCAGCACATAAGCCACCTCACAACCAGCCTGCACCCAGCGCGCCACCGTGCCGGCGCAACTAAACTCGATGTCATCGGGGTGGGCCATGATCACCATGGCCCGTTGTGGCGTATAGCCTGCACTGCTCATGCGTTTGACTCCATCTTAAATGTATCCGCGTTGGTTTGTGATTCCAGTTTTACCCGGTTGCAGCTTGCACCCTTTGCAAACGCGCGCTACCCTTCTCTTTCAACGGCTGCATCGCGGTCTTTTCGCTGCAGCCACAATAGTTGGTGAAACGATGACGCCATTGTAGACGTTCTCAAAGGGTTTGCCCAATCAACACGCTTCTTTAACCCCATCGTAGAGGAATCGCCCATGATCCATCCACACCTGTTGCCGCCCGATTTGCCGGCGGCGCGCGTCCGCGCTTGCGTGGGCCTGATCGCCGACACCCACATGCCCGAACGGTGGCCAGCGCTGCCCGACGCCGTTTTTGCCGTCTTTGCCGGCCTTGACCTGATCCTTCATGCCGGCGATGTGGGCGAGCTGTGGGTGCTCGACCAGCTCAGCCGCTGTGCGCCGGTCGTCGCGGTGCATGGCAACGATGACAGCCGGGATTCGCAGCGTGAGCTTCCCTACCAACAAGTGGTGACCGTGGCCGGGCAACGCATTCTACTCTGGCATAGCCACTATCCCGACCGCGTCGATGAGATGGAATCGCGGCGCAGCGATGAGATCATCCCCAAGCTAGCGCGTTCGGTGCAGCGGGCGCAACGGGCGGGCGCGGCGGTGGCCGTCTTTGGGCATTGGCACCTGCCGCTCGTCTATGCAGACCAGGGCGTGCTGGTGGTCAACCCGGGCGCGCTGGCGTCGGGCAATGGCTTTATGCGCCAGTTGCGCCAGACGGTGGCCCTGTTGCTGATCGTGGACGATGGCTCGCTGCGCGTACGCCACGTGGACCTGGCGCGGCCCCACGAGAGCTACGCCATGTCGCCGTTGGTGAAAGACCCTGGCTTTGCCGCCGCGCTGTGCGAATACAACGCCATGATCCTGGAGCCGGCGTTGGCGGCGCACAGCGCGGCGATCAACCGGCGGCTGGGCGCGCTGGGCTACGACAAGACGCTGCCCGCTCTGTTGCGGGTGGCGCACCGCTGTTGGGCCGGCGCACAGGAGTGGATCACCCACGCCGATTGGGTGGCCGAGGTGACGAATGACCCAGACCTCTCGCCCAGCGTCCGGGCCGAATACCTGGCGCTACTGCGCGACGTTGCGCGGGAATAGACGATGGACGATGGACGATGGGCTATCGCCTACTGTCCGGGTGGGCCAAACCCTTGGGCCGGGTCGTCCAACACCAGCACCCAGTCGGGGCCGTCGACTGGCGGCGTGAAGCCGGCGTGGCGCATGGGATGGATCTCACCGATGGCGCTTGCCTCGCCTGTGCGCGGGTTATACCACCAGGCCAGGAATGTGCGCCCGGTGAGCGGCTCCAGGTTGACCGTAATCGACTCGCGCTGGGGCAGATAGATCAGGGCGTAGCTGCCGTCGGCGGCGCGGGTGGCGCAGATGCGGCTCTCGGCGGCGCCTTCGGGGGTGGCCAGCAGCGTCTGGTCAGGGATGCGGTCGACAAAGGGGCGCGATTCCAGGAGCGCGCGCAAGAATTGCATCTGATTGGCGCCGGGTCGCTCAATGGCCTCTTGCCAGGGCCGGTCGGCGTGGTTGATGGCGGCGCGCGGCGGGGCGAAGAACTGCCAGACGGCGTGGTGGCCATAGGTGACGCCGCAGCCGCCGGCAAAGACCGACCGGTAGCTCTGTTTGCGCACATCATGGGCGCGGTAGTAGCCATTGGTGGGTTGCCACTGGGGCCACGGGTTAACGGGGTGGTCCTCATAGTTGGGTTCGCCGTCGAGCGTGGGTTTGACGGGTTGACGGTTGTAGTCGCGCGTGATCGCCTCCCAGACGGGCGCGTCGCGCCCGCTGCCGTGCCCCGACTGCATCATGTTGAAGTCAAGCCAGTATTCTTCGTGTAGCCACATGCTGCTGGCGTGGCGGCCATTGGGGTGATAGGTTTTGAGCGTGCGCAACCCGGCCCCCTCGTCGATGCCGGCCGCCATGGCGCGCCAGAGCGGGCGGTAGTCGTTCTCTTCGTGGACTGCCGGGCGGTCGCCGCCGAGAATCCAGAGGACGTTGCTCTGCCCCCCATAACGGGCGCCGAGAAAGCGCCCGTAGTGATGTGCGTTTTCGGGCGTAAAGACGACCGGCCCCACCCCCCACTGGTTGCGGTTGACCTTGTCGCCCCAGGTGGGCAGCAGGCCGATGTAGAGTTCGTGCGCCGCGGCCAGTTGGATCAGTTCATCCACATAGGCGAAATAGGCCTCGTTGGGGCGGGTAGGGTCGTCGTCGATCAGCGGCGTCTCGCCATAGGCGTTGGGTGTGTGCAGGCCGTCGAATTCGGCCAGCGCCACGGCCTGGATCACGTTGAAGCGCTGGCGGCGGCGGGTGGCGAAGTAGTGTGCGGCCTCTTCGCGTGTGAGCCGGTGGAAAAGCTCCCAGCCGGTGTCGGCCAGCCAAAAGAACGGCGCGCCTCTTTCGGTCACGAGGAAGCGGCCATTGTCGCTCACACGAATGCGTGGCTGGCGCGCTGAAACATCTGTGGTCATGGCGTCTGATTCATCCTAACCCGGACAGGCCGGACTGAGCGCGGAATTGTCAGTTGTTGTTTTGTTTGCCCGAAGAAATGGGTAATTTCTTGCACAAATTGCGCATGGATTATAGCATGATGCTGTGGTAAGGTGGGCATGGTAGTGGTCTGTTTTTGCCTGTTTTGTGACCTTGCCACCGCAATTTGCACAATCACAGGCCTGATTTATCAGCTATCACATTGTCCACCATGCAGCAAACCGAACTTGATCGCCTGGTCGCAGCTATCTCCACAAGCAACAAGTATCGCCAGATCGCGCCGGACCTGGTGCGCCGGCTGGGCGCGCAGGAACTGAGCAAAGGGCGCAAGTTCAAGGACGCGGTCAAGGCCGCCAAGAACAAGCTACACCAGATCGCGGCCGTCTATCATGAGGGTGCGTTTGCCTATGAACGGTGGCTGGCCCAGCTCCAACAGGCGCCCGACCGCGCCGCCCTGCAGGCAAGCTGTGCGGCGATCATGGCCCATCATGCCTCGACGCGCGAGCGGCTGCCGATCCTTGATCTGTTCTACACGACGCTCTTTGCCGGTCTGCCGCCCATCCACTCGATCTTGGACCTGGCCTGCGGCCTCAACCCGTTGGCTGCGCCGTGGATGGGGTTGGCAGGCAATGTTCGTTACTACGCCTACGACATCTATCAAGACCAGATGGCGTTTCTCAACCGGACGCTGCCGCTGCTGGGGTTACAGGGACGCGCGCGCGTCTGCGACCTGCTCCAGTGCCGTCCCACAGAAACCGCTGACGTGGCCCTACTGCTCAAGACTATCCCCTGCCTGGAGCAGGTTGACAAGGAGGCTGGCCGCCGCCTGCTCGACGGCGTCAACGCCCCCGTGGTGCTTGTCTCCTTTCCCGTGCAAAGCTTGGGCGGGCGCGAAAAGGGGATGATGGAGCACTATGAACGCCATTTCTACGAGCTGGTGGCCGGTCGCCCCTGGCAGATCGACCGTTTTGTCTTCAACACCGAGCTGGTCTACCGGCTGCGACGATAAAACCGAACGCTGCTCTGTTCGGATAGCGACTTTGCAAGGCGTTCCCCCTTCGTGTACAATCTCTCCATTCGCTTCTTTATTGCTTCCCAGTCCCGACAATTGAGTGCTCAACCATTTTCGCCGGATCTGTCGCTTCCCAACCAATTCTCTGCCAAGCCTTAGGAGGAATCTCGGTATGAATCGTCGCGAATTCTTACAGAATATGGCGATCCGCACCACCGCGGCCACCGCGCTCGGTGTGGCCGTCGGCTGCACGTCCCAACAGGCCGGCGCGCCGCTGGCGCAAGCCCCCGACGCCATCGCGCAGGATGCGTCATTGCCCGACCTGAACTGGGACATGCCCACCAGTTGGCCGGTGGCGCTCGACACCATCTTTGGCACGGCCCAGATTTTCGCCGAGCGGGTCGCCGCCCTAACTGGCGGCAAGTTCCAGATCAGCCCGCGCGCGGCTGGCGAAGTGGCGCCAGGGCTGGAGGTGCTCAACGTAGTGGAAGAAGGCGCCTTCCCCATTGGGCATACTGCCTCATACTACTTCGTGGGCAAGAGCCCGGTGACAGCCTTTGGCACCACCCTGCCCTTTGGCCTCAACGCCCAGCAACAAAATGCATGGATGTACGATGGCGGCGGCCTCGCCCTCATGCAGGATGCCTATGCCCGGCTCTTCAACGTGATCCAGTTCCCCGCCGGCAATACTGGGGTGCAGATGGGCGGATGGTTCCGCAAAGAAATCAACACCGTGGCTGACTTGCAAGGGCTCAAGATGCGTATCCCCGGCCTCGGCGGGCAGGTGATGTCGCGGCTGGGTGTTACGGTGCAGAGCTTGCCCGGCGGCGAGATCTTCCAGGCGTTGCAGACGGGCGCCATCGACGCCGCCGAGTGGGTGGGGCCGTATGACGACGAAAAGCTGGGGCTGCACAAGGCTGCCCAATTCTACTATTACCCCGGCTGGTGGGAGCCAGGCCCCTCGCTGGAGGTGCAGATCAACCTGGACGAGTGGAACAAGCTGCCCGAACTCTATCAGCAGGCGATCCAGACAGCGGCGGCGGAGTCCAATCTTGTCATGCTTTCGCGTTATGAAGCGCGTAACCATCAGGCATTGCATCGCCTGCTGAGTGAGGGTGTGCAATTGCGCGGCTACAGCGAGGAGATTTTGTCCGCCGCCGAGGCCATCGCCTTCGAGCTGTATGATGAGCTTGCCGCCAACAACGCTGATTTCAAGACCATCTACGACGAATGGAAGGTCTTCCGCGACGGTATCTTTGCCTGGAACAATATCGCCGAAGGCGCTATGTCGCGCTTTATCTACGGTAGCTAACACGGTGTATCAACATCCTCGGTTCTCGTCGTCGGGGATGTTGCGCTCACGAGGTGAATGTTGAGCACTGATCCCGACGGCGCGCTTGTGGTTCCCACCGCCTTTGCCGCGGCTACGGTCAAGCGCGCCGGGGAGGCTGGGCGTCGATGGATCGCCGAACTGCCGGAAATGGTCGGTGGGCTCTGCCGCCACTGGAATCTAGAGGTCGACGGCCCGTCCATGCATGGTTATCTCGGCCTGGTCATCCCCGTGCGGCGCAAAGACGAAGCCTGTGTGCTCAAGGTCTCCCTCGGGGACGAATCCTCCGCAGAAGAGGCGCTGGCCCTCGCCGCGTGGGATGGCCGCGGCGCGGTGCGCCTACTTGCAGAGGAACCCACATTGGGCGCCCTACTGCTGGAGCGGTTAGACCACCGGCGCTCGCTGGGTGATCTGGCGATTGGGGAGGCGCTGACGATTGCTGGCCGGTTGTTGCGCCGGCTCGCCATCCCGGCGCCGCCTGGCTTTGCCACGTTGCGCGAGGTGGGGCCAGCGCTGTCCGCAACCCTGACCGCCAATTGGGAAGCCTATGGCCGGCCCATGCCCCGTCGCACCTTGGCGCGCGCCATGGATGCGGCGCGTGACCTGGGCGCCACGGCGGGGGGGCTGCTGGTCAATTACGACCTGCACGATGCGAATGTGCTGGCCGGTGGCCGCGAACCGTGGCTGGCGGTAGACCCAAAGGTGGTGGTGGGCGACCCTGAATATGGGATTGCACAGTTGTTATGGCGGCGCCTCGAAGAGATCGAGGAGGCCGGCGGGCTTGAACCCCACTTTCAGTTGTTGGTTGAGGCAGCCGCGCTCGATGCCGAGCGGGCGCGCGCATGGACCTTGGTTCGCTGCGTAGACTATTGGCTGTGGGGGCTAAGCGTGGGGTTTACCGAAGACCCCGCGCGCTGCGACGCCATCGTCCGTTGGCTGGCGTAGCGCGCGTCATGTCCCCGGCACACGGCTGGCTGCGTCGATCAGCCAGCGCACCGTCTGTGGAAAGGCGATGACGATCCCCAAGACGATGAGTTGGATGACCATAAACGGGATGGCGCTGCGGTGGATGTCCGCCGTGGTGACTTCGCGCGGCGAGGCGCTCTGAAGGTAAAAGAGCGAAAAGCCCACCGGCGGCGAGATAAAGGCCGTCTGCAAGTTGATCGCCATCACAATCGCAAACCAGGCCAGGTCGATGTCCAGCGCAAGCGCCGCTGGCACAAAGAGGGGCATGACTATGAAACAGATCTCGGTAAACTCGAGCGGGATGCCGAGGATAAAGACAGCCAGATTGGCAATCAAAAGAAACCCCCAATAGCCGCCCGGCGCGTTGATCAGCATGTTGGTGATCAGCGCCTTACCGCCCAAGGCATCAAAGATCAGGCTAAAGAGCGATGCGCAAAAGAGGATGATCACCACCAGCGCCGTCACCCGCGCCGTCGATTTGGCCGAATCGATGATCAGCTTCCAGTTGAGCCGCCCGTTGAATGCTGCGAGCAGACAGGCGCCCACCGCGCCCACGGTGCCTGCCTCGGTGGGGGTGGCAATGCCCTGAAAGATGCTCCCCAACACGGCAAGGATCAACAAGACCGGCGGCGCCACTGCGCGCAACACGCGCCAGAACAGCGCCCATCCGCGCACGGTGCGCGCTTCGGGTGGCAGGGGTGGCGCCGCTTCGGGCCGAAAGTAGGCCACGCCCAGCACATAGACAATATAGGCGCCGGCCAGCAACAGACCCGGGATCACCGCGCCCAAAAAGAGATCGCCCACCGACACGCCGATCTGGTCGCTGAGCAGCACCAACACCAGGCTAGGCGGGATCATCTGCGCCATGGTGCCCGAAGCGACAATCACGCCTGAGGCAAGCTGCTTGTCGTAGCCGTAGCGCAACTTAATGGGCAGCGTCAACATGCCCATGACAATGATCGTCGCCGCCACCACGCCGGTGGTGGCGGCCAGCAGCGTCCCCACAATGACCACGGTGAGCGCCATGCCCCCGCGCACCGGCCCCAGCATAATGCCCACCGTCTCCAGCAATTCTTCGGCGATGCCTGACTTTTCGAGGATGGCGCCCAAAAAGATGAAGTAAGGGATCGCCAGCAGCGTGAAGTTGGACATGGTGCCAAACCAAATAAAGAGCAACGCCCGTAGCCGGTTGGGGTCAAGAATGCCCATCCAATAGCCAATCAGCCCAAAGACAATCGCCGTGCCGGCAAACGAAAAGGCCACCGGGTAGCCGCTGAGCAGGATCAAAATAAAGCCGGCAAACATGGCGATCACCAACCATTCGTTGCCCATGTGCGCTCCTATTCTGTGGCCGGCAGAGCGGCTTCTTCGGCGTAGAGAGTTTGGGTCACTTCGGGATCGCCCCGCAGCACCGCCACATATTTGATGACCTGAGCAATGCTCTGGAGCAAGAGTAAGACAAACGCAAGGATGATAAACGACTTGATCGGCGCGCGCGGCAGTCCACCCGCATCGCTAGACATTTCCCACGTTACCCACGAGCGCAGCACCGGTGAGTAGGTGACATAGAGGCCAATCAGACAGAACGGGATGAGAAAGAGCACGGTGCCTAGCAGGTCGATCCACGCCCGCCCCTGGGGACCAAAGCGGGTGTAGAGGAAGTCTACCCGAACATTGACGCCATGTTTGAGGATATAGCCAAAGCCCAAGAAGAAGATCACTGAGAAGAGATACCATTGAAGCTCGATGTAGGTGTTGGACGCCAGGGTGACCCCAATCAGCCGGCCAATGTAGCGCGCCACTACGTTGTAAAAACCGACCAGGATCACCAGCACGACCACATAATTGGCAATGGCGCCAAAGAACTCGCTGATGGCGTCAATGGCCGTGGCAAATTTGAGAAGGGAGCGCAAGAGCGTTGGCCTCCTTTGCAGTGAGGTCAGAGGATTGGATGTGTGGTTAGGCGAAGTATCGCCAGAATCAGCCTGCTTGTCAATTTGTCCTACGGCAAAATGTAGGACAATCACACTCACAAGATAAACGACATCTGAATCCACCCGATCTTTGCGCAAGCGCTCAATGATTGGAGATGCGCCTCCCGCCGCCGCCGCACATTCGACCGCACGCCCGA
>JAHDWG010000670.1 GCA_023384495.1 Caldilineaceae bacterium
ATTTGCGGCGCACAGCCAGCACGCTGTTGCATGAGGCCGGCTACAACACCGACTGGATCGAGAAGTGCCTGGCGCACGAGCAGAAGGGCGTGAGGGCTGTCTACAACAAGGCTGAGTACCGCGAGCAGCGGGCGGCGATGTTGCAGGATTGGGCCGATATGATTGATGAGTGGACTTCGGGAGGCAGTAAGGGTTGATGTTTTTGCTATCTTTGATAGCATTGAAGTTGATGCCGTGAATTTATAAATAAGGCCGCCATTGGCATCGGGCAGGTCAATTACCGATTAGCTGCTTCGCGCAGCTACTCGATGAATAGCAACTATTCATTTGAGAGGTATTGACCCATGCAAAATATAAAGACCCTCATCAACAGGAAGAAGCTCCTGGAGATGATCCCGCTTTCGACACGAACAATTTATAACCTGGAGCAGCGAGGGGATTTTCCACGCCGTATCGCGTTAACCAGTAGAAATGTCGCCTGGGATTTGTCAGAGGTCGAAGAGTGGATTGAGGCACGTAAATCATCGGGTGATCAAGCTGCGCGACCTGGCCCTATAGAGGGCTAGTTATATGGCTCTTGATCTTATGGCGGCTTTCACGGAATTGCCGCCACCCATTGATTATGTTCTGCCTAATATGGTTGCTGGCACTGTTGGTGCTCTTGTGTCGCCTGGTGGGGCTGGTAAATCCATGTTGGCCCTTCAATTGGCTGCACAGATTGCAGGCGGGCCTGATTTACTTGAAATAGGCGAGTTTCCCACCGGGCAAGTGGTCTATCTGCCTGCTGAAGATCCACCGGCCGCTATTCACCATCGTCTGCACGCCCTTGGGGCACACCTCAGCGCAGCGGAACGGCAAGCCGTGGCTGATGGTTTGCTCATTGAACCCTTGATCGGTAAATGCCCAAACATCATGGCTGCTAGCTGGTTCGATGCTCTCAAACGAGCCGCTGAAGGTCGTCGCTTGATGATCTTGGACACTTTGCGGCGCTTCCACATTGAGGAGGAGAACGCTAGCGGGCCGATGGCGCAGGTTGTTGGGCACATGGAGGCCATAGCCGCTGATACAGGCTGCTCCATTGTGTTTCTGCACCACGCGAGTAAAAGCGCAGCCATGATGGGGTCGGGCGATCAACAGCAGGCCAGTCGTGGATCGTCCGTACTGGTTGATAACATCCGTTGGCAATCGTACCTATCCGGCATGACGCAAGGCGAGGCCGAGATACTGGGGGTCGATGATTGTCAGCGTGGGTATTTTGTCCGCTTTGGCGTCAGCAAGGCCAACTATGGCGCACCTTTTCAAGAACTCTGGTTTAGACGGCACGACGGCGGCGTGTTGAAGCCTGCTGTACTGGAGCGGCAGTGCAAGGTGAAAAGGAGACAGCGTGAAGAAGCCTAAGCATGACCTGACCCACGTCCGACATGATCCCGCGCACTGTTTGGCACCTGGCCTGTTCCGCAGCCTCAAGCGTGGCGATCGCAAACGCTGCAAGCTGGACGTGACCTACACCTTTGGCGAGGACGAATCCATGCGTTTCGTCGGATTCGAACCTCTCGGGGCCGATGATATGCGTCTTTTGCAAGGCATCGTGGCCCTTGGCGGCCCGAACGGCATCTTGCTAACCCCGGAACCGACCAGTGAGACGGGGCGACAGCTACGGCTATTCCTTGAACCCCGTTTCGAAGCCATTGAGCAAGACGGCTTGGTGGTTCGTGAGAGCCTGACCAAACTGCTCTCAGAAACGGGCATGACGGATAGCGGCGACAACATCAAGGCGCTCAAAGCCAGCCTGCTGCGCATGTCGAACGTCACCATCCTTGTGACGAAGGGACGGCGGCAAGCCGCGTTCCACCTGATGAGTCATGCTTTTGACGAGACGGACGGCAGGCTATGGGTTGCCCTGAATCCGCGTATTGCCGAAGCGATCCTGGGGCATCGTCCATATGCCCGTATCGACATGGCGGAAGTGCGGGTGCTACAGACTGATCCGGCACGGCTGATGCACCAACGGCTATGCGGCTGGATCGACCCCGGCAAATCCGGGCGCGTGGAACTGGACACGCTTTGCGGCTATGTCTGGCCAGATGAAGCCAATGCCGAAGCTATGAAAAAACGCCGTCAGACTGCCCGGAAGGCACTGGCCGAACTTGCCGCCGTGGGTTGGGTAGTGAACGAATACGCCAAGGGAAAATGGGAGATCAAGAGGCCTGGCCCCACGGCAACTGCACCCGTTTACCGTCGTAACGTTCCCTTGTTACCGTCGTAACGCTCCCCTTCTGCCGTCGTAACGTTCCCCGTCCCAATTTGGAAAACCCAGACGGTGCGCTGCTTTGCGGGCAGTTTGGGAAATCCATCCAAGATTATCTAAAGATAATCCATCATGCGCGGTGCAGCTCGCGCCTTGAGGGCGCGTTCTGACCTTGCCAATAAAGCCCTGGCGGGCTTTATCAATCGGCCATAGGCCGATGGTTTAACGCCAAGAAGAGAAGGCGGCTTCAGTGGCCGCTGAAACGCCTTGT
>JAHDWG010000079.1 GCA_023384495.1 Caldilineaceae bacterium
ATGGCGAAGGCGGTATTTGAGCGGACGAAGCCGCATGTGAACGTGGGGACGATTGGGCACATCGACCACGGGAAGACCAGTTTGACGGCGGCGATCACGAAGGTATTGGCGATGAAGGGGTGGGCGGACTTTCGGAAGTTCGACCAGATCGACAATGCGCCGGAGGAGCGGGCGCGCGGGATCACGATTGCGATTTCGCACGTGGAATACCAGACGGCGAGCCGGCACTATGCGCATGTGGATTGTCCTGGGCATGCGGACTACATCAAGAACATGATCACGGGTGCGGCGCAGATGGATGGGGCGATTCTGGTGGTGGCGGCGCCGGATGGGCCGATGCCGCAGACGCGGGAGCACATCTTGTTGGCGCGGCAGGTGGAAGTGCCGGCGATGGTGGTGTTTCTGAACAAAGTGGACATGATGGAAGACGAGGAGTTGTTGGAGCTGGTGGAGATGGAGTTGCGCGAGTTGCTGACCAGCTATCGTTTTCCTGGGGATGACATTCCGATCGTGCGTGGGAGTGCGTTGCAGGTGCTGGAGAGCACGAGCACAGACTCGAGTGCGCCGGAGTATGCGTGCATCTGGGAGTTGATGCGGGTGGTGGACGAGTACATCCCGACGCCGGTGCGAGAGACGGACAAGCCGTTCTTGATGCCGATTGAGGATGTGTTCAGCATCAAGGGTCGCGGGACGGTGGTGACGGGTCGGATCGAGCGAGGGACGATCAAGCCGATGGAAGAGGTGGAGATCGTGGGGTTGTCGCCGACGCGCAAGACGGTGGTGACCGGTGTGGAGATGTTCCGCAAGCTGTTGGACCAGGGGATCGCCGGTGACAACGTGGGGTGTCTGTTGCGCGGGATCGAGCGGACGGACATCGAGCGCGGGCAGGTGTTGGCCAAGCCAGGCAGCATCACGCCGCACACGGAGTTCAACGCCGAGGTCTATGTGCTGAAGAAGGAAGAGGGGGGTCGTCACACGCCGTTCTTCAAGGGGTATCGGCCACAGTTCTACATGCGCACGATGGACATCACGGGCAACATCGAGTTGCCGTCGGGTGTGGAGATGGTGATGCCGGGCGACAACGTCAACATGAAGGTGACGCTGATTTCGCCCATCGCATTGGAGACGGGCAGCCGGTTCGCCATTCGCGAGGGTGGTCGCACCGTCGGCGCCGGTGTCATTACCGAGATTCTTAAGTAGGGATACGGTGTACGGGATACAGGGTGCAGCGCTACGCAACCCTGTATCCCGCATTCTGAATCCTGTATCCTGAAAGGATATTTCGATGGCCAAACAGCGAATCCGAATCAAACTCAAGGCATATGACCACCGGGTGTTGGATCTGTCGGTAAAACAGATCGTCGATGCGGCGGAACAGACCGGCGCCCAGGTGGTGGGGCCTGTGCCGTTGCCGACCCACATTGAGAAATTTACGGTGATGCGTTCGCCGTTTATTGATAAAGATAGCCGCGAACAGTTTGAAATCCGCACTCACAAGCGTTTGATTGACGTGATGGATCCGGGCAATAAGACAATTGAAAACCTGACTCGGCTCAATTTGCCGGCGGGTGTTGACATCGAAATCAAGCTTTGAGTATTATACAAGCTTTGAGCACTGTAAGGTAAGATTGCGTTCCATTGATCCTGCGTCGGTTTTTGCTGAACAGGGGCAGTACGACAGTCAACCAGTAGCACAGTAAGCCAGTAGAACAACTTGCGGAGTCTAAAATTCGCACAGAGTCGCTGAACACTGACAACTGAAAACTGAATACTGCTGCCCTCCAGCCATGCTGGCTAAAGCGGGATGATGCGGTCGCCTCGTTCCCTATGTGAACGCCCGACAGTCCCAGGAGGCAACATGCGAGGTATTCTTGGTAAAAAAGTAGGCATGTCGCAGCTCTTTGATGAGAGCGGCGCTGTGATTCCCGTCACGATCATCGAGGCGGGCCCCTGCTATGTGACACAAGTAAAGACATTGGATACGGACGGCTACAACGCTGTGCAACTTGGTTTTGATGAGGTGGCGGAGCGCAAGCTTTCCAAGGCGGAGCGCGCCCACCTTCAGAAGGCCAACGCGCCTGTCCTCCGTCATCTGCGCGAGATCCGCTACGATGAGGCGCCCGCTCTGACTTTGGGTGCTGTGCTCAAGGCTGATGTGTTTCAGGAAGGTGATGTCGTCGATGTGACGGGTGTCACCAAGGGGCGTGGTTTTGCGGGCGGCGTAAAGCGATGGAATTTTCGCGGCGGCCCCAAGACGCACGGTCAATCAGACCGCCATCGCACCCCTGGCTCGCGCGGCTCCGGCACCACCCCCGGTCGCACATATCCCGGCATTAAAAGCCCCGGTCATTACGGCAACGAACGAGTAACCGTACAGAACCTCAAGATTGCGTTGGTTGACCCTGAACGCAATCTGTTGGCCGTGCGCGGGGCCATTCCTGGTGCGCGCGGTGGGCTGGTTCTGGTGCGTGATGCTGTGAAGAAGAAGGCGCCCAAAAAGGCTTGAACCCAGGTGCAAGGTCTGTTTGACTGTGCGGCAATATTGGTGCAACCACCCACGATTGCGCCACGGTCAGCAGGGCGTGCAACGTAAAAGGAGTAGGCTATGTTGGTACCGGTAAAAAATGTGGCTGGGGAGCAAGTCGGCGAGATCGAACTGAGCGATGCAGTGTTTGCCGCCCCGGTGAACAGACCGCTGATGCACCAAGCGCTTGTGCGTCAGTTGGCAAATGCCCGCCTGGGCACCCACGACACGAAAGAGCGTTGGGAAGTTTCTGGCGGCGGTAAGAAGCCGTGGCGACAAAAGGGCACAGGCCGTGCTCGACAAGGCTCTACGCGCGCCCCCCAATGGATTGGGGGTGGCACGGTTTTTGGGCCAACGCCACGCAAATATACACAGTCGCTCAACAAAAAAATGCAACGCGCCGCCCTGCGCAGTGCGCTGAGCGTGAAGGCTGCCACCGGCCAGATTGTGGTGGTGGATTCGTTGGCGTTTGAGACGCCCAAAACCAAGCAGATGGTGCAGGCGCTCAGCCGCCTGGGGGCCAGTGAGCGCAGTGTGCTTATGGTGCTCGCTCAAAAGAATGATACCATTTGGCGCAGCGCAAACAATCTGCCTTTTGTGAAGACGCTGGTCAGTGGCTATATCAATGTGCGCGACTTGTTGGGGCATGAAACGCTTCTGCTGTCACAGGATGCGGTTGAGCACATTGAACTGTGGCTCGGCGATGATCGGGCAACGGACGCCGAGTCGGCGATGGAAGCGGCTGCCACCGTCGATGCTGATACGGCGTCAGCGCCGGAAGCGGAGGAATAGTCATGCATATATATGAGGTTCTCAAGCGGCCAATCATTACTGAGAAGACCGTTCTTGCTGGTGATCTGGGGCAATATTCGTTTGAAGTCGATATGCGCGCCAACAAGATTTTGGTGAAAGACGCCGTTGAGACAGCCTTCAACGTGACGGTGAACACAGTTAACATCCTGGTGATGCCAGCTAAGACCGCGCGCCGTGGTCGCCGCGTCGCGATTCGCAAACCAAAGTGGAAGAAGGCGGTTGTCACGCTGGCGCCCGGCAACAGCATCCAACTGTTTGAGGGTGTCTAACGTGTTTCGACTGAGCATCCATCCGAATAACGGTTGCGGAGCGAGTCAGCACAGCTGCCAGTAAGGTGGGCCGCAGAGGAATTCGGATAGGCGCTTAAAACTGGATGGTTGGCCGTTGCCAGAATGTCCGGTTTCGGAGCCAGCGCACGATAGTCGCAGAAAGGTTTATTTCATATGGCGATTAAAGTCTATCGACCGACCTCGGCGGGGCGACGTGGGATGAGCGCCTCGACCTTTGAAGAGATTACGACGAGCAAACCGGAGCGCTCGTTGTTGGCGCCTCTGCGCAAAAAGGGTGGTCGCAACAATCAGGGTGTGGTGACCATGCGTCACCAAGGGGGCGGTCACAAGCGCCGGTATCGCATTGTCGATTTCAAGCGCAATAAATTTGATGTGCCCGGCAAGATTGTCACGGTGGAATATGACCCAAATCGCAGCGCACGCATCGCCTTGGTGATCTATGCGGACGGCGACAAGCGCTATATCATTGCGCCAAACGGGATCAAGGTGGGCGACTCGATTATGTCGGGCCCGAATGCCGATATCCGCCCCGGCAATGCGTTGCCCATTCGAAACATCCCGCCGGGCACGATGGTGCATAATGTGGAGCTCTACCCGGGGCGCGGTGGGCAGTTGGCGCGCAGCGCCGGCAATGCAGCGCAGGTTTTGGCAAAAGATGGCGCCATGGCCCAGCTCCGCTTGCCCAGCGGTGAAGTCCGCTATGTGGATATGAATTGCCTGGCCACGATTGGGCAGGTTTCCAATACGGATCATGCGAATGTCACGTTGGGTAAGGCTGGCCGCAAACGGTGGTTGGGCATTCGGCCCAGTGTGCGTGGGATTGCCATGGACCCAGGGGCGCATCCGCATGGGGGTGGTGAAGGGCGCTCGCCAATCGGTATGCCCGGCCCGAAGACGCCATGGGGCAAGCCGGCGCTGGGTAAGAAGACCCGCCTGAACAAACGGACGAATAAGTTCATTGTCCGGCGGCGGGGTGGCGGCAAGAAATAGCCCGCCGGGTTATGAGAGCATTGAGTGAAAAGAGGAAAGCATGTCGCGTTCGTTGAAAAAGGGCCCCTTTGTTGAGCCCAAGCTCCTCAAGCGAGTTGAGGAGATGAACCGTAAAGGGGAGCGCAAGGTGCTCAAGACCTGGTCGCGAGCTTCCACCATCTTTCCACAATTTGTGGGCCATACGATTGCTGTGCATGACGGGCGACGCCATGTGCCGGTCTATGTGAGCGAGAATATGGTGGGGCATAAGCTGGGTGAATTTGCACCAACGCGCTTCTTCCGTGGTCACGTGCGGTCGGAAAAGTCCACCAGAGCTGGCGCACGCCGGTAGGTTGGGTCGAGATGATTGCCTCTGTGCGGCGCCGGCCCGGTTATGGCTTGGGGCAGCGAACGATGCAATCTTGATGCAACGAGGAGTTGAGCATGGAAGTGCGAGCTGTCACCAAATATGTTGGCATCGGCGCCCAGAAGACCCGCCTGGTGGTGGACGAAGTGCGCGGGAAGCGCGCCGAAGAAGCTATTGCGCTGTTGCACTATATGCCGCAGCAGGCTGCCGCAGCGGTGCAAAAGACTATCAAAAGCGCGCTGGCGAATGCGACTGAGAACTTTGGTCTCGAGGCCAGCGATATGTATGTAAGCAAAATTTATGCGGACGAAGGGCCACATCGCCGCTGGCGCCGGTTTGGCGCACGGGGGAGGTTCAAGCCGTGGATTCGCCGCTCGTCACACATTACGGTCGTTTTGGAAGAGCGCACCGCCAACTAGCCCTGTCCCTACTGGCTACACGGCGGTTGCTTTGAGAACGCGAAGGACAGTTGGCTGCATAGGCAAGCAATCTCGTGTTTTCGAACCGAGCAAAGTGTAGGTTTGGGGCTGAGGCTGGGGTCGTAACGGCGGTTGTCTGCCAGAAATCAAGGAGGATCGATTTGGGTCGCAAAGTTCATCCATATGGCTTTCGCCTGGGGATCATCAAAGAACACAAGAGCCGTTGGTATGCTGACGGTAAGCGGTACAATGACCAACTGGTCGAAGACCGCCAGATTCGAGCGATGGTCTACAAAGAATTGCCCAATGCGGGCATCAGCAATGTCGAGATTGAGCGACAGCCCAATCAGGTGCATATCATCGTCGATACGGCCCGCCCCGGTGTCATTATTGGTCGCAAAGGGGCAAGCGTTAATGTCTTGCGCACCCAGTTGCAGGATCTGACGCAGAAGAAGGTCAAAATCGATGTGCGTGAGATCACCAAGCAGGAACTCGACGCCCGGCTGGTGGCGGAAAGCATTGCCGATCAGTTGGAGCGTCGCATCAGTTGGAAGCGCGCTATGAAGCAGGCCGTGCAAAAGACGATGCGCGCCGGTGGTCAAGGCATTATGATCAAGGTGGCGGGCCGGCTCGGCGGCGCCGATATGGGCCGCGTTGATACGGTGCGCGATGGTCAGATTCCGCGCCATACGTTGCGCGCCGATATTGACTACGGCACGGCGGAAGCCAACACCACCTTTGGCGTCATCGGCATCAAGGTTTGGATCTACTTGGGCGAGGTGTTGCCGGGTGAAGAGTATCACGCCCGCCTCGTGCGCGAGCTAACCTAACTACCTATCCGTAAACGCTGCCGTTCTGCGTCAATCTGAGCAGCCGAGCAGTGAATCGGCGCCCGCAACCATGTACGGATGGGCTCTTGGCGTCAGGGTCGCCAGTGTGATTGAACAAAATCGATGCAAGGCGGCGGCGGGGCAATCGTCAAGCTGCGGCGCCTGGCAATCCTATCCACGGATGTGCCCGCTTGGGGTCTGATGCGGATAGGCGCTTGATGAAACGGAGATGTATCTATGTTGATGCCAAAACGCGTAAAATATCGTAAGTTGCAGCGCGGGCGCCTGAGGGGTCTGGCGCACCGTGGCAACCAGGTACAATTTGGTTCCTATGGCCTCCAGGCAACGGAATCCTTTTATGTGACCAGCCGCCAGATCGAGGCGGCGCGGCGTGCGGTGGTGCGCTTTATCCGCCGCGGCGGCAAGGTGTGGATTCGCATCTTCCCAGACCGGCCAGTGACCAAACGCGCGGCGGAAACACGCATGGGTTCGGGTAAGGGCAGTGTTGATCACTGGGTGGCGCCGGTGCGTCCTGGCCGGGTGCTGATGGAGATGACGGGCGTGCGCGAGGAGATCGCGCGCGAGGCGTTCCGTTTGGCGGCGCATAAACTCCCCATGCGGACACAGTTTGTGACGCGCGATGAAGTGGGCGCATAGGGAGGCGGAAGATGAAAGCACAAGAATTGCGTGGCTTGACGAATGCCGATCTGGCGCAGAAGTTGGACGAAAGCTATCAAGAGATGTTCAATCTGCGTTTTCAGCGGGCGACCGGCAAGCTGACCAATACGGCGCGTATCCATGCCGTGCGCAAAGAGATCGCGCGCGTGAAGACGATCTTGCGTGAGCGTGAGCTGGCCGAGACGGCGTAAGGAAGGAATACTATGCGTGAACAGAGGCGAGCCTTGACGGGCGTCGTGACCAGTGACAAGATGGAGCAAACGGTGGTTGTGGCCGTTGACCGCGTAACGCGGCACCCGCTTTATGGCAAGGTGATCAAGCTCCGCAAGAAATATCACGCCCACGATGAGCAGAATGACGCCAAAGTGGGTGATGTGGTGCGGATTCGTGAATGCCGCCCGCTCAGCAAGACCAAAAAGTTTTTTGTGGAAGAGATTCTCCAGCGGGCGGAAGCCGTCTAGCGTGAGGTGCAACGATGATTCAGCAGGAATCCCGATTAAAGGTGGCCGATAACTCCGGCGCTAAAGAATTGTTGACCATTCGCGTCAAAGGCGGTAGTACGCGACGGTATGCGGCCATTGGCGACGTGATCGTCGCCAGCGTCAAGAGCGCTACCCCGAATGGCAATGTCAAGAAGGGTGATGTGGTGCGCGCGGTGGTTGTCCGCACGAAACGACCATTGCGACGGGGTGACGGCAGCTATATTCGTTTTGATGAAAATGCCGCAGTCATCATTGACGATGGCAAAAATCCGCGCGGCACTCGTATTTTTGGCCCCGTGGCCCGTGAGTTGCGCGAAGGCGGGTTTATGAAGATTCTCTCGCTGGCGCCCGAGGTGCTCTAGGCTGCATCTGTTTTGAACGTACAATAGGTGGCTGTATTCAGAGCCAGGGTCCCGACCAGCGCAATCGATGGATCAATATGGCGCTGCGTTGCTTTGAAAATCGGGATTTGATGGCTTTCTACCATCTAGCGTTACTCGGGTTTTCAAACAGAGCTCAGTATAGGGAGAAGGAGTAGACAAAGATGGGCCTAAAAATCACAAAAGGCGACACCGTTGAGGTGATCGCCGGTAACGATAAGGGGCAGCGCGGCACGGTGCAGCGGGTGATCCGCCGAAAGACCAAGAGCGGCGACTATGACCCGAATCGCGTCTACGTGATCGTGTCGGGGATCAATATGGTGATCAAACACCAACGCCCCACTGGCCGTGTGCGGACGCAGACGGGCCGGATTGAGAAAGAAATGCCGCTTCACATTAGCAATGTTATGCTGGTGGGAAGTGATAATAAGCCCACGCGCGCTGGCTACGAATTGGCGAGCGATGGGAGCAAGACACGCATCGAGCGGCGAACTGGCAACCCCCTTCCTAAGGTGGGGGCGTAGCCCAACATCTCAGTGATCTGATTCGAATTCTGATTCTGCCTGACCTGGCGGCGGACACGTCGGCGCTTGCGGGCAAGGAGTGATGCAGCATGAGTGAAAACGGGAATGGGGCGGTTGCCATGCCACGCCTCAAGGAACAGTACCGACAAGAGATTGTGCCGGCGCTGATGAAAGAGTTTAGCTTTCGCAATGTAATGCAGGCGCCCCGTATCACCAAAATTTCGGTGAACATTGGTTTGGGGGAGGCGCTACAGAACGCCAAGGCGCTCGAAGCTGCGTCCGAAGACCTGCGCACGGTGACTGGCCAGAAGCCTGTGATCACCAAGGCGCGTAAGTCCATCGCCACGTACAAATTGCGCGAGGGCCAGTCGATTGGTGTCAAGGTAACCCTACGGGGTAACCGCATGTGGGACTTTCTGGACCGCCTCATCAATATCGTGTTGCCGCGTCAACGGGATTTTCAGGGGATTTCCCCCGATTCGTTTGACGGTCGCGGCAACTACAGCGTGGGGCTGCGAGAGCAACTGGGCTTCCCAGAGATTGTCTATGACAAGATCGACAAGGTTCGTGGGATGGAAGTAACCATTGTGACGTCGGCGCAAAACGACGAAGAAGCGCGGCGTCTGTTGGCTTTGCTCGGGATGCCCTTCAAGCGTGGATAGTGTGTGCGCCAGCAGGGTGATGTTGAAGTAATGTTGATCATGGTGCTGAGAGAGGATACACAGTGGCGAAGAAGTCGATGATCGCCCGCGAGGGCAAACGAAAATACGCCGTGCGTGTGCGCAACCGCTGTCAAATGTGTGGGCGCCCGCGAGGTTATTTGCGCCGTTTTGGCCTCTGCCGTATTTGCTTTCGCCAACAGGCGTTGCGCGGCATGTTGCCCGGCGTTGTCAAGTCGAGCTGGTAGATAATTGTCAATGATCGATTCTCAATGATCAATGGTTAATCGGTTTGCAAAGCAGATTACGGGGCTTATCGGTAATCTGAAGATGGTGAGCGCACGATGCTGATACGAACCATTAACGATTGACCACTGACAATTTACAATTGAGCATTATGCTGGCTCGGTTGCTAACTACAATCATCTGCAATAGTCGTCGCCTTTTGATAAAGGCCATTTGCATAACTCCGCGCAGGGGGTTGCAAGAGTAACCGGAGGAATTATGGTAAACGATCCAATTGCGGACATGCTGACGCGCATCCGCAACGCAAGTCTGGTCAAGCATTCGCAGGTGGTAATGCCCTCCTCGAAAGTAAAGGCTGGGATTGCAAAAATCCTGACCGAGGAAGGCTTTATCAAAGGGTACTCGGTCACCGATGACCAGCCGCAACCGAAACTGGTGTTGCAGTTGAAATATGCAGGCCGTGGCAAGTCGGTGATCACCGGGCTGGAGCGAGTTAGCCGCCCTGGCCGGCGCATCTATGCCGGTTACCGTGAGGTTCCGTGGGTGCGCAGTGGTTTGGGGATCAACATTCTCTCCACACCCAGGGGCTTGATGACGGGCCGCCAGGCAAAGCGCGCCAAGGTGGGCGGCGAGATTCTCTGCACCGTCTGGTAGGCGTGACGCGAGTATTGCTATTAGAAACTAACCGAAAATGGTCGCGAGCGTCGCAGGATTTTCGGATAGAATCGAAGGAGGTTGAGATGTCGCGTGTTGGAAAAATGCCCGTCGCGGTGCCGCCAAAGGTGACAATCACCATTGAGAAAGATAATGCAGTGACAGTCACGGGGCCGAAGGGTTCTTTGTCTCACCGATTTAGCCCTGAGATACGGATCGAGCAGCAGGATGGTCAATTGATCGTGACCAGGCCGACGGATACACGTCACCACAAGGCAATGCATGGGATGACCCGCGCGCTGCTCAATAACATGGTGACCGGCGTGACGAGCGGCTTTAACCGCCGTATGGATGTGGTGGGCACAGGCTATCGGGCGGAGAAGCGTGGCAACAATCTGTTCTTGCAGGTGGGCTACAGCCACCCGGTCGAGGTCCAGCCACCCAATAATACGATTTCGTTTGAGGTGGATAAAGACGGGAAGTTCTTCACGATCTCGGGGATTGACAAGAGCGAGGTCGGTGAGTTGGCCGCGGTGATCCGTAAGATTCGCCCCCCCGAACCGTATCAGGGCAAAGGCATTCGCTATTCTGGCGAGTATGTCCGCATTAAGGCCGGCAAGGCGGGTAAGGCCGGCAAGAAGTAGTTGGCAAGCGAACAGAATGGATCCAAACTAGGGTGGGCCACCACGGGGTATGACGAGCTTGGCCCGTCCAAGGTGGTTTGGGATTAATGCAAAGAGGGAGTGAAGCTCCATGGCAAATGTAAATCGGGCACAGGCGCGCAAGCGTCGTCATGTCCGGGTGCGACGTAAGGTTGTGGGCACGTCGGAGCGGCCTCGCCTGAATGTCTACCGTAGTCTAGAACATATCTATGCCCAAGTCATTGACGATTCGACTGGCCAAACATTGGTCTCGGCTTCGACCATCGATGGAGAGTTGCGCGAGGCATTGGCGTCGCTCCCTAAACAGGAGCAGGCGAAAGCTGTGGGCATGAAAGTTGCTGAGCGGGCCAAGGCAAAGGGCATCGAACAGGTGGTCTTTGACCGAGGTGGCTATGTCTATCACGGTCGCATTAAGGCCCTGGCCGACGGTAGCCGCGAAGCGGGCCTTGTCTTTTAATGTGAGTACTGTTTGTTTGAAAGCAACCGTCTTTATCGGGCAAAAACACTTGGCTTCAAACAATCACCCGTGATAGAGCCATAACATGAATCCGGTCTCTTTGTTTGACAAAGCCGACCGTCGATTCTGAGAAGATTACCGAGGAGAGCAAGCAATGGCCGAAAGAGCAGGACGAGGAGGCGAACGGGACGAGCGTGGGGGCGGTGAAGGCCGCCGTGGCGGTCGTCGCGACCGTCGACGCAACGAGCGCCCGGAACGCGATGAGCGTGAACAGCTCGATGAGCGTGTTGTTCACATTGCGCGTACGGCAAAGGTCGTTCAAGGTGGCCGCCGTTTTGCCTTCCGTGCAGTGGTGGTGGTCGGTGACAAAAAGGGACGCGTCGGTGTGGGTATTGGCAAGGCGCGTGAAGTGCCGGACGCCATCCGCAAGGCGGGGGAACGGGCGCGCAAGAGTATGGTGCAGATTTCGCTGCTTGGCTCCACCATTCCCCATGCGGTGCAGGCGCAATTCGGCGCAGGGGAAGTGTTGCTCAAGCCGGCAAACCCCGGCACGGGCGTCATTGCCGGTGGGGGTGTGCGCGCCGTCGTCGAAGCCTGTGGAATCAGCGATATTCTGAGCAAATCGTTGGGGAGTGATAATATCCTTAACGTGGTGCAGGCGACCTTTGTCGCTTTGCAGGAATTGCAGGATTTTCGCACCGAGGCGCAACACCGTGGCGTCGATCCACGGCGGATCATGCCGTTTTGGTATCGGGAGGAGACGCATGCCTAAGGTGATTCAGATCAAGTTGGCGCGTAGTCCAATCGGTTTTAACAAGCGTCAAAAGGCAACGGTTAAGGCGTTAGGCTTGCGCCGTCTTCACCAGGTAGTTGAGAAGGATGACACCCCCGATATTCGTGGGATGATTACGGCCGTCTCGCACCTGGTGGAAGTGGTCGAAGAGACGGACTGAGAGCGCATCTATCGAAAGGGTGCATGGAAGCGCCTGGCGCGGCCATATACAAATCGGCTGTAGAAAATCTAAGGAAAAATCATGCAATTACATGACCTGCGTCCCGCTGAGGGTGCAACGAAAAAGCGCAAGCGAGTAGGTCGCGGCACGGGTTCGGGCAAAGGCAAGACCAGCACCCGTGGCACAAAGGGCCAGAATGCCCGTAGCGGCGGTGGTGTCCGTCTGGGCTTCGAGGGTGGCCAGTTGCCGCTGATCAAGCGTCTGCCCAAGATGCGCGGCTTCAACAATCGCTATCGATTGGCGTTTACGCCGGTGAATCTTGATATGTTGGACGCCCGTTTTGAGGCTGGCTCCCAGGTGACGCCTGAGGTGTTGTCGGGGGTCAACCTGGTGGAAAATACAACCGATTTGGTGGTAGTGCTGGCGCGGGGGGATGTGAGCAAGGCGCTACACATCAAAGCCCATCGCATCAGCGAAGCAGCCAAGCAGAAGATCGAGGCGGCCGGTGGCTCGGTCGAGATGCTGCCCTACTCGGTCAACCGACGGATGCCGCGATCATAGCGGAGAGCACTTTGCACATGAGCGGCCGGCCAGCGCGATTTGACCACTGGCCGCCGTTCCGAACGGGAGACAATCATGCTCGAAGCTGTTATGAATGCTTTTCGGCTGCCCGACCTGCGCAGAAAGCTGTTGATCACCTTTGGGATCTTGATTCTCTATCGCTTCGCCGCAAACATCCCTCTCCCTGGCGTCAATCGCCAGGCGCTGGAGGCAATGTTTGGCGGTGGTGATCCCAATAGCATGCTGCTCAACCTGCTCAATTTCTTCAGCGGGGGCGGCCTGTCGCAGATGGGTGTGATGGCCCTTGGCGTCTACCCGTATATTACGGCGTCGATTATCATGCAGTTGTTGACGCCAATTATCCCGGCGCTGGAAGAGTTGCGCAAAGAGGGTGAAGCGGGGCGGCATCGGATCAACCAGTATACCTATTGGCTTACCATCCCGTTAGCGATTTTGCAGGCGATTACGCAAGCGACGATTCTGAGTCGTACAACAACCGCGGCTGGCTCTGTGCTGACTAATTGGGGTTTCTCAGGTGAGAGCTTGTTGCCCTCGTTGACACTCATTGTGGGCATGACCGCTGGCACTATGTTTGGTGTCTGGCTAGGGCAGTTGTTGACTGAGCAGGGCGTTGGCAATGGTATCTCGCTGATTATTTTTGCCGGTATTGTGGCTTCGGTGCCGTATCAGATCCGTTTGCTTTCGCAGCAGTTGATCTTGTTGATCATGTTCGTCATCATCACAATTTTGACTGTTATGTTGATTGTTTGGGTTCATGAAGGGCAGCGACGTATTCCTGTGCAGTATGGCAAACGAGTGCGCACCATGCGTGGCAATCGGATGATGATGGTGGGTGGCCAGAGCACGCATGTTCCCATGCGGGTCAACACTGCCGGTATGATCCCGCTGATCTTTGCGCAGAGCTTGCTGATCTTGCCCAGCACGATTGCCAGCTACTTTCAGGATCCTACGTCGTGGGTGGGGCGGTTTGCCCAGGGGGTGGTGACCTATGTAGGCCCCAGCAGTTGGGTCTACTGGTTTCTCTATTTTGTCTTTACTGTCATGTTCACCTACTTTTACACCGATGTCATGTTCCGGCAGCAGAACTTGCCTGAGACATTGCAAAAACAGGGTGGCTTTATTCCGGGTATCCGACCCGGTCAGCGTACAGAGGCTTACCTGAATGGCGTCCTCTCTCGGATCACGCTCGTGGGTGCGCTCTTCTTGGGCTTTATCGCTGTCCTTCCCTATATTGTAGGTGTGATTATGGGTGGGTTGACGCCCGGCGCCGACGCCTTGACCAGCAACACCTCGCTCATCATCAGTAGCACAGGCCTGTTGATTGTGGTCGGTGTGGTGCTGGATACGATGAAGCAGATCGAGGCGCAATTGCTCATGCGCAACTACGAGGGCTTTATTCGCTGAGTATTTGATCTCAACCCGGAGAGGGTTGCGGGCATCGGAATGCTGCCTGGCTGAAGACCTGACAATCAATGTTGATTTGAGAGTAGGACATGGGCGACGGTAAGCGTACGTATGTGGTGTTGCTGGGTGTGCCTGGCGCAGGCAAGGGCACCCAAGCGCGGTTGCTGGAAGAAAAGCTAAAGCTACCACAGATCTCAACGGGGGATATCTTCCGTTACAATTTGAAGAATCAAACTGAACTGGGCGTGCTTGCGAAGAGCTATATGGATCAGGGGGCGCTGGTGCCCGACGAAGTGACGATCCGCATGGTGGAAGACCGGCTGGCGCAACCCGATTGTGCGGCGGGCGCGATCATGGACGGATTTCCGCGCAACCTTGTGCAAGCGAAGGCGTTTGACACAATGGTGGCGCCCTATGGTGGGGTTCGAGTTGCCCCGCTGATCAGTTTGGATGACGAAGAAGCTGTGCGGCGCATCACTGGCAGGCGCGTCTGCCGCACCTGTGGGGCGGTCTATCACGTTGATTTCAATCCGTCAGAGGTTGCCGGTAAGTGTGATTTGGATGGAGGAGAACTCTATCAGCGGGATGATGACAAGCCGGAGACGGTGCGCCATCGATTGTATGTCTATTATAAACAGACCGCGCCGCTGATCGGCTATTACTATGCCAAATCGATATTGGTCGAACTGGATGGCGCACAACCGATTGAGTCCGTGTACGAGCAGCTTGTCGCTCTGGTTGACAAATCGAGTTGAATTGATGACCAAAGTCGCGCTGGGCATTGACGGTGATAGGGCTTGGTAATAGAACACTTTGTAGAGTGAATCGATGGTTCGATATGTTCAAACGTAGCGGCCGAAAGTTGCTTCGGCGTCAACCCGCCCCCTCGGATCGGCTCAGCGCGCCCATCATGAAGAGCCCACGCGAGGTGCAGATCATGCGTGAGGCCGGGCGAATTGTGGCTCGTGTTCACGCTGCGCTCAAGATGGTGATCCGTCCCGGTGTTAGCACGTGGGAGCTCGATCAAGTAGCCTTGGAAGTAATGCGCAAATATGACGCAACATCAGCATTTCTGGGCTACCGAGGCTTCCCGGCGCATATTTGCACCAGCATTAATCAGGAACTGGTGCATGGAATTCCGCACAAGGATCGCATTCTCAAAGAGGGCGACCTCATCAGTGTCGATGTGGGAGTTCGCTACCGTGGCTTCATTGGTGATTGCGCGTGGAGCTATGCCGTGGGTGCGGTGAGTGACGATGCGGCAGCACTTATGCAAGTGACGGAAGCAAGCTTGTTCGAAGGGATCAAGCAGGCCAAAGTGGGCCGCCGGGTGGTGGATATTAGCCGGGCGATCCAACGCCATATCGAAGGGCATGGTTTGCATGTGGTGCGCGAATACACAGGCCACGGTGTTGGCCGGCAGATGCACGAACCACCGCAAGTGCTTAACTATGTGGCCGGAGATGCCGATGGCAACACGGTGCTTACCCCGGGTTTGGTGATTGCGATTGAGCCGATGGTGCAGCGTGGAACCTGGCAGACACGTACACTTCGAGATAACTGGACCGTGGTGAGTAAGGACAATAGCTTGACTGCTCACTTTGAGCATACAGTTGCGATTACCAATAATGGGCCTGAAATTTTGACTTTACCATAAGGATATGATAAACTAGTGCAGTTGTGCTCAAAAGAGTTTTACTGCTTCTATGCGTGTCTTGCCGCCATGATCCCAGAAACGCGTAACGTTAGTGCGTGAGATACATGGGCGCCGAAGCCCGGAGTTGCCCCGCAACCGGGCCAGAAAATTGGGCCAGGAACCGTAGGGAGAGAAGTCATTATGAAGGTGCGTCCATCTGTTAAGAAAATTTGTGAAAAATGCAAGATTGTGCGGCGGCGTGGCATCGTCTATGTGATCTGCGCCAATCCAAAGCACAAGCAGCGTCAAGGCTAGATTCCGACGGCGGTGAGCAAGCAGGCGTATTTCTCGCCAAGACCATGCTGTGAAACCCTTTTTGCGTAGGGTGGTCGCCCAAAGCGCACCCCTTGGCGAAGAGCATGGCATGGTCGCCGGTTTTTTGTGAGTTTGACCCGCCCCTAGCATTCCGGATGAAGAGCGCAAAGGAGAGCAATTATGGCGCGTATTGCTGGTATCGACATTCCCCGCGATAAACGTGTGGTCATCGCCCTGACCTATATTTTTGGGATTGGTCGCAGCAAGAGCCAAGAGATTCTGGCGGCAGCGCAGGTTGACGAGTCGATCCGCGTGCGCGACTTGGATGAAAACCAGGTCAATCGCCTGCGTGAGTACATCGACCGCAATTATGTGGTTGAAGGTGACCTCCGTCGCGAGTTGAGCATGAACATCAAGCGGCTGATTGAAATCGGCAGCTACCGCGGGATCCGTCATCGCCGCAATTTGCCGGTGCGTGGTCAACGCACCCGCACCAATGCGCGCACTCGTCGCGGTGTTCGCAAGACGGTGGCCGGCAAAAAACGGGCAACCAAGAAATAGCCACCTGCACCAGCTACCCGGTCTGTCAGGGGTCTTTCTGACCGTCGTGAGCGCGATGCCCATCGGACTCATCCGGTGGGTCTGCTCGATCTCAGGCAGAGGGTGGGCCGAGCCTGGCCGGTCGTGTCATGAACTCTATTAACAGGGGCAGGGCAGGTTTTCGCACGGAATAGGTTTTGTTTCACCGCACAGCCTGTTGATAGGGCAAGAGCCTCTATGAACGCTGGTGACAGTGCTCAATGTAGCTCAATGTAATTGTCACGCCTGACCTGAGTGTGGTTGTTGGCGAATTGATCGATAGAAAGCAGTGGCGAACAAAGCGACTGCGAGCGATAGACTTGTATGGATAAGGAGCAAGCATGGCGCGACCTCAACCGAAGCGACGTGGTCAGCGAACTGGTGGCCGGCGCGAGAAAAAGAATGTCCCCAGCGGGCAAGTGCACATTCACGCGTCGTTTAACAATACGATCGTGACCATTACGGACCTAATGGGCAATACGCTCTGCTGGGCCAGCAGCGGCAGCAGCGGCTTCAAGGGGAGCCGAAAGTCAACGCCATTCGCCGCGCAATTGGCGGCGCAGGCTGCTGCACGCACGGCGCGCGATGACTTCAACATGCGTGAGGTTGAAGTCTTCGTTAAGGGCCCTGGCCCGGGCCGCGAGAGCTCGATTCGTTCTGTCCAGGGGGCCGGGCTGATCGTGCGCTCGATTACGGACATAACGCCGTTGCCACATAACGGTTGCCGGCCGCCGAAGAAACGTCGCGTCTAGCGAAATAGAATTCATTGGAGGACAAATGGCACGATATACAGACGCGGTATGCAAATTGTGCCGCCGCGAGGGGCAACAGCTCTTTCTTAAGGGCGAACGTTGTCTCAGCCCCAAGTGTGCGGTGACGAAACGAAAAACGCCGCCGGGCGACCACGGCAAGAAGGCCGCATTTGCGCGCAAGATGTCGGATTACGGCAAGCAAATGCGCGAAAAGCAAAAGGCGCGCCGCATTTATGGCGTGATGGAGCGGCAATTCCGTCGCTACTTTAAGGAAGCCAGCCGCCGCAAGGGTATGACCGGCGTAACCCTGTTGATGATTCTGGAAACGCGGTTGGACAATGTGGTCTATCGCCTGGGCTTTGCCGATAGTCGCGCACAGGCGCGTCAGTTGGTTCGCCATGGTCACTTTAACCTGAATGGCCATAAGGTGGACATTCCGTCGTTGCTGGTTAAGCCAGGAGACGTGGTGGCGGTGCGCGAAGGCAGCCGCAATTCCACCTATTTCAAGGATCGCATGCAACTTATGCAGGGCGCTGTGACGACGCCGACCTGGTTGACACTCAATGTGGCGGAACAAAGTGGGTCTGTCGTTGGTTCGCCGGCCCGCGAGGAGATCGCCATTGATCTCAATGAGCAACTGATCGTTGAGTATTACAGCCGCTAGTCTGACGGTTGTTTTGGGCATGTGGGTTGGAGAACGAAGCAGATTTGCTGATGCAAAGTGTGCAGGCTCTTTTAGTGTTTTGAATGATCGTGGATCGTTGCACACTTTCGCCTGATGAGAGAAGAGCAGAGCCACATGCATAAACAGAGCGAAGCATCGGTGGCGCCAGCGGTCTGACCAACGCAATCTGTGGGCAGGGATCTGATGCCGGACGAAGTTTTCGGATAGGGTGGCGCACTGTGCTTTGTTGGACCTGCCCAACCAGTTCGCACATGGTTGCTTGTATGTGCGTTTAACAGCACAGGGAGAGAGTACCATTGCTAAACATGGTTCTACCGCGAATTGAAGTTGAGGCCAGTTCACAGAACTACGGCCACTTTGTTATAAGCCCGCTGGAAAGCGGTTATGGGATTACACTTGGCAACGCGTTGCGACGCGTCCTCTTGTCTACATTGGAGGGGGCGGCGATTACGTCGATTCGCATTAGTGGGATCCATCATGAATTTTCTGCAATCCCCCATGTGCGGGAGGATACGACGCAACTGATTCTGAATGTCAAGCAGATTCGTCTGAAGAGCCGGAGCGAAGACCCTGTCCGCATTCATGTGGAAGTGACGAGCGAGGGCCCGATCACGGCGGGAGATATTGTCTGCCCACCCGATGTGGAAATCATGAACCCTGATCAATACCTGTTGACGGCGGATTCCAATGATGTCGACATGGATATTGAGATGGTGGTTGAGATGGGACGGGGCTATAGCCCGGCTGAAGAGCGTACCCGACTGCCGTTGGGTGAGATTCCCGTCGACGCCATCTATAGCCCGGTGCGCAAGGCCGCTTATCGCGTTGAGCGGACGCGTATTGGTCAACAGACTGACTATGACAAGCTTAATCTGGAGATCTGGACCGACGGCACGATCGCCCCGGATGCGGCGCTGCGCGAGTCGGCCAAGATCCTGGTCCAGCATCTGAGCCTGTTGGCGGGTGCTGAGGTGGTCGCTGTCGAGCCGGTTAAACAAGAGGAGCATGGCATCCCCCCGAGGATCAATGATGCCCCGATTGAAGAGTTGGAGTTGACCGTCCGCGCATACAATTGTCTCAAGCGGGCCGGCATTACCAAGGTCGGCGAAATCCTCCGTCGCATGGAAAAGGGCGAAGAGGAAATGTTGGCAATTCGCAATTTTGGCAAGAAGTCGTTAGATGAACTTGTCGACAAGTTGCGCGAGAAGAACTATCTCAGCGTACCCGGTGTGGATTTGAGCGCCTTCTTCAGGAACGGCAGCTATGTCCCTGGTGGCGATGACGAAGAAGATGATGAGTTGATCGTCGAAGAAGAAGAGGCAGAGGCCTGAGCACGATTCCGGCCAGTGGCTGTGAAACAAGGTCAGTGTCCGTTGACATCAGGCTCTATGCAATTAAGGATCGGGCATTATGCGACATCAAGTGGCTGGAAAAATACTGGGGCGCGACAGCAGTCATCGCAAGGCGCTGTTTCGTAATTTGGTGCGTGAGCTGTATATCCATGAGCGGATTGAGACAACCGAAGCCAAAGCTCGCGCGATTCGGGGCGAGGCCGAGAAGCTGATCACCAAGGCCAAGCGCGGTGTGGCGGAAGGCGGCAACCGTGTTCATGCCCAGCGGCAAGTGGTTGCGGTCCTCAACGACAAGACCGTTGCCAAAAAGGTGTTTGACGAGTTCGCCCCTCGTTTTGCCGACCGCAATGGTGGCTATACGCGCATGATCAAGTTGGGGAAACGCCAGGGCGACGCCGCCGATATGGTGATCCTCGAACTGGTGGACTGACGGGATGGTGCGCCGCGGAGATTACGGTGAGCCTGCCGCTGATACACGTCTGTGGGCTTGTCGCCTACGATGGCGTCGATTATCACGGCTTCCAACTCCAGCGAGATAGCCCGACGATCCAGGGGGCGCTGGAAGGCGCGCTGACAAGCATTACGCAGGCGTCGGTGCGGGTGACCGGGGCAGGGCGTACGGATGCCGGCGTCCATGCAAATGGTCAAGTCGTTGCAGCGCATGTGCCCTGGCGACACGCGGTTGAGGATCTACAACGCGCCTGGAACGCCGCTCTGCCCGCGGCCATTGCGGTGCGACGGTTACAGGCGGCGCCACCGGGGTTTCACCCTCGGTTTAGCGCGGTAGCTCGGACATACCGATATACCGTCGTGCAGGCGCTCACAGCGACGAGATCGGCGCCGCGGCGCTCGCCGCTGACAGACCGTTTTGCGCTCTATGTGGTCGATCCCTTGGACATTGGCGCGATGAATCGCGCTGCGGCGCTCTTAGTGGGCGAACATGATTTCGCCACCTTTGGCCGGCCCCCAGCGGGGACAAACAGTGTACGCACTGTGATGTCCGCAGTTTGGGAGCGCGCCGATTCATCGTTAGCGCATCTGGATGATTACCCGGGGCGACGGCTTGTTTTTACGATTCGAGCCAATGCCTTTTTGTTGCACATGGTGCGCAATGTGGTTGGCGCCCTGTTGGAGGTTGGTCGTGGCATCACCACGCCGACGGATGTGTACAATGCGTTGCAAGCTTGCGACCGCCGTCGTTCGGCGCCGCCGGTTCCACCTCAAGGGCTTGTGCTAGAGAAAATTGAGTACCCCGCTGAACTGGGGTTGCAATTGGATGCCTAAGGCGCAGTTTTTTGCGTTTTCAAACCGAGCAAGATATGAATTGGCCTCATCGGTGTAGGGTTTGCAGACGACGTTCCTCACCAAAGCGAACGACCCTGCGTTTACACTTTCAGCCGATGAGCGAGAAATTGAGGGGTGCATTGCGTGAAGACTTATAGCCCAACCGCTGAGGCGGCTCAACAGGCCCGTGAATGGTGGGTTGTGGATGCAACCGGCCAGACGCTGGGGCGTATGGCCGCCGAAATCGCAAAAATTCTACGGGGTAAGCACAAACCCACCTTCAGCCCACACCTGGACTGTGGTGACTTTGTGATTGTGACCAACTGTGACCGGTTTGTGGTGACAGGCGACAAGCTCAATACGGTGCATTACTATCGTCACTCTCGCTATCCGGGTGGCCTAAAGAGCCGCACCATGCGTGAGATGCTAGAACGCTTCCCCGACCGTGTGATCTTTGAGGCCGTGAAGGGCATGATGCCGAAAACCCGTTTGGGCCGCGCACAGATGCGTAAGCTGCGCATCTACACCGGCAGCGAACACCCCCACGGCGCCCAGCAGCCGAAGGTGTTGGAACTGAAGGAGAAATCAGGATGACGCAATATGTTGAAGCCGTGGGGCGACGCAAGACCTCAACCGCGCGCGTGCGTCTCTATCCGGGTACGGGTGAGATTGTCGTCAATGACAAGCCCATGGAAGCGTACTTTGGCCGTGACCTGGATCGGATGACGCTCCGGCAGCCGTTGGCGCTGACGGGCACCGAGGCCGCGTTCAATGTGAGTGTTCACGTGCGAGGGGGTGGCGATAGCGGTCAGGCCGCCGCGGTGCGGCTGGGCATTGCCCGGGCGCTCTGTGAGTCGGATATTAACCTGCGCCCACCGTTAAAGTCGGCTGGCTTCCTGACCCGTGATGCGCGCGAGAAGGAGCGCAAAAAGCCCGGCCTCAAACGCGCCCGCAAAGCGCCGCAGTACACCAAGCGCTAGCGCATTGGGGTTGTCTTTTGCTTACACCATAAACTTCAGCACTTCCTGCGTGGGCGTTTGCGTGGGAAGTGTTTTTTTTGCCCTCGATGCACCATTCGGTAGTGCGGTGAGATTATCACCGACCGAAAAAGGGAGGGAGATGCGTGTGAA
>JAHDWG010000080.1 GCA_023384495.1 Caldilineaceae bacterium
GCATGACCAGGTTGGCTTCGATTTCGGCGCGGGTGAGCAGGGCCGGACGCATCTGTTTGGCGGCATAGAGCGCCAGTTGCTCACGCACACCCGGCGCAGTGGGATCGCTGGCGTTGCCGTAGGTCATCAACACCTGCGCTTGCACCGGATCAGAGAATTCAACCACGGCAACAAAGGAGTCACCCCAATAGGGTTGCAGCCGTCCATCTGGCGCCGGCATATACTTGATCATCGGAAAGACACCCAGCAGGCCATCATTGCCGTGGCCTGGGAAGTCATACCCGCCATGCCGCAAGCGCGCCACCTCGCCCCAAGCTGTATCCAGCGCCACGCCCTGTTGTTGCAGTTGCTCCACCGCACCGCGCAACGCGGCGGTGGCGAGTTCCGGATCGGCCAGACCATGTGGTGTGGTCAGCGGCGCCTGAGGGTCCCACGGTATGGCATACAAGAGGTCGCTGACAAGCAACTCGTCGGAGCCGGCTTGACCGGGGTTGGCCGCCATCCATTGGCTAACCGTTTGCTGCAACCAATTTTGAAACCAGAGGGTGAAGAGCAAGCCACCACGGCTGTCCGCTTCAAAGGTGCGGTCCCAGGCGGCCAGCACCGGCGCCGCTGCCTGCACGCTTGCATCCTCACTGGCGCGTGCGGCCGCCACAAGATCATCCAACACCTGTTCTGCCACCAGTGAATAGGTGGAATCTTTGGCCTCAATCACATCCGCCATGCTCATCTGGGCGTGGGCAGTCAGCATCTGCTGGGCGCGCAGTTCGCGTGTGAACATGGTGCGTGGGGCCATGTACGCCGGGAACTGGTCAGGATCCAAAAATGGTTGGGTCATGTACCAGGGGGCCGAATTAGAGTTTTGCACCCAACCGCTCACGGGATTCAATACCTTGGGCAGCGCCGCATAGTCATGCACCTCCGTCCAGATGAGGTCGCTCTCGTCACCGGGCGCCGGCTGCAGCCAAAAGGCAGCATCTCCCCGCGCTCGCACCGGCACAATGCCGTTCGAGAGCGCCATGATCTGCCCATCTGCATCAGCATACATCACCGAAAAATAAGGCAACTGTAAGCGAGCCAGAATGTGCTCAAATTCGTCGAGATTCTGCGCGTTGGCCATATCCCACCACTGCTGCGCAGCGCCAGGAACAGGCGCCTGTTCCAACATGGCCATGCGCACGGCGAGGGTTTGACCGTTACCCTCGATCGCCGGCCCCTGCACGGTGCGCCGGATGACCAAAGGTTCCGTGCTCATCTGCCCATCTGCGCCCTTGATCGTCAAGGTCTGCGTGACGACGTCATAGGCGTGAACAGTGCCATCGAGCAGGTAGCCGGCATCCGGTGTGGCGCCGGCGGGGGTAATCAGGTACGTGTCACAGCCGTCAAGGATGTTGGCCGTATGGGTCCAGCCCATACGGTCATTAAAGGCAATCAGCAGCACGGGAAAGCCGACTAAGGTGGCGCCGTAGATGTTCGCCGTCGGCAAGTTGATGTGCGCTTCGAAAAAGGTCGAGGCGCTATCAAACCAGGCCGCATGAGGATTGGCCAGGAGCATGGCATGGCCGCTGGTGGTGTAGGCGGGAGCCAGCGCCCAACCGTTGGAAGCGGATGGTTCCTCATTCGAGCCCAACCTAGCCCCTACCTCCTTGCAGCCAGCGCCGCTGACCCACAGTGCCAGCACCCGCGTCATATGGGCCATGACATCAGCGCCGTTCACCGGCAGCACGGCCTGGGCTTCGGTGGAAAGCTGATCAGGGTGCTGTGCAGCGTAGTCGTTAATCCCACGGGCAAAGGCGTCCAGATTGCGCTGAAAGTCCGCCGGTTGCTGCTGATACCACGCTTCCCCCAACGTAGGAATGCCCAGCGAACGGACTATCTGATCATTTTGGCGCCACTCCTCACCATAGAACTCGGCCGCCCGCCCGCGGGCCGAGGCATAGAGACGCAGGAGCAGCTCGCCGCGACTGTGAGTCTGCGCCCAGCCCAAGGCATAGAAGGCGCTTGCCGGCTCTTGGGCAAAGATGTGGGGAACGCCCCACGTGTCCCATAAGATTTCGCTGGCCAGGTCTGATGCAGCTATGTCTGTTGCCGCAGGTGTCACAGAGCGCAAGGGCTGGATTGGCTGGCAAGCGGTCAGTGACAACAGGAATGCTGTGACCAGGGCCAGTGTGAGCAATTGTTGTTTGATGGACATTGGGTTTTCCCCTTAGGATTTTGCACCCAAAACTGTAAATACCGCGTCTGTCGCCGTGGCAGGTTGATGGGTGAACCCGCTAGTCACGCGAATGTTCGTGAAGCCGGCACTTTCATAGTACTTGACCAGTTGGTCTTGCGTGTAAATGCGCGTTGCCGGCGAGCGTGAGAGCGACTCACTGGCCACGACTTCGCCGTTGACAATCACGTCATAGCGGTCTTCGGTGTGTTCCAACTGCTTCACCCGATCAATCGTGGAGCGCGACCACCGCCGCACAATTGCTCCGTCTCCGGACCGAGTCATCTCCTGTTGCCACTCGCCAGTGACAATGGGCCGCTGCTCATCGGCCATGTAGTAAGAGAGGAAGGCCATGACTAACGTACCGCCCGGCGCCAGATGCTGAAAGAAGCGGTGCAGCGCTTTGCTGGCGTCGTCTGGCTCGATCACCAATTGGAACGAACTCGACGGCACCAGAATCGTGCGATAGGTACGGGGCAACGCCAGCGTTTCCATGCCCTGTTGATAGAGCTTGGGCTGGAGGCCGAGTTGCTGCGCTTTTTGCCGGCAGAGTGCGAGCATCTCCGGCGAGTTATCAACCCCATCGATGTCAATACCTTGTTGCAGGTAATCGAGCAGTAGGCGTCCTGTGCCGCAACCGACATCAAGCACCGGCTGGCCGCTTTCGGCAATGATCTGGCCGTAGAAGGGCCGATCTTCCCACTTGCTGGTATCGCCGCGCAATAAATCCCAAAATTGCGCCATCGCCCCGCGATATTCGTACTCTGTGTTCTGCAAAATATTCTCCCTTGTCTTCATGTCAATTCCCTCGCCGAGTTCTCAGCCGCCGGACGCCAAACCCGTGTCAGCAGCACCACCACGATGATAATGGTCAGCATGACCAGAATGCCCGACTCACCAACCCAGACTGTCGCACGCTCACCGCTGGTCGAACCATCAAAGACGCTTTGGATGGTGCTGTTCCAGGCGCCGTGTAACATGATCACCGGCCAGATGCTACCGGTGGCGAGTCGCAGCCTGGCATACAGAAAGGAACTGACCGTGATCGCGACCAAAAACCAGAGGGCGGACAGGAGCGGATTGGGGCCGGCGGCATAGAGTCCGCTGAGGATCAACGGGAGATGCCATATCCCCCAGATCAACCCACTGACCAGCACGGGCTGCGGGACACGCGCATCGATCAACCGGGTCAACATGTAGCCGCGCCAGCCGATCTCTTCCCCCGCCGCCAACACCAGGGCGATCAGAAAGCCAACATTCAACACAGAGACGAACTGTAATCCAAGACGCGCCAGCGGATTCGTGACTGCGGGGAAGGTTGATGAGTCAGGTGGCGTAAATTCGGCCAGGCCAACGGACCAGGCGACACCATAGGCGATCACGCCCACGATCACGGGCAAGATCAGCGCCAGCAAGATTGCCTGCACGCCGCGCCGCCCGCCGACACGGAACGATACATCACTGAAGCCCTCACGCAAGGTTAGGCGCGCGATCACCGACGCCAGAGTCGGCGTAAACATGAGCAAGATCACCCACGGCTCAAATTGCCCTCTCAGGATCATGATTCCTTCCAAGAGGGCCGTGATGGGAATCAGGATGGCGAAATAGAGGAGGAGACCCCGTCGCGCTTTCTGGACCGGCTCAACGGCTGGTTGCGTTTGTGATATCGCAGTGGTTTGCATAGTGGTATTTTCCTGGTTATGAACGAAACGTCAGCAAAATCAATGCGTAGATTACAGAGAAACAAAGAATGTGATCAACCCCGCCAGCAGCAGACTGCCGATCAGGCTGCTTTCAACACAGGCCGCGGTTCCTCTACCTGGTGTTCCTCGGTCTTCGTCCACCAGCGCCAGTGGGCGATCAGCACAATCGCCGCCACCACGCTCCAGACCAGCGTGCGCATCCACGCCTGCTGCACCGAGTAGACGCCGGTGAACATGGGTGAGAAGAATTCGCCCGAAGCGGCGTTGTTCATTGCATGGATGACCATCACCAGCAGCACGCTCTGGCCGCTGCGGTGATAGAGCCAGTTGTAGATGATCACCCCGCCCACCATGTTCAGAATATCGACCCATTCGGCATCACCGGTGAGAAAGAGCGGGATGTGCCAGACCACGATGATGATCCAGAGCGGCAGCAGCGCCCACAGGCGTGAGCGCCCCATCTCCAGCCGGTGGACGGCATAGCCTCGCCAGCCGGGTTCTTCCCAGGCGCCACCCAGCCCCGGCGCCAGCAGCCGTAGGACAAAGGTGGCAAAGATGGCTGGCCAAGCGCCCAGTTGGGCGGCGTTGGGGGCTGGTGCGCCCAGCAACACGGTCAGATAGCTAGCGATGCCCGACATCAGAATCGGCAGAACGAGCGCCACCAACCACCACTGCCAGCCCACCCGCCAATGCACCATGCGCCGCAGCAACGTTTTCACACCGGCTCTGCCTTCAGTCATCCCCAACACAATCAGCGCGGCCAGGAAGGGCCCAAATGCGGCCACGCCGATGGGGCTCAAGCCCCACACATAGAGCAGCGAGGGCCACCACGAAAGTGCGTAGGTCAGCACAACAAAGACCCCCAGTGGATGCCGCCTGACGAACGTGAAAACGCCATTCATGCTTCTCTCCTCCAGATTCTGTTGCCAGGGGGCCTGGCACGCTCCATTCCTGCCTTAGGCGCCTCTAGCATAGCCGCTCGCCGGGTGGAGCGTCGTCTATCGACGGTTAGATTGAGGGTGGATTGTGGATGGAGTTGGGGTAGAGACGAGCTAGCGTAGGTTTAGCCAGTGAGTAAGCCAAGCTCGCGAGCGCGGGCAACGGCCTGGGTACGGCTGGTTACAGCGAGTTTGCCAAAGAGGTGGTTGACATGGCTCTTGACCGTGCCGACGGTGACAACGAGCCGGGCGGCGATCTCCTGGTTGGAAAGACCAGCGGCGATGAGGTGTAAGACTTCCAGTTCGCGGCTGCTGAGCGGCTCGACCAGATTTTGGATTTTGGATTTGGGATCTTGGAGGGTGGTGTGGGTTGCGATCTCGCTCTGGTCCTCAGCTGGGGGCTGATCGGCAAAGGCGGCCAACAGTTTGTCGGTGTAGGCGGATAATCGAGCCTGGTCCTCGTCAGAGGGCTGTCTGGCAAGCCAAAATCGAAAATCCAGAAACAACAATCGCATAGGTTCTCCTTCGTCCAAAAAGAGACGAAGACAGCCTCCCGGTTCGGCGAGGGTGAGGGCAGCGGTGAGCGCGGCAAAGGCGCCAGGCAGATCGTTTTGGACGTGCGAGGTCAGCGCCTGGAGCAGTTGCCCTTCCAACAGATAAAGCGGCCAGCTATCCGCTTCTGCGCGGGTGCGCACGGCCGCCAACACCGTGGCGATTTCACCAAGCAGCGCGCTGGCTGCCGACTGCCGATACTGGGCGAGATAGAGCCGTACCAGGGTGAGCCAATGGTCACAGGCCACCTCTGTCTCTGCCGGGGGGTTGCTTGTGCCGGCCCAGCGGCGAGCAGCGGCAAGATCACCCTGGCGCAGCCACAGGCGCGCCCGGTGGCTGGCCAGCCAGGCCAGGGCTGGCGTTTCGGCAATTTGCAGTTGGGCAAACCATGTTTCTGCCTGGGCCAGGCTGGCGAGCGCACCCGCAAGGTCGCCTTGCGTCTGTTGGATACGCGCCAGTGCGGCATAGCCGCGGGCCAGCGGCATTTTTTCGATGGTGCCTTGCAACAGGCGTAACCCCTGCGTCAAGGCTTCGGTTGCCCCACTCAGATCGTTCCTGGCGGGGCGCACCTCGCCCTGGTTGACTTCGGGGCGGGGGGGGGGGGGGGGCGGGGGGCCCCCCCCCCCCGCCACCATGCGCAGCGCCTGTTCACAGCTTTGTACGGCATGGAACAGTTGACCCTGGCGAATTTGAATCGAGCAGAGGGCGGCGTATGCGTCCAGCGCCACAAAGCGATTTTCCGCCGTCTCGGCCAGAGTCACAACCTCATGCAGCGTCTGGCTGGCTGCCGCAAGTTCGCCACGACGCATGTGGGCCAGACCGATCTCGATCCGGGCAATCACGCGCAGGTCTTCCCGCTGTGGCGGGAGCAAGTCGAGCGCCTGCTGCGCCCACAGGAGCGCCGTGGGTTCGTGGCGCAAGTTGGTGATGTCGGCGCGTATCAGGGCCAGTTCACCCGCCAACTCCGCCGGCAGAGCGGGCGTTTGGAGCGCCGGGCTATTTAGCATCTCATCCGCTGCATCCAGTTGGCCGACTATGTCCAGCACCCAACCCTGCGCCAGCGCCAGCCGCGGCCGGGTGCGGATCAACTCGCCCGGCAAATGCGCCATCCACTTGCGCAGCAGCATCAACTCGCTCTGCATCAGCAACTTCATGGCATGGCGCTCGACCAATGCAATAGCTCGCACAAAATCGGGAAGAGCCAAAGCGTGGCGCATAGCGTCATCGAGCAGACCGTTCTCCTCATGCCAGATGCTGGCGCGGCGGTGCAACTCGCCCACCGCAGCCGGCTCTACTTGCAGTTGCAAGCGGGCGCGCAGCACCTGGGCAAATAGATGGTGATAGCGGTACCAGGTGCCGGTATCGTCGAGGGGAACGATAAAGAGGTTCGCCTGCAGAAGCTGCTCCAGCATTGCCTGAGATTGGAGGCTGGAGACTGGGGGCGGGGGAGTGGCAGGTCCGCCATGCTCGTCTTCGTCCAGTCGCCGGGTGTGGACCACTGCATCACACAGAGGGCCACACATCTGTTCAAGAATCGAGGTTTGGAGCAGGAAGCTCAACACCCCTTGCGAACAACGGTTGAGCACCTCTTCGACCAGAAAACTGAATACATGACGGTGACTGCCAGAGAAGGCGTGGACAAATGCCGTCCGGTCGGCGCGTCCTTGCAGCGAAAGGGCGGCGAGTTGGAGGCCGGCAACCCAACCCTCGGTGCGCTGTTCCAGGGTGGCGACAGCGTCTAGCGGCAGGTCGAGCGCCATCTGTTCATTCAAAAATTCAGTCGCTTCGGCCAGCGTGCAACGCAAATCCGCCGCCCGAATTTCTGCCATTTGGCCGCGGGCGCGCCAGCGGGCAAGGGGTAGAGGCGGGTCGGAACGCGTCAGCAGCACGAGGTGCAAGCAGGGAGGCTGGTGGTCGATCAAAAAAGTCAGGGCGTCCTGGATCGCATCATTCTGGATCAAGTGATAGTCATCGAGCACCAAGACGATCTTGTCTGCCAATGCCATCAACTCGTTGATCAGGATGGTGAGAATGGACTGTGTTGGCGGTGGTTCAGGGGCCTGGAGCAGAGCGGCTACGCCGGCAGCCAGGGAGGGGAATGCCGTTTGTAGGGCCGCAACAAAATAGCTCCAAAATTGGGTCGGGGCGTTATCTGCGTCATCAAGAGAAAGCCAGGCAAATTTCGTCCCGTCCGACATTGCCGGGGCAGCGGTCTGCGCGATCCATTCGCTCAATAGCGTCGACTTGCCAAAACCGGTCGGGGCCGAAACTACCAGGAGTCGCCCGGCCAAACCCGCGGCCACTTGCGCAAAGAGACGAGGTCGTACAACGAGCGCTGCGGGCGTCTGGCGCCGGGGGATATACAGTTTGGTCTGGAGCAACGGCAACGCCATACACAATCCTCTACAGACCACGAAGACGACGTTATACGCCGCTTGATGCTACGATGCCCTATCGTTTGCATCTGGCTGGGGTAGACTGGTTCAATCACCCGTCAGATGGTCCGGGCGCCCAACCCGTCGTGGCCGCCCACGCCTCGGCTGCACACATGATCAGGTCGCAGGCCGGGTCTTTGACAGCGGCGTAGGTCCCGGTATCCGGCATCCACGGGGCCAGTCGGCGCTTGAGTGCGGCGTAGGCTTCCGCCGCCATTGGGTGGGCGCGCAAATAATCACGAAAGAGCAGAGCGTAGCGCTGGTTGGCGCGACCGGCGATGCGAACATGCAGATTGGTCGGGCGCTGGCCTGCCGGCGGCGCAAAGAGACGCTTCTCCCAGTCACGGTCCGGCCCGGTGGCGCGGGGGGGCCGGTGGTCGGCGGTGATGCCGGTGCGCTCGGTGTAGCCGATGCCTGTGAGCGCGTCGGCCACCGCGCCATCCAGATGTGCGACCGTCACCTGGATGTCCACCAGGTCCTTGGCCGCCAGCCCCGGCACCGAAGTCGAGCCGATATGGTCGATCCGGAGCGCCAGGTCGCCCAAGGCGCGGCGTAGATCGGCCGCGAGCCGGCCAAATTCCTGAGGCCACTGTTCGTCATAGTCCACGATTGCGACCATCGGTTTAGCTATCAAATTTTATCCTTGGTCGAGGGCAGGTGAGTTTGGACGCTTAATCTTTGCACACAAGGGAACATTGTGCAAAATCCTCCGCCACAATGTTCCCGGTGCATAGTACAGGTGCAGGTGGGTAGGAACGAGGTGAGTTGCGCCGTACCATGTACCCAACGAATTCATGCCAAAGCAGAAGCTCCTCAGGTCAAAGTCCATGAACAGGCGGCCAGTTTGTATCCCCACCACAAATGGCCGAGGCCCACGAGGAGCGCCCCCACCTTGTCAATTCCAGGCCACGCCAGGGCGCCGATGGTGAGCGGCAGGATGCCCACCAGGATCAGCAGCGACGCAGCGACCGGCAGCACGCCGGCGCGTAGGCTGGCCAGGCCGAACAGAAGATAGCCAAGGTTGAGGATCACCGCGCTGATGATCATGAAGAGCCCAAGCGAGCCACCTGGGATCATGCGGCCCGGCACATCAAGCAGCGAGGCCGTCACCGGGTGTTCGGCCAGCACGGGGAAGATAAACGCGTCCGGCGCCAGGACACCCACAGCCAGAATGACGCCGCTGACGGCAAGGACGAAGCCGGTGAACCCCAGGCGAGCGCTCTCTCTGACCTGAACGGCATAGGCGCCAAACAAGGCAAAAACAGTCAGGACGAGGGCGAGGATGCCAAGCGCATGGACAAACTCCCAAGCGGGCAACAGGGCGATCACCTTGAGAGTGGCAAAGCTGCGGGGCGGATGCAGCAGATTGGCGGCCACTGTCAGCACGCCAGCCAGCATGTTGGCGATGCCGCCCCAACGGATCAGCTGTTCTGTGCTCGTCACAGGGCGTGGCGGCGTGGTTGAATATTCGCCAGATTGGCGTAATGTTGCTGTCGACATGATCAGTTCCTTTCGTTTACTGGCTCACCGTACGCAGTCGATGGTCGTGACAAGCTGTCAGCAGATTTTTGGAACGGACTGAACGGATGGGGGCGCCGAATCCGTTCCCTGTTCGAACCAAGCGTAGCGGGTGCGCTCGTTGGTATCCGTTCAATCCACTCCTAGAATCCGTTGACAGTTGTGTCTACGTAAGGTGAGTTATGGATACTTTGACCGGTTTGAAAGTTGAATCACATAGCCCAGATGCCACAAGACGAAGAGGGCGTGGACGCTCGTAACCATGACGCCCTGCATCTCAAGCCCAAAGAACGTAAATATGCCCCAGAAGGTGAGATTGGCGCCACCAAGCAAAAGATGCACGGCCAGGGCAAAACCATGCCAGAACTGCCGATCCGCGTGGCGCAGGGCGCGAAAGAGCAAGAGACCAATCAGGGCCGCCAACCCATGCGCCTCGAAGAAGCCAATCGTATACGGCGAACCGTAGAAGCGGTCACCTTGGGGGCCAATCGCAAAGAAATGGCTCAGCAACTCGAAGAAGGCAAAGAGCGCGCCCATGACCAACAGAAACAGCGCATCGCTCACCAGCGCTGCCGTGCTGCCTGCCGGCCACCCAATGTTGGCCGGTCTTGCGCGATTGACCGCACGCCGAACTCGTGTAGCAAACATGGTTCGTTCCCCTTCACTGCGCCACTTTGAAACGCAGACGCCAGACAAATCGCAGCGCCGCCGCCAGGATCGGCAACAGCATATAGCTATACCACGCCGGGAAGACCAAGATATAGTCGGCCCGCCCAGTGATGTATGTCTGCACATGGATTGGGATGCTGATGGTGAAATAGACAACCAGCAACCAGTAGGCAATCCGATGCCAGTGATTGGGGTGGTGTACACGACGCATCAGCAGCCAGCCCACGATGCCCGCATAGGTCATCGGGACGGCCAACGCCATGTCAAAGCGCGGGGTCAGTACATATTTGAGCAGCAGGTCACGGCCAATCAACAGGCTGGTCAGGTGCAGATAGATGCCCGTCATAAGCGTGAATGCGGCTGCCTGGCGCATGCCCAATCCATCCTGTCGAAACGAGTGGAACCTTCCTTTGGGTTGTGATGGCTGATCACGCACAGCCTGAATCGTCAACCCTTTGTGCTGAAACATAGAATCCTCCTTTGCATCGATGTCGTATTGATTGCGAAATCAAGCGCGCCCAGGTTTACGCAGAACAGCATAGCAGTCAAACCGTGGTAGGGTCACTCACCCACGGGTGAATCTATGGTTGATTGGCAGGGCGGGCAAGGAGAAGGGTGGGACTCTACCGGGGGAGTAGGTTGTGTTGACGGGCGAGGACAAGGGCCTGGGTTCGATGTGCTGCGCCCAGTTTGCCGAAAATGTTGTTGATGTGCTTCTTGACGGTGCTAAGCGCCACGATGAGTTCGTCAGCGATCTCCTGATTGGAAAGACCCGCGGCCATCAGGTGAAGCACCTCCAACTCGCGTGGGCTGAGCGGCTCGATCAGGCTTTCTGCGGGCGCCAGGTGGGGTAAAGGAGACGGCATAGGCGCTGGGGAATGATGGTTGTCTGGGCTGGCCGCCGCGCCAAACGCCGCCAGGACAACGCCTGCGTGCGCCTGGGCATGGGCGTCGGCAAGATGTGGCTGCAATTCGGTGAGCAACCGCCGCAGGGGTTCACCCTCGTCGAGAAATACGCCGAGATATCCCTCGGGCGCGGCGCGCGTCAAGGCGAGACGCAGGCGCGTGGCGGCTTCTTCAGCGTGGCCAACGGCGTGGCGCGCCCGCGCTTCCAACAAATCGATCTTGATCGCCAATAGACAGCTGTTGGCCGACTGGGCTTCTGTTCGGAGGTGGCGAATATAGGCGACCAGATCGTCGAACGCAGCGCGATTGCCCCTTGCCTGGGCTTGCGCCAGCAAAATCTGTGCGCGCGCCACCCGGACTACCTCGTATTGATAGACCAGTTCAAAGATGTTATACACGGGGGCCATTGTGGCCCCCTGCTGCGCATTGGCTTGCACCCACGCCCGGGCAGCATCCAGATCGCCCTCGGCCAGGCTTAACTGTGCCGACATAGCCGCGGTGGCGTCGCGGAACAGCGGCAGCCCATGTTGATCGATCAGTGCAACAGCTTCTGCCCACGTCTGCCGGGCCAATGCGATCTGACCTCGCGCGCGCTGCACATCCATCAAGGCCAGACGACTGACAACCATCAAGAGAGGAATTGCCCCCGCTTCCCCGTGGCGCACGGCGCACTCGGCGTGGCGCTCACCAGTCGTCAGGTCATTCCACTCGCGGTGCAGACCAGCCAGAATGGTATGCAGGCTGCCCGCGCCGGGGATTGCCTCTGCGTCGAGAGAACGGAGCCACTCAAGCGCCGCCTGACAGGTCGTTCGGGAGTGGCGCAACGCCCCGCGCACCCGTTGCACCATGGCCAGGTTGGTCCACGCCACAATTGTCAGGTGCAGATTGGTTGCGGCGCGCCCCATGCGAATCGCCTCGGCCAATGCAGGTTCGGCCAGGCAAAGCTGCTCCTGCCGGATGTATGCCGCAGCAACGGCGCCGGCGGCGATGCTCCGAAAGGCCGGCTGCGTGGTATGGAGCAGGCTGAGGGCGCGGTTACCCTCGTCAATGACCTGCGCCGGGTTGGCGGCTGGATGGAGCGCCGTGATCAGCGCGCGCATGGCTGCGATCTCGCCCTTGCACTGCCCATCGCTGGCGCTGTGGTCGCTGGCGCATTGCGCTTCTGCCCAGTCCACTGCTTGCAAGGCGGCAGCGATTTGTAGCTGATTGAAATGGCGCCAGGCCTGGATCAAACAGAGACGAGGCCGCGCCTGGATCGTCGCCTGGGGCAACCGAGCCAGCCAGGTCGACAGTTGTTGCTGGATAACAGGTTGCGCAAAGCCGGCCAGCCCAACCTGCTCGACCAGCGTGGCAACCCGGTCAATATCGTCACTGGCCAGGGCGTGATGGATAGCCTCTGGCGTCAGTCCATTGGCTTCATACCACTTGCTGGCTCGACGATGAAGCTCGCCCCATTCGGCGCGCGGCGATTGACGCAGGCGATTGCGCAACGCCTCGGCAAACAGATGGTGATAGCGATACCAACGTCGCTCCTCGTCCAGCGGAATCAGAAAGAGGTTGGCCTGCTCCAACTGTTCAAGCAGAGCCTGGCTGCTGCCGGCAGGCGCCGTCGGCAGCACGACAGCGTCGCACAGCCCGCCACAGAGCCGGTCGAGGATGGCTGTCTGTAACAGAAAGACGCGAAGTGGCTCCGGCTGACGATTGAGAACTTCTTCGACTAAGTAGTCAATGATATAGCGGTTGCTGCCACTGAAACCCCGAATAAAGGTTTGAATGTTTGCTGCGCCTTGCATCGACAACGCCGCCAGTTGCATGCCCGCAATCCAGCCTTCGGTGCGGTCGGATAGCTTGGCCACCTCCGTTGTGGACAAGGGCAGGCGCATCGCCCGGTGAAAGAACGCGAGCGCCTCTTCCGGTGTGAAGCGAAGGTCGTCGGTGCGCAGCTCTGCCAGCAACCCACGCGCACGCCAGCGCGCCAGGGGGAGGGGTGGATCCGCGCGCGAGCTAATCACCAGATGAAGCTGTGATGGCGCGTGTTCGATTAGGAAGGCCAGGGTACGGTGGATCGCCGGTTGCTCGATGACGTGATAATCATCCAACACAAGGAGCAGTGGTTCAGTTCGGGTTGCGAGCTCATTGATCAGCGACGTAAGAATGGTCTCAACAGGAGGTGGGTTGGCGTCGAAAAAGAGCGCCAATGCGGGGGCGCCGAGCGAACTTTCCACTCGCTGCAACGCAGCAATCACCGCCATCCAAAAGCGCAATGGATCGTTGTCGTGGTCGTCCAGTGTGAGCCAGGCGCTGCGGGGGCTTGGCGCAGCCTCCTGTTCAGCCAGCCACGCGCCCAGCAGCGAACTTTTGCCAAAGCCCGGCGGCGCAGAAAGGAGTGTGAGCGGGCGCGCCACACCCTCCGCAAGCCGTGCATGTAGCCTGGGCCGCTTGACATAGGATGATTGGCGTCGGGGGAGCGCAAATTTTGTGACCAATAGCAGCGACGGTAATGACATCCCCAACCCTTCGCACCCCATCGAATAGAAGAGCGCACGCACCCGCACGGCGCGCCAATGGTGGGTGCGCCCCGAATCAAAGCCCCCCACGGCTCACGCACCGGCAGGCCCTGGTGTGGCAAGGCGTCAACCGGTGTATCAACCATTGAGGCACAAGCTATGCGGTGTGTGGGCGCTCGGGCTCAACCCGTTTGACCTCCAACAAGAGGAGATTCAGGTCACGCACCTTCATGAGCAGACCGTGCAACTCTGCCTGGTCGCGTAGCCGCCCCGTGAGCACGGTCTCGCCGTCGGCCGTATGGCGCAAGGCCATGGGGGCCAGCCAACTTGCCCATTGCGCATCCAGACGTTCTTGTACGCGGATCTCATAGATCGCAGGAGAATGCATGGGATCTCCTCCTCTGTTTTGCTCCATCTGTCTGCCTGGTACATCATCACAGGAGTACGTTTGCAAGGTGACAGTTACTCCAGGTGACAGTCACTCTTGAAAGTGACTGTCACCTCACTGCATTAGGCGCGCGGCGTTAACCTGACGGGCAGGCCATGACTGGTGCGCAACGTCACCAGCGGGTGGGGCTCGACCGGGTGGCCCGGTTTGAGCCGAAGCCGGTAGCGCTGCGCAATCGCCGCCAGGATGAGCGGCGCCTCGGTGAGCGCGATCATATTGCCGATGCAGAGCCGCGGGCCGCCGCCAAAGGGCAGATAGGCGTACGGCGGTCGCCCGGCAGAGCGCTCCGGCGTGAAGCGTTCGGGGTCAAAGCGCTCCGGTTCGCTCCACCAGCGGGGATCACGATGGACGGCAAAGGTGGAGAGCGATAGTTGCGCGCCGGCTGGAATCTGATAGCCGCAGACGACATCGTCGTTGATCGCCTGCCGCGACAGGTTCCACGCGGCGGGATAGAGACGCAACGCCTCATCCACGATCATACGGGCATAGGGCAAATTGGGCAAGTCGGCCACGGTGGCCGGGCGCCCGGCCAGCACCGCGTCCACCTCATCGGCGAGCTTCTGCGCCACTGCACCGTTGCGGGCCAGTTCATAGAGCGCCCAGGTAAGCGTGGTGGCCGTAGTCTCGTGCCCGGCAAAGATCATCAGCCCAATTTCGTGGCGCAACTCTTGGTCGGTCATCCCCTCGCCTGTATCGGCGTCGCGCGCCTCCATCAGCATGGCGAGCAGGTCTTGCTTCTCGCTTGGCGTGCGCCGGCGTTCGGCGATCATCGCCTGCACGGTCTGATCGATTGTCCGCATGGCCTGCTTGAAACGCCGGTTCTGCGCGGTGGGGATGAACAGCGGCGGCGGGTAGGGCGTCTCCAGCCGATAGTCGATAAACTGAGAGAGCACAGTGAACGCCTCGCCCAGCGCCTGCGACTCGCCCAGCAGATCGACGCTGAAGAGTGTCTGGCCGGCAATGCGCAGGGTGAGCGCCATCATCTCATGCTCCATGTCCACATATTCACCCTCGGGCAGGCCGCGCCACTGGTCAAGCGTATCGTGTGTGATCTGCTCCATCGCCGCGCCAAAGGCGGCAATGCGCTGGCGATGGAAGGCCGGCTGCATGAGGCGACGGCGACTGAGCCAGCTTTCCCCATCGGTGGTGAGCAGGTTTTCGCCCAGGGCCAAGGTGAGCACGCCATTGACAAATTCACCCTTGCGATAGTTGCGGTTGTTGTCTTGCAACACGTGCTTGACGCCTTCGGGGCTTTGCACCGAATAGGTAATGACATGCAAAAAGCGCAGCCGCGTAACATCGCCGTAGGCGCGCACCGTTTCGCCAAAAAGGCGCAGCTTGTTGCGGCGTAGCTCGGGCAACATCCCCCAGAGCAGATGACCGCGCGGGCCCGGCGGCGCGCGGCGGGCAGCGGCGACGGGTTGGGTCAGGGTATTGTGTGTCATTGGGTTTCTCCGATAGGTTATCAATATGCCAATCAAAATTCATAGATTGGGCGCCAATGTTGCATGGCCGTTTATCTATCCGGGGTGAGCTGGCCGCAACGACTCGTCCATGCGGGCAGGCCGCGTTGCGACATAGGCCACGACAAAGAGCAGCCCAAAGAGCAGATCGACCAGCCCAAAACCTAACACCAGGGTTGGGATGCGCCGTTGTAGAAAAAGGACAGTGACTGCGGCGACGTAGAGCCCTTTCTCCACCATGGCAGGCCACATCATGGGCCGATAGCGGACGGGGTCGCGCGCAAGCAGCAAAAAGAGAATCTGCCACGCCAGCGTCACGCCCAAAAAGCCGTAAAAGTATTCGGGGTGCGTAATGGCGGGCGGATAGTCGCGGCCCAGCGCCTCCTCCATCCAATAGATGGGCGCCGTCACGACCAGGCCATAGAGACCAGCGCTCAAAAAGATCCACCGTGCGAGTTTCATCGTTGCCTCCACCGACGATTTGTCAATCAGATTGTCAATCTGATCTGTAGCCTCAGGCGCTGCGACCGTGCGACGTCGCCTAACCCCACGTCTGATGTCATCTGAAGTACGCCCGTATCTCAAATCAGTTGCGGTTTAGTATAGGGTGAACTGGCGCGGCTGTCATTCCACTAAAGTAGAATCTGGGGAGTGGTAGGGGTTGATTGTTTTGCCTTTCTTTTGACCAGGGCCTCGATGGGGCCGTGCATACACGACTGGTTGCAGATCTCGCGAAAAGAGTATACGATCTCGGAGATGACAATCGCATTTGCAGGGGATGGTGGTTCGCCTATGCCCCGCGGTTTGGCGGCGTTGGAAACTTCGAGGGTGACACCGAAATGTGCCCGCCGGCGCTCAAGTTCCAGTCGCTGCGACGATTTTTCAGTGTCAGTCGCCGAATCGATTCGTTGTAGAAAAGTAGTGTCGGGTAGTGAAATGTCCGGTTAACAGTCAACAAAGGTGAGAAAACAGACCATGGGTATCCGTATTGGCGTTTGTGGAACGGGCAGCTTTGCCCGCGCCTTTATCCCCCTCTTTCAAGCCCACCCCGCGGTGGACGAAGTCGTGCTGGCCGATCTGTTGCCCGACCGGCTGGCCGAACAGGCGGCCCACTTTGGCGTCGCGCGCACGGTTGACTCGCTCGATGCGCTGTGCGACAGCGATGTCGACGCCATTGCCCTCTTTACGCAGCGCCACCTCCACGGCCCGCAGACGCTCCAGGCGCTGGCTGCGGGCAAGCATGTCTATTGCGCCGTGCCAATTGCCAACACCGAAGCGGAGATACGCGCCATCGTGCAGGCGGTGGCCGACACCCGCCTCATCTATATGACCGGCGAGACGAGCTACTACTACCCCGCCACGCTCTATTGCCGCTCCCGTTTTCGGGCAGGTGATTTTGGTCGTTTTGTCTATGGCGAGGGGCAATACTATCACGACATGGCGCACGGCTTTTACGAAGCCTACCAACATTCGGGCGGCGCTGAGTGGAAGCGGGTCGCCGGGATTCCCCCCATGCACTACCCCACCCACAGTGTCAGCATGATCCTCTCGGTGACGGGCGCCCATGTCACCCATGTCTCGTGCCTGGGGTTTGACGACCAACATGAGGATGGCGTCTTCCGGCCCGGCGCCAACCTGTGGGATAACCCCTACAGCAACCAGACTGCGCTCATGCGCACGTCGGATGGCGGCATGATGCGCATCAATGAGTTTCGGCGCGTGGGTTGGAAGGGGCTTGCCTCGGTGCAGATGAGCCTCTTTGGCACGCAAGGCTGCTATCAGGAGCAGGCCAATGCCCAAGCGTGGGTGACCCTGGCCGATGGCCCGGAGGATGTGACGGCGCTGCTCGAGACGCGCAACCTGCCGGTGGAGAAGACGGCGGGCGTGCATGAGGCCGTGTTGCAAGACTATCACATGAGTGTGTCGCAAGTTCACTCGGTAGAGCGGCTGCCGCGCGAATTTGCCGGGCTGCGCAACGGCCACCACGGTTCGCACCAGTTTCTGGCCGACGACTTTGTCAAGGCGGTGGTCACCGGCAGCCTGCCCCCCAACCACGTCTGGGCCGCGGCTCGCTACTGTCTGCCTGGGCTGATTGCGCACCAATCCAGCCTGCAAGAGGGCGCGATGCTCCCCCTGCCCGACCTGGGCGACCCGCCCGCCGATTGGCCACTGTTGGATCTAGACACGAAATTGCAGTAGCGGCGGTTTCCGGGAGCCCACAGGGCGCGCCGGTTCGTCTGAAATTTGGAATTGCAGTTATAACGGCGTGAACATGGGTGGCAACAGCAGGAACACAGAGGGCACAGAGGAGACGCGGAGGACACAGAGGGATTTATCCGCCGAACGAGCCATCGCGTTTCCCTCGGTGTTCTGGTATGATGGATACACAGCGCCGAACTCTGTGTATCTCTGTGCAATCTCCGCGCGCTCTGTGTTCCGCTGTACTATACGATCTTCATAGCGTTGATGTGCATCCCTTTGCGTGCAGGTCAACCTTTGAGCCAGTTCATCAATTGCTGATGCGAAGTCTTGTCGGCAAAGTACTCAAAATGGTTGCAGGAAAGCTCGCGCACCTGGAGCAACGCAGCCGGGTATTGGCCCTTGCGCACGCGCGTCATGCTCCCCACGCTGATGACCATGTCGTGTTGGTCGCCAAAGATGGCGTCGAGCGCGGCGTCTATCCCCTGCATCACCTTGTGTTGCAACCGTTGCCATGCGTTGGCGTCGACGTGGAGCGGGCGGTTGTTGTGGCCGGCCAACACAAAATAGGGGGTGGTGACCGGCTTGTTGGAGCCGTTGAGGTCGCTCAGCAATTGCGACGCGGGGCGCAGGTCATCGGCCCCGGCGGCGTCATCGCTGGCCTTTTTGAGCGCCCAACCGGCCAGCGCCGCCGGGGGGATGCCCGCCCATTGTCCGTTGAGCAGCAGTGTGCTCAGCCAGGGAACCAGCCGTTTGACCTCGGCCAGCCGCGTCCCTTCGTTGGGTGGCCCAGCCAGGAAGCAGCGGTCGACAAACTGGTCGCCCCCCCAGATTTCCACCATCGCGCGCGCCACCAGGGTGCCCATGCTGTGGGCAACAACATCGAGCCTTCGCCCATCGTTTGCGCCAAACTTTGCCTCGCGTAGCGCATTGGCGAGCCGGCGTCCTGTTTCGGTGATCGGCGTGGCAAAGCTTTCGTAGTCATAGGCCAGCACATGGTCATAGTGCATCTCCTGGCGCATGACATGGTTGAGCATCCAGTCGGCCAGTGGGTTGCTGATGGCGGTAAAGCCGTGGATCACCAGCGCCACCCGCGCATTGGGCTTGAGCTCAGCCGGGTCGACCGGGCGAAACCGTAGCTCGCCAAGCGCAATCGGGCGAACCTGCTCGTTGGCCACTAGTGGCGTCTTGCCCACTTCGTTGGCGGGCACAAAACGCACCTGGTGCAGCCCCAGGCTCGGCTCTTCGCGCCGCAGCAGCTTGTACAGATAGAGCTTCACCGTGCGCCCAATGCTGCGCGTGGTGCGCAGCGGCTGCACCGAGTCGGGGTCCGGTTCCGGCAGCCACTCCACGTCGACCGTCTGCGGGTCTGCGCCTGAGCGGCCCACGGGGTAAAAGAAGCTGCCGTCAAAGGCCACCGCCATCACGCCGGCGGCGTCGGCGTCGGGTGTCCACCCCATGTGGAGCTTGAGCGGCGTGTTGGGCGTGACCGTGGCGCGCGCTTCTTCGTCGGCGTCGATCTCAATTACCGCGCCCGCGGTGAGCGCCGAACGGGTGGAGCCAATCGCCAGCGGCTCGAACCAATCGCCATGCGCGGCCAACCCCGGCGGCGGCGTCAGATCGATGGCGTTGCCGTCGGCGGCGCGCGTGCTCTGCGTGGCGGTGAGGACACGCACGCGCCCGTCAAAGCCGGCGGGCGGCTCCAGCGTGATGTCGTGGCCGGTGATCTCGGTGGGGACGCCGCCGGGCAGCGCGCGTGTGGCCTGGCTCTCGGCCAGCACGGTAGTCACCACCAGCTCGGCGGTGGTCCATTCATCTTCCACCGAGGCGGCGGGCGGCCCATAGGCGCGCGTTTCGCCGCCGTTCATGGCCTGCGCCAGCAGCATGTCCAGCGCCGAAGGGGGCTTGCCGTCGCCGCGGGTGGCGAGCTTGCGCGTCTCAAAGGGCGTCTTGAGTGGGTCCTGTTGGAGCACCTCAAAGCTGGTGGGCGCAACCGTGGCGATGATCTTGAATGTCTCTTTGGCTTCGGAGATGCCTTTATCGAGATGCGCCTCAAGCTGCTCGTTCTTTTTGGCCGAGAGCCCAATGGTGAACGTCGTCAATGGCTGGATCGGCTCCTGCGCGCCTTTGGTCCTGGGGTAAAGCTGCACCACCTCCCACTTGGGGCCAAAGTCAAAGAGCGCCACAAAGAGCGGCTGGTTGGTCTTGTTGGTGATCTCAAAAACGACCCGCTCGCCGGTTTGGATCACGGCCCCGCCCGCGGCGGCCTGGGGGAACTCTTCGGTGCGGGGCTGCTGGGTGGCCGGGTCAAAGACGAGCCGCTTGACCGCCAGCGTCACCTGGCCGGCCAGCTCGGAATGGGGGGCCTGGTTGCGCAGGTCGAGCGCGTTTCGATAGCGCGCCAGGTGCGCCAGATCGGCAACCAGGCCGTCGAGATCGGTGTGGGCGAAGGGGGCCACCAGCAGCGCGCCGGCGTTGTCCTGGATTTCAAGCAGGTCGCCGCGCCGCGCCACGCGGAAATCCACCCCAGCCGTGTCGGTCACCACCTGGAGAAACGGCGAGACATCGGCGTGGGCAACCCCTTCTTGCCGGCCGAGCCGCGCCTGGATTTGGGCGCGCAGCGCGGCGTCGTCGATGTCGAGCAGCACCGTGCGGCGCATGTTGCCCAGGTTGAGCCGGTGGATCACGGCGCGGGCATGAAGCGGGACGGCGGCGCCGGGCTCCAGCGTGCGACAGCCGCTGAGGATGGCGCCCTCCTCCGCCACTTCCAACGTGGCGATGGGTTCGCCGGCGTCGACCAGCGTGCGCGTTTCGGGCGGGTAGAGCTTGAGTTGGCTGCCCTCGCTGAGGCCGTGGGCCACGCCGCCATCGATCCAGTGGAAGCCATCGCGCTGTTCGGCGACCGTATAGAAGAGGTCGCGCTGGGGGCGCAGGCCGCCGAGAAACTCGCGGTCGATGTCCCCCTCGCACTGGGGCATCTGGTTGCGGTAGCGGCTGTTGACCTGGGCGCGCACCTGTTCGTGCAGTTCGCGATAGGTGAGGCGCCGGTCGAGCGCCATTTGGGTCAGCGTCTGCACCATGAAATAGCTCATGGCCCCACGCCAGTGGGTCTGCCCGGCCTCTTGCACACCATACTCATTGGATTCTTCCAGGTCGCGGCAGCCGGCCAACAGCACATGCTGGCCGCCGATCTCCCAGTTGCTGCCGGTGACGCTGCGCGTCTGGGGGCCACGCAGCGCTTTGGGGCGGCGCTTGGGCTGCGGGCGCAGGTCGGGCGGGCAGCGGCGGGTGAGGGCGATGGTCTCATCCACCGCGCGCGTGCCCGAACCGGAATGACAACAGTCGAGGATAATGGTGACGTTGTCGCTGTAGCGGTTGAGCTCGTCGATCAGCTGGCCGAGCTCCCAGTCTTTGATGTCATAGACGCCGGGGTTGCGGCTGTCATAGGCGACCAGCGTCTCGTCGAGGCCGTCGGGTTCGGAGCCGGTTTCGTCGATGGCCTGCGAGCCGTGCCCGCTGAAATGAAAGAGAAAGGCGGGCGGCGTTCCCGGTCGCCCGGCGTTGTGCCACGCTTCGGCCTTGGCGATCAGTTGCTTGCGAAAGGCCTGTTTGATGGCGCGATGTTTGGCCTGGCTATTGGCCAGGGTGGCGATCTGGTCATCGGGGATGCCAAACTTGCTTTTGAGCAGCCAACGCATGGCCGTCACATCGTTGACGCAGCCGCGCAGGTTGCGCACACGGCCAACGGGGTCATATTGGTCAATACCGACGAGCAGAGCGTAGAGCGGTGGGGAGCTGTTCATGGTCTTTGGGTCCTGTTGGCGATGGGGGTGAATGATGGACGATGGACGATGGGACGATGGACGATGGACGATGGAGGGTGCATACGCGGCCATCCACCGCAGTTCAAAAAACTGGAATCCAACTTCACAGACTATGCTATTCGACCAGGCGGAAGGTGGGGTCACCGTAGAGCACAAAGGCGGCCCATGTGATCTCATCCGGCTCGTTGCCCTTGACGCGCACGCGGGCGCGGCGCATGGCCTCGCCGATCATGTGGCCCTCGAGCACCT
>JAHDWG010000081.1:0-13259 GCA_023384495.1 Caldilineaceae bacterium
TCTAAAACCGATGATACCGAATCCCACCGGGGATTTCTATGTGCAGTTTGCACAATAACATGGCCGGTGATTAGAGCACCTGTGATAAATTTGTCCCGCCGTTGTTGCAACTGACTGTGAGTTTTGTCCTATTGTGTGAGGTGCTGAATAGGATGGAACGGCGCCCGCGCATCGATATATGCGGGGATCGAGCAAGAAGGGCCCAGACACGCTGGGCGTCTGGGCCCTTCCAATTTGGTCGTTTGCCTTTTCGTTGGTTTGCGGGGTTGAAGCGCGCTGTGAGCGGTCTACATGGGATCGGCGCCCGTACTGCGCACATCGATGTCGTCGGGGTAGCTGAGCGCCGCCCGCCCTCGTTCGCCCGTGCGGATCCGGATTACCTCCTCGACCGGGTAGACAAAAATGATGCCATCGCCGGGCTGCCCCGTATAGGCCGCGGCGCAGATGGTCTCCACGGTCTTTTCGACGTTGTGGTCGCTGAGGACAATGTTGAGCTGATAGCGTGGGAGTAGATCGACCTTGTAGACGCCGGTTGGCCACTCCAGGGCCAATCCGCCCTGCCGGCCCTGCCCATGCACCTGCAATACCGTCATGCCCACGATGCCAATGTCGCTGAGCGCCTGCTTGACCGCCTCCAGCTTCTCGGTACGAATGAGTGCTTCGATCTTTTTTGTCATGGTTGCTCCCCGCTCTATGCTGTGCGATTCATGGATGTGGTATTATACCGTTGTGCGCTCGATTCCGCCCGTTCTTGCACAGATTGGCATGACCATGCACAACCAGCCGACACCCATCACCATCAATTTGGGAACCTCATCTTGGCAGTTTGATGGCTGGCGCGGCGTTTTCTACCCCGAAGGGTTGCCTCGCCAGGCGCAGCTTGCCCATTATGCCCAACATTTCAACACAGTCGAGACAAATACCAGTTTCTATGGTCTGCCCAGGCCCGCAACGCTCGTCAACTGGGTGGAGACGGTTCCCCAGGGCTTTACATTTTGTCTGAAGTTCCCCCGCTCGATCAGCCATGAAAAGCGGCTCGTGGGTTGCGAGGCAGAGACGGCAGCCTTTTTGGATGTGTTACGCGCGCTTGGCCCAGCCGCCGCGCCAGCTTTTTTGCAGCTCCCCCCAGATTTTACGCGCACACAGCATGGTCGAGCCTTGGCCAACTACCTGGACTGGCTGGCGCCCCAGCTCGAGGGTCAGCCAATCGGCGTGGAAGTGCGCGCCCGCGATTTGATGACCGGCGCCTTTGCTCGTTTTCTGGCCGAGCGGGGTATGGCGCTGGTGGTGGTGGATCGCGAGGGGTGGCCCGACCTCTATCCCATCTGGGACGAACTGGTTCAGGCCGATGTTGCCCCTAACTTTGCCATCCTGCGCTGGATCGGCGATGACAAAAACGGCCCCAAGGGAGATGATCAGTTGGTCTTTGCGCGCGACAACCAACTGGCGCAATGGGCGGCGCGTCTGGTCGCCTGGCAGCAGGCGGGGGTGACGCTCTTTGGCTACATGCACAACCCCTACGAGGGCCACTCCCCCGCCAGCGTCCGCCGTTTGCAGGCCCAGCTTGCATCGCTGACCACGCTTCCACCCTGGCCGCCCGCCAACGCTGCGGACGAGCCACAGACACAGTTGCCGTTGCTGTAAGATACCCTGCCTGCGCTGCAACCCCTGGCGCGTGATTGGTAAAACACGCTGCCGGCCAATCCCCTTCCGCCGCGCCGTATGATATACTCTGCTCGGAGGTGTTGTTCATGGTTCGCACCATGCCGGTTAGCCATAACGAAGAGATTGAACTCTACATCCGCACCTACTATTCGCTGCTGCGAAGCAGCGCGCCCATCCGTATCCGCAGTTTGGAAGAGACGCACGCGGCTATGAATTCCAGCCTGCATCAGCAGGCGCACCGCCCCGAGATCGACGTCTCGGCGTTGGTCTATTCGGCGTTGCGGCTGCCCGATGCTGTGGTGATGGCCCAGTTGGTGGTGCTGGGGCAAATGGAAGATGTCTTCCGCCGCGAGGGCTATCCGGTGGAAGAATGGCGCCCTGTGCGCGCCCGCGCCCGGCGTCGCAAGTTCTATTTTGACCCTCAATCGGGCACGCTGGCCGCTAATGTCGCCAGCGTCAGCGACATAGACGACCTCATCCCCTGCCTGACCACCCTCCAGATCGAGTGGAACAAGATTCATCAACAGTTGAACAACGGTCAGTTGTTCGATGCGCTCTTGCAGGCTGATCCGGATGATGCGAAAGCCGTTAGTGGATTGCTCGCCGCCGTTCGCAAGGCGTTGGCGCTGGAAGGCGATGACTTCGACAAGCTGGCGCAGATCTGGCCGGGCGCCAACTTGCTGGCGAATTTCCAGCGGGCCGCCCGCCAGCGTATGGATTGGCAGGTCAAGGTCTTGGGCAGCGGCCTAAGCGACTATCGCCGCAGCGTCCAATATTGGTGGGGGAAGGTCAACGAGGCCTCTGCGGGCGCGTTGGCGACGCGCCCGCTCTATTTTGTCAGCAGCAATACCCACAGCGTGGTCAACCTGTTGAGTGGTTTTGCAGCGCTCCACCGCGATCGGATCGTTGACTTCATTGCGCAACACAACCCAGAAGGGCTGCTGGATGAATACAAGCAACTGCCGCAAGATGACAGCGGCGCGCTCAACAATCTGCTCTACTACTCGCTGCGTTACTATGTCAACCATCATCAGCTTTTCCCCACGCTGTATCAGACCGAAGCCGCGGTGGGCGTGACGCGTGTAAGCGACCCCCATTGTCTGGATGTGGAGGCGCAGGTGATTGAGATGAGCCAGCTAGACGCAGCGCTGATGGACCCGCGCATCCTGGGTTGCAGCGCGGATGATCTGGCCCTGTTGCGCGAGAGCGACGCGCTGATCTTGAATATCGATTACCCGCTGGGCATGGCGGCCTATCATGTATATAGCCAGGTGAGCACCGCGGGGGGCGCCATTCTGGGCGTCTATATCCTGGGCAAGGCCGCCACGCTCAACGCCCGCGTCGGTGACGTCATGATCCCCAATGTGGTCTATGACGAGCACTCGCGCAACTCGTATCTCTTTCGCAACTGTTTCACGGCGCAGGATGTGACGCCCTATCTCAATTTTGGCACTGTCTTTGACAACCAGAAGGCGGTGACCGTGCGCGGCACAATCTTGCAGAACCGCCACTTTATGAATATCTTCTACGAAGAGGGCTACACCGACATCGAGATGGAGGCCGGCCCCTATCTGAGCGCCATCTATGAAGATGTTTACCCGCGGCGCTACCCGCTCAACGAGATTGTCAACCTCTTTATCAACGCCCCCTACGAGATTGGGCTGATCCATTACGCCAGTGACACGCCCATCAGTCGCCGCCAGTCGTTGCTGAGCAAAAGCCTGCTCTATTTTGGGGTGGACGCCACCTATGCAACATCAATTGCCGTGCTCAGGCGTATCCTCGCCAACGAGGTGGAACGGATGCGCACCCGCCAGCATAGCGCATGAGGAATGTCGTTGGCCTGACAGCGAACCATGCCGAACTTCATCCATCTCTTCACCCAAGAACTGAAGCGACCAACGCCACGGGCCGAGCGTCTGGCGCTTGCCATCGCCGGCATGGCCTACCCGGATCTCGACATGGCGCTACACCTGCGCGAATTGGATGATTTGGCCGCCGCCGTCCACCGTGCGCTCCCGGCTGGCGAGGTAGGCCGCCGGCGCGCCCAGCGCTTCTTGCAGATATTCAACCATCAACTGGGCTTTACCGGCAACCATGCCAATTATTACGACCCGCACAACAGTTTTCTCAATGTGGTGCTACATGAGCGCAAAGGGCTGCCCATCATGTTAAGCCTGCTCTGCATGGTGATCGGCGACCGGCTGGGGCTGACAGTGCGCGGGGTCGGTTTCCCCGGCCACTTTATGGCGCGCTATGAGGATGAGGAGGGCGCCTGGCTCCTCGACCCGTTTCATGGCGAGTTGGTGGAATGCGCCGACGCCGACCACTACCTCTCATCGATTTTTCAGCGCAGGGTGGCTCTGCCTGCGGCCGTCCACGCGGCGGTCGGCGCACCGGCGCTGGCCCAGCGCATCCTCAACAACTTGCGCAATGTCTATCTGAGTCGGGGCGATTATCGCATGGGGGCAGCCGTCTTAGGCTACTTGCTTGTCGTGCATCCGTTGGAGCCAACCCTTTGGCAAGAGCGGGGGTTGTTGCACTATTACGACGAGCAGTGGGAACGAGCCACCTATGATCTGAGGCGATACTTCTTTTTTTCCGGCCACCTGCTAGAGGCCCTCTTCCCGGATGAGGGGCTGGAAGCCGCAGGCGCCGCCGCGAACGATGAAGTGCTCCAGTCGTTGCAGACGTATCGCCAGATTGCAGAGAGGCGCCGGCAAATCAACTGACGCGGCGCCAAACCAACTCACCACAAGAAGGATGTATACCTGTGAAGATGCCGCACGAAGCCTCTCGTCTCTGGCGCTTTCTCTATGCGCTGGTTACGCTGATCAAGCCCCTTTTCTGCCGATTGCGCATCGAAGGGCGCGAAAAGATGCCCGCCACCGGTGGTTGCGTGCTCGCGTGTAACCACACCCTGGGGCCTGACTATGTCCTGCTGGCCTATGCGTCGCCACGCCAGGTCTACTTCATGGCCAAGACCGAAATTTTTGGCTGGCATCCCCTCATTGCCAGATTGCTGACAACGGTGGGGACTTTTCCTGTCGAACGGGGCAAGGGTGATGTGGCGGCCATGAACACCGCGGTGGATGTGGTGCGCGATGGGCGCGTGCTGGGGATGTTCCCTGAAGGGACGCGTAGCCGCAGCGGCGTGCTCATGCGCGGCAAGACGGGCGCGGCGCGCATTGCCATGAACGCCGGCGCGCCGGTGGTGCCCGCGGTGGTGATCAATTCACCGCAGATATTCAAGCAACTTTTCCGCTTTGGGCGCCGCCCTGAGGTCACGATCTGTTTTGGCGACCCGCTTGCCATGCCCGGCGACCCGAACGACCCGGCGCAGGTGCGCGCCAATACCGAGCGCGTCATGTATGCGATGGCGGCGCTGCTGCCGCCGGCGCTGCGCGGGGCCTACGGGCAAAACGAACCAGCGCAACACGAATTGTAGGGGCGGACACCACGGTTGCTCTCAGGACAACAAACCCCAGAACAACAAAAAAGTGTCGATTCTCTCGCCAGTGGAAGCATCGAGAGAACCGACACGGTTTCGTTCGCGGCGTGCGGCAGCTATAGTTCAGCCATGATCTGCTGGAGCGCTGCCCGGCTGGGGCGCGTGTCGACTTCGCTCAGGTGGGCCAGTGGCGTATCCACCATGTTGAGCAACTCGATCATATCAGGCTGGTCGGTGTTGATATAGAAGAGGCCAGTGAGCAACTTTTGTTCCCGGTGTGCTTCTTCCAAAATGCGGAACGCTGACATCTTGTCTGTCGGGTCGTGATCGGTGCTCAGCTTCTTGAGTTTGATCCACGAGCCGTCGTGCAGTTGCACCTCACGCTCGTCGTCATACTCGTCGATCTCGATCTGTTCGAACTTGGGCACAAAGTTGAGCTCGTGCATGGGGATTTCATGCTCTTTGCCCCACGGATAGCTCTTGTTCGACGTTTCGTGGTTGTTGAAGGTGACGCAGGGGCTGATGATGTCGAGCACGGCCATACCACGGTGGCTGAGGGCTGCTTTGAGCAGCGCCTCCACCTGCTTGGCGTCACCGGCAAAGCTGCGCGCCACAAAGGTGGCGTTGGCCGCCAACGCTTCGAGGCAAATGTCCAGCGACGGCAGATGATTGACGCCGGCATATTTGAGCACCTGCCCCTTGTCTGACGTGGCGCTAAATTGCCCTTTGGTCAGCCCATAGACCCCATTGTTCTCCACGATATAAACCACCGGCACGTTGCGACGCACCGCGTGTTTGAACTGGCCGATGCCGATCGAGGCGGTGTCGCCATCGCCGCTGACGCCCACCGCCACCAAGCTGCGGTTGGCAATGAGCGCGCCGGTCGCCACCGACGGCATACGCCCGTGGACGGCGTTGAAGCCGTGGCTGGCGCCCAAAAAGTAGGCGGGCGTCTTGCTGCTGCACCCAATGCCGCTTAGCTTGATCACTTGGGTCTGATCCAGCCCGAGATCCCACGCCGCGTTGATGATGCGCTGGCTGATGCTGTCATGGCCGCAGCCTTTGCAGAGCGTCGAGTCGCGGCCCTTGTACTCATTTCTATCCAACCCCAACGCATTGACCTTGGGCGCACGCGGCGCCGGTGTGGGGCGTTCTTTTGTCATGGTCATGATTTGTAGCCTCATTTCCCCGGTTGGATGCTCTCGGTGATAAACCGAGCCGAGAAAGGCATCCCATCACACTTACAGACAGAAATCAACTTCTGGGCATGTTCTGGCGTCTCGGTGAGCAGAATCTTGTGCAACTGGCCGTCGAAGTTGTTCTCCACCACGTAGATCTGGTCATAGTCGGCGATAAAGTCGCGCACGCTCTGGCTAATCGGCAGCGCCCGCAACCGCAGGTAGCCGGTCTCCACGCCGCTATTCTGTAGCCGACTGCGCGCCTCTACGATCGCCTCATGATTGCTGCCCAGGCTAATGATGCCGATGGAAGCCGTCTCCGCATCATCGATGATCGGCGATGGAACCAGTGCGCGCGCGGTCTCGAATTTGCGCGCCAGCCGCTCCAAATTCTCCACCCAGTCTTCCGACCGCTCGCTGTAGGTGGCGTAGGCTGTGTGGCCGGTGCCGCGGGTGAAGTAGGCCGCGGCGCGGTGCTTGTTGCCGGGGATGGTGCGGTAGGGAATGCCGTCGCCGTCCACATCCAGATAGCGCCCCCAGTTGCCTTTGAGCCGCTCCAGATCTTCCTCACTCAGCACCTTACCCCGGTCATAGGGGGCTTCGGGGTACTCAAACTCCTCGGTGATCCAAAGGTTCATACCAAGGTCGAGGTCACTCAAGACAAAGACCAGCGTTTGCAGCCGCTCGGCCAGGTCAAACGCGGCGCCCGCCATCTCGAAACACTCTTTGGGGCTGGCGGGGAAGAGCACAATGTGGCGGGTGTCGCCGTGGCTCAGGTAATAGGCGCTGTGGATGTCGCCTTGACCGGTGCGGGTAGGCAGACCGGTGCTGGGGCCCATGCGCTGAATATCCCAAATCACCGAAGGGATTTCGGCAAAGTAGGCCAGGCCAGCAAATTCGGCCATCAGGCTGATGCCGGGGCCGCTCGTCGCCGTCATCGCACGGGCGCCGGCCCACCCGGCGCCCAACACCATGCCGATGGCGGCCAGCTCATCTTCAGCCTGCACCACGGCGTAGGTCGCCTTGCCGGTGCTGGGGTCGGTGCGCAGGCGCGGGGCATACTCGTTGATGGCGTCGGCTAGGCTCGATGAGGGGGTAATCGGATACCACGAAACCAACCCGACACCGTGGAAGAGCGCACCCAGCCCGGCCGCAGTGTTGCCGTCGATCAGCACCTTGCCCTCGTTGAAGCCGCTCATGCGAGCCACGCGATAGGGCTGGGTATTGGGCAGGTTTTCTGTGGCCCATTGATAGGCGCGCTGCACCATATCCCAGTTGAGGGCAATCGGCTTGGGCTTGCCCTTGAAGTTCCACTCTAGCGCAGCCTTGATTTCATCCATCTCGATTTCGAGCAGGTGGGCCGCCACGCCGACATAGACCATGTTGGCCACATAGTCGCGCAGGGCGTAGGGCAGGTCGGCCTCCTTGACCAGTGTCTTGACCGGCATGGCAAAGTATTGCACATCTGGGCGGCGGGCGGCAATCGGCAGCGTATCATCATAGAGCACAACGCCATTGGGCGCAACGCTGGCCATATCTTCGGCCACGGTTGCGCCATTCATGCAGATCATCACCTCGACGGCTTCGCGGCGAGCGAGATACCCGTGTTGGCTCAGGCGGATGTTGTACCACGTGGGGAGACCCTGGATGTTGCTGGGGAAGAGGTTTTTACCGGTAACCGGGATGCCCATTTTGAAAAGCGAACGAATCAGTAGACTGTTGCTTGTCTGGCTGCCCGATCCATTGGCGGTGGCGACATTGATGTTGAAATCGTTGATGACATATTCGGTTTGTAAAGGCGCAGATGTAGGTTCGACTAAGACAGTCATTGCCTTCCTCCATTGGCAGGCGGAAAACGGAAAACAGGATAGGGTACGAAGCCCATATAGTCACGCTGTTGTGACCGTATGGGCTTTGTGACAACAACCGCCGCAGACACAACCGGTATGCGATACCCTCAGCATCACCGAGCCTGCTGGCGTCCTCACACAGCCAGCGCAGCCGGGTCTACCCGTGTCTCGCTTGATACGCCACGGCTATCGAGCAGCCGCATATGTTCGATCAGCAACTGCTTGCCATGCGCATAGCGGCCGCGGCAAATTGCATCGACAATCGCATCGTGATATTGCCACACCTTTTGCAGATAGGCATAGTCTGCGTACGCGTTCAACTCGACGGCCTCGTATGCATCCCAATAGGCTTCGAGCAAGCCCTGCACAAACGGGTTGTTGAGCCGACGAAAAATGGCGATATGTAGTTCTCGATGTTCTTCATATGGGATGCGCACCCGCGCCTGGTTCAACTTATCCCACGCTGCGCGCACCAATGTCTGCAAATGGTCGATGTCGTCGGTCGTCAACAACACCACCGCTTCGTCCCAATAGGCAACTTCCAGATGGGTGCGCAGGCTGCTGAAGGCGTCAAAGTGTTGACGGTCAATCGCCAGCGCCACCAGCAGGCTCAGCCGCACCGCCGGCAGAAAACGATAGTCCGTGCGCGTAATGCCGCGCCGCGGGCTGGCTTCGACCAGACCGAGTGTACGCGCCACTTCCATTTGCTCGCGTAACTTGCCGACGCTGATTCCGGTTTCTTCACTCAGGTCAGTCAACGACGGCAACCGGTCACCTGGTTTGCACTTGAGTAACGTGCTCAGAAACTCAGATTCGATCTCAGACTCAACCATAGACCACCAACAATGACCCGCCTGTACAACTGGTATAGGATGGGTCTATACTTCGATTAATCGGATTATTAGAATCAACAGATCCTACCATGCGAACCAGAAAAAGTCAATTCTCATCGTTGATTTTTGCGGCGCAATTCCGTAGGGATTTCGCCGGTCATTGGTCATAGAACTGACCTTACGCAAGCTTTTGACCGAAGGCTTGTGCGTTGGCCAATTTCTCTCCCCTGACAGCCATCAGTCGCGGCGTAAGTCATGCTGTGCGCCGCAGTGCTACGGCTTGCCCTCGGTGGACAGATAGGCCACCGCCGCGCCGGCCAACAGGGCCACCCCGGTTGGCAACATGCGCTCGTCAAAGTCAAACGTGGGGCTATGGTGCGGGCTGTGGAGCGGGCCGGTCGGGTCGGATGCCCCCACCAAAATATAGCAACCGGGCGCCTGGTTGAGGAACTCGGCCATGTCTTCGCCCACCATCATTGGCTCGATCTGCGCCACCTGCGCCCGGCCGACCACGGCTTCGGCTACCCGTTGCATCAGGTGCGCGCCCGCTTCCGAGTTGACGGTGACGGGCGTCTGATCCGGCGCCTCGACGACACATGTGGCGCCAAAGGCCGCGCAGACCCCCTGGGCGATCTCGGCAATCCGCTGCATGAGTTGGTCGTGGACGGTCTGGTCAAAGCTGCGCACGGTGCCCACCAGCGTGGCCCTGGCCGAGATAATGTTCCAGGCGTCGCCGCTGTGGAATGCGCCAACCGTCACCACCGCGGGCTGCGCGGGATTGATGTTGCGGGCGACAATCGTCTGCAGCGCCACCACCACATGGCTGGCCACCACGGTGGCGTCCACCGTTTCGTGTGGGGCGGCGCCATGCCCGCCCTGGCCCTCTATGGTGATGGTAAATCGCCCGGCGCTGGCCCACAGTGGCCCAGGCTGCGCCACCACCTGGTTGAGCGGCAATCGGCTCCACAGGTGAAGCCCAAACGAGGCCTGCGGTTTGATCGCGTTGAACACCCCATCGGCCAGCATGGCGCGTGCGCCGCGCGTGGTCTCTTCGGCGGGCTGGAAGAGCAGCATCACCCGGCCCGGCAACATCTGGCGGTGTTGCGCAAGCAGCGTCGCCACCCCCATGCCGATTGCCGTATGGCCGTCGTGCCCGCAAGCGTGCATGACGCCTGGGTTTTGCGAGGCAAACGGCAACCCCGTCTGCTCGTGTATGGGCAGCGCGTCCATATCAAAGCGCAACATCACCGTGGGCGCGTCGGCATCGACGTGGTCACCTTCGAGCAGGGCTACTACGCCGGTCTTGCCAATGCCAGTGGTGACCTCCATCCCCAGCCCGCGCAGGTGATCGGCCACAATGCCGGCTGTGCGCACCTCCTGAAAGCCCAACTCCGGGTGCTGGTGAAAGTCGCGCCGCCAGGCCACCAACTGCGCAAAGAGGCGGTCGGCTTTACTTCTCAACATTTCCAACTCAATCATGCGATTTCCTGTTCTGTGGTGTTTTTATCGGAAAATGGTTGTGGGAGTCGAAGCGCCGCCCGGCGCGGCGCAGCGTGGAACGCATCCGCCTCGCAAATCATCGTCTCAGACGGAGAGAGCTTGCGGAGCACCCCGCTACGCATCCAATGCCTGGTCGAGCCGGCGGTTGTTGGCGCGCACCGCTTCGTAACGGGTGCGCGCCTGCGCCAACACATCGCCCAGGTTGCGCAGCCGCTCGCGCAGGTCAACCTCGCTGGTGCTCGCCTCCCATGCCTCGCGCAGCAACTCCTCAAACGACTTGGTCGCTTCCAGGTTGCCCAGGATCAAGTCCAACTCGCCGATGACTAGCTCGAACATGCGGATCTTGCGCGCCAGCAATTCGATGATGTGCGCTTCGATGGTTTCGTTGCAGCTCAGATTGAAGATGGTGACATCGTGCTCCTGCCCCAGGCGGTGGAGCCGGCCAATGCGTTGCTCGATGCGCATGGGGTTCCAGGGTAGGTCGTAGTTGATCAGCTGGTGGCAGAACTGGAGGTTGCGCCCTTCGGCGCCGCTTTCGGTGCTCACCATGACGCGCACCGGGTCGCCCTTCTTGCCGTCGCCGCGGAAGGCAGCCACCGCCGCCTCCTTCTGGTCGATGGTCAGCCCGCCGTGAAAGCCGACGACGCCGACGCCCCACGTCTTTAACTGGCGAACGATGGTGTCGAGCGTCTGCCGGTATTCGGTAAAGATGAGAAATTTACCGGGGTGACGGTTGAGCAGTTCGCGCACGGCGGTGAGCTTGCGGCCAATAGGGATCGACTCGGCCAGTTCGAGAAACCGCTGAAGTTCGGCGCGCGTATGATCGCTGTGGGCGCGGTCGTTGACCATCTTGCGCAGCGTGGCGGCCAATGCCTGTGGGCTGCTGCTCAGCTCCTTTTGCAGCGTCACCAGCGTCAACCGCAGATGTTTGTCGCTCTCCACGCTGCGAAACCGGCGCCGGATATAATCGGTGACATCGCTGTAGAGCAACCACTCGCGCTCGCTCAATTCCAGATGGTAGATGGCGGCCTGCCGCTTGGGGAACTGGACATCCACCTTGCTGCGCCGGTTGCGGATCATGACATCGTTGAGCAGCCGGCGAAGCGAGCGTGTATTCTTGGGCTGCCGAGAATCGGCCTGCTCCAAAAAATGATTACGATAGGCGCGCACGGTTCCCAATTGCCCCGGCGCGAGGATGGTGATGAGGCTGTAAAGCTCCATCAGATCATTTTGCACGGGGGTGGCGGTGAGGAGCAGCACATAGCGTTTGCGAATCTGATTGACAAACTTCCAGACCAGTGTGTTGCGGTTTTTGAGCTTGTGCGCCTCGTCGACGATGAGCAGGTCATATTCACGGGCCAACACCCCCTGGCTGTGACGGTCGAGCTTGGCGCGATCCATGCTCACAATCCAGCGGCCGGCTTCGTCGGCGATCACCTCCGCCCATTGCGCCGGTGTGGACATGACGGTAAACTCTTCGTGAAATTTGGCTGAGAGTTCTTCGCGCCACTGTTCGGTGAGTGAGGCCGGCGTCAACACCAACACCGAGCGCACCAGGCTCCGGTGGATCAGTTCCTTCATGATGATGCCGGCCTCAATCGTCTTGCCCAACCCCACCTCGTCGGCCAACAGCACGCGGCCGCGCATATCGCGCAGCGCGCGGATGGCGGCGTCGATCTGGTGTTCGTAGTGTTCGACATTGAGGGCTTCAAGACAGATCAGTTCGTCGAAGCCGCGGCTCAGACGTAGCCGCTCAGCCTGGGCGCGCAGTTGGAAGAGGGGCAGCGACTCGGGCTGGCGGATGCGCCCGTGGGTGCGGAAGAAGTTCTCCAGGTTCTGCGGCGTCTCGATGAGGCGCGGGGGCAGCGTGACCCCCAATTCCCCAATGCGCGCGGCCATGTCGTGGTCGAAGTGATAACGATAGCCGCAACGAAAACAGGTGGTCACCGTCTCTTCATCCAGCCAGCCACACTGAGGGCAACGTTTGCCCAGCGCCGCCTCGGGGGTGGGCGCCCTGCGTTTTTTTTGCGGTTGGTCGAGATCATCGGGGATCTCTAGCCATTCAAAGCGTTCTTGCGTCATAGGGCTATTGTAGCACAGAATTGGCTGCCCAATAATCCGGCGCCCGCTTCACGACGCCCGCCGGGCCCGCTGCCGCGCCCACGCCCGCAGCCCATCGATCTCTTCGGCCATCATCTGGCTCAGCGGCACGGTCTCTTGCAGCACCTCCAGCAGATCGCCCATATTGAGGGGGCGGCCCTGGTCAAAGGCCTCATAGAGGCCAGCTATCACCGCCTCTTCGATTTCGGCGCCGGAGAGGCCATCCGACGCCATGGCGAGGGTGTTGAGATCAAACTGGGCTGGGTCGCGGTTGCGCTTGGCGAGATGGATCTTCCACACCTCGGCGCGCTCGGCGGCGTCGGGCAAGTCTACAAAGAAAATTTCGTCAAAGCGCCCCTTGCGTACAAGCTCTGGGGGCAACTGGCTTACGTCGTTGGCCGTGGCAATCACAAAGACGGGCCGCTGCTTTTCTTGCAGCCATGTGATAAAGCTGCCAAAGACGCGCGCCGCCGTGCCTGCATCGCTAACATTGCTCGACCCCACCCCCGAAAATCCCTTTTCGATCTCGTCCACCCAGAGCACCACCGGCGCAATGCTCTCGGCCACGCGGATGGCGCTGCGCAGGTTCTCTTCGCTGGAGCCGACCAGCGAGGCAAAGAGGCGGCCCACGTCCAGGCGCAACAGGGGCAGCCGCCAGGAATTGGCCACCGCCTTGGCCACC
>JAHDWG010000081.1:13269-16955 GCA_023384495.1 Caldilineaceae bacterium
TGCCGCAGCCCTGCACGCCCACCAGCAAGATGCCCTTCGGTTCGGGCAGGCCAAAGGCGCGGGCTTCATCGCTAAAGGCGCGCACCCGTTTGCGCAGCCACCCCTTGAGCGTCTCCAGCCCGCCCACATTGGTGAGCACCTCGCGGCTGGCGTGGAACTCCAACAGCCCGCTCTTGCGGATGATCTGCTGCTTTTCGGCGGTGACCGCCTCGACTGCGTCGCCGCCCAGCCGTCCCCCCGCCAGGATGATGGCCTTGGCGACGGCATCCTTGGCTTCGTTTTCGGTCAGACCCAGGCATGCCTGCACCAATCGCCCACGCTGGCGGCGGTCCAGCATCACTTCGATCTTGCCGTTGCGCTCGCTGCCTTCAATCGCTTTCTGAATCACCACGTCCATTTGTTCGGCGCTGGGCAGGTTGAAATCGAGGACGGTCACCTCTTTTTCGAGCTCGTTGGGGATCTTGAGCACCGGCCCCAATAGGATGACGGTCTTGTTGCTGGCGCGCAGGCCAAAGGCCGCCTCGCGCAGCCGTCGCACCACATTGGGGTCGCGCAGAAAGGGGTGAAAATCGCGCAGCACCCAGATGCACGACTCCCCGTCGTCGAGGATCGTGGCGAGCAACGTAAGTGGGTCACGCTTGCTCGCATCGGCGCGTTCGGGCAGCGCCGGGTTGATCAGCCCGACGGTGGAGCTCCACAAGAGCAGTCGTTTACGCTGCAACTGCGCCAACGCTTCGATTTCGGCCAGCGCCCGTTCTTCTTCGGGCGTCACCACCCACAATAGCGGGTAGCGGGCGCGAATGTAGATGTCAAGTTCCTCTTTCATGCCTACACCGATCAAACGTTCACCGCAGATATTGCGAATAGGGAAAGACTTTCCACTTTTCAAGCTCCTGGCCGTTGAGATAAATGTGGGTGCTGGACCAGCTCTGCACATAGTCCCACAGCCGCCAGAAGTTGCGCATTTCGCTCTTTTTGAAGATCACCCGATAGACCAGCTTGCGATTCTCATCCAACAACTGAGAAAAGCCGGGCATCCGTTGTGCAATTGATAGCGCAAAGCGAAATAGCTCTGACCGGCTCTGACCAAACTCCAACACAAGGTGCCATCCAACCGCCGCCGATGGAGGCGTGGAATCGTACGTTTGCTGAATCACCGGCGGGGTTGCTGCCGGCGCCGTGCTTTGGCGCATGACCTCGGCCAACAGGGGCAACAGCCCCGGCTTGATGTCTGGCTGGGGAAAGGCCACGCGCACCCCGCGATGATTGGCGCGCCATGGCTGTGGCGTAACCGCGGTGTCGCCCAACGTGGCCAATGCATACGCGAGCGGGTCGGCGCCCAGATTGGTGGTCAATGAACGCAGATGCGGCGTTCGGGTGGCCAGCGACGGATTGGCTTCCACAAGTTGCCACCCGGTGAGCACATTGCCTAACTGATTCTCACCTAGCGCGATGCCCAATCGGGCCTGGCAGCCCAAAGCCGCGCCAAGCAGCGACGGCGGCGGGGGCGTTTCGGCGATCCATGCCGCCAGCCCGGCGCCATTTTGGGTGAGCCAGTACGCCAGCAAGGCCGTACGCGCCAGTCCATCCTGGGCGCGCCAGGCCGGCGCGCGCCCCAGCCGCGACAGCTCGCGCACGATGGCCGGCGTCTTGACGCCTCCTTCCAGCAGGCTGACTTCTAGCTGGGCCAGATAGAGCGCTTGAAATGCAGCCGGCGCCGGCAGGCGAGGGTCACGCAGCCACCAAAGAAACTCACCCCGCTGTCGCGGCGTCAGCCCGGCATAACCAACGCCGGGCCGCGGCGCCCCATTCTCCGGCTGCTCGAGTTTGGCCGGTTCAATGTGAAGCGCAGCGTCGATCTGGGCGTAATCCCCATTGGGCGCATTGGGCATAGACAGGACGCTGACAACCCCCGCAAACCGTTCGACAGCGTTCGCCATCACCACATCTACCGTGGGGTCGCGGCCCGTGATGCGCACCAAGCGATTTTCCGCTAACGTGGCTTCTAGCATCGATGTCATATCTCTATTGTACTGTGTTGTGCCCACCGCGTAAAGTGGCGTCGGCCAAAATCGTCGAATCGCCGGTATTGCGCTATACTATGGGTGTGGTCTGACCGGTTTTCGAATTACAAAACCCAGCGACAAGACATAGCCGTTGATGATTACGCAATGCCAAAATTCATCGCCCTTCGGAAATCGACGCCGGTTGAGCCGGCCAGGTTTGAACAGCTCTCAGTGGAAGATAAACGCCACACCATCGTCAGCGCCAGCCCGGAGCCAGCTCCTACCGAAGCATTACAACGCCTAGGGTTGCGGCAGGTCATGCCGACCGAGCCGCTGCCGCCGTATGACCATACGTTTCAAGAATTGGATTATGTGGGCGCATATATCGTTGAAACGTCGAATGTGGATGTGTCCGAGCAGGCCCAGGAGGCATTGGCGCCGGATCACCTGATTGTGCCCGATCTGCCGCTGCGCATGCCGCAATCGCACCTGGTGCGCCGTTACCGGCGGCGTCCGCCGTCGCTGCCCGACTGGCCCCAAGTCTCCGGCATCGGCCTGGCGCACAAGGGTGGCATTTGGGGCCAGGGCGTGCTTGTCGGCGTGCTTGACACCGGGTGCGACGCCGATCATCTGGAGTTGCGCAACAAACGTATCGACTATCGCTATGTCCCGTTGGAGCCGGCGCGGCAGGCGCTGCGCAACTGTCGCGGCTTTGACGTGGATGGTCACGGCACACACGTCACGGGGATCATTGCGGGCGAGCGCACGGGTGTGGCGCCAGGCGTCGAGCTGATGGTGGCGTCGGTCATCGAGAGCGAGACGCTACGCACCAGCCTGGAACGCATTGTCCATGCGCTGGACTGGATGCTCTCCAAGTTTCGCCTGGAAGAGAACCTAACCAAACCGACCATCATCAACCTTTCGCTCGGTTTTCGGGCTGAATGGCTGGAGGATGTGCAGGTCGACCGCATCTTTGCCGGTGTGCAGCGGATTTTGCGTACGCTGGCCGAACTGGAGGTGCTGACTGTGGTCGCCGTGGGCAACGATGGCCCCGGCGCGATCCGCGCCCCGGCCGACCTCAAAGAGAGCCTTTCGGTGGGGGCGGTGGACTTTGGCCTGCGCCCGGCGGCCTTTAGCGGCGGCGGCATCTCCCCGTTGACCCAGCGTCCCGAACCCGACTTGGTTGGATATGGGGTTGACATGCTCTCTAGTTTCGAGCGGGACATCGACGGCAGGAGCATCTACGCACAGATGAGTGGCACGAGCATGGCCGCGCCCTATGTGGCGGGCATCGCCGCCCTCATTGCGGCCGCGGACCCTTGCATGCATGTGTCGGATCTACGTCAATGTCTGCTCGACCGGGCCTATGCGATTGACGAGCCGCAAGAGCGAGTGGGAGCAGGGCTGGCCTGCTTTGCGCCTTAGGGCCGGTCCGAACAACTTGGCGACCAAAGCGATTTGCAAGTGTGGTGAGTGGACCCGCAACCGTTATTCGGATTGGGTCGTAGCCCAGGTCGAGCGTGACGAGGAGGTAACATGAACAGCCATGACTTGGTGACACCCCCGTCTTGGCGTTCGGGCAAAGAGTGGATCGATGTGGTTGTGACGGTGGATCGACCCCCACCGGCGGCCTTGGCCCACCAAAACCGCCGGCAGAAATTGCATGTTTTGGAAGCGCAC
>JAHDWG010000081.1:16965-21560 GCA_023384495.1 Caldilineaceae bacterium
GCACGCACAACAACAGCGCGCCAACCTGTTACAATGGATCGAAGCGCATGGCTGGGCCGACGATGTCTTGCGTGTCGGCCCGCCTACCAGCTTCAATCTGTTGTTTGTCCAGTGTACGCTGGCGGCAGCGCAGGCTCTGAAAACAGCGCCCGGCGTCAAAGATGTGGCAATAACCGAGAATCGCATCACGCTGATGTGAAAATAGGGCAAAACAGCGCAACACCGAGAGCCCAGAGATTGCACAGAGAACACGGAGAAAAAGCTCAGTGTGCTCTGTGTCTCCTCTGTGTTCTCTGTGTTCCTGCTTTACGCTGTCAATCCGATGCAATCAGGTTCAACTCGCGCCGCAACCCTGGGAACGCTCCGGCGGCCTCTTCCTTCACTGCGGTGTCGAACATGGCCGTCACCTCGGCGTACTCGCCGTCGGTCAGATCGACATCAAACGCCTTGAAGCTGGCCTCCAGTTGGCGCGCCGAACTGACCCCAACAATGGGGCAGGTAACGGCGGGCGACTTGCGCAACCAGGCCACCGCCAGTTGCGCCGGGTGCAGGCCCCGGTCGGCGGCAAACTGGTTGAAGCGGGCGATGCCGCCGCCATATTTTGCCAGCCAGCGGGGGATGCGTTCGTCGCGCGCGCCGCGCGAATCGGTGGGGATGTCGGCGCCGGGTTGATATTTGCCGGCCAGGATGCCAAAGACAAGGGGCCGGTAGCAGGTGATGGCGATCTTCTCGGCCAGCGCCTGGGGTAGAATCTCTACTTCGACCCCGCGCTCTATGGGGCTATAGGGGATCTGGTTGCAGACAAGTGTGGGCCAGCCGTTGGCGGCGGCAATCGCATTGTGATGGGCAAAGAGCCAGGCGGGGTAGTTGCAGCAGCCGACAAAGCGCGCCTTGCCCGCCTGCACCACATCGGCCAGCGCGGCCATGATCTCAGGCGGATTCATGCCCGGCTTGGGCCAGTGGATCATGTAGAGATCAACATAGTCCAGCCGCATCCGTTGCAGGCTCTCATCGATGCTGGCGCGGATGCTGGCGCCGTCCACTCCTTTGTGCACCTTGGTCGCCACAAAGAGCTTATCGCGCCGCCCCTTGAGAATGTGACCGAGGATCTCCTCAGTGCCGCCGTTGACATACATGGCCGCCGTGTCGATAAAGGTCACACCCCGCTCCAGCGCCAGCGCCAAGATGCGGTCGGACTCGGCCTGGTCGCAGCGGTCGCCAAACATCATCGTGCCCAGGCAGAGTTCAGAGACATCGACGCCCGTGGCGCCAAAGGGGACATCGTTCATGGTTGCTCCTTCATGACTCAGATATTGGCGCTGATCGGCGCAACAGCGCAGCGCTGTTTGACAGTCGTTTGGATGAGCGTTAGAATAATAGCACGGTTGTCTACGGTGTCAATTTATTTTGCGCTCCTGAAACCTTTGCAGCCGGCTCCCTTTCCTTTTTCGATGACCATCAATCGGATTCTTCTCTCGCCGTTCGCTTGGGCTTACGCCCTGAGTTGAAGCAAAACGAAATGTTTCGGTTCAACGTTTTATGCGCGCTGTTTCCCTAGTGCAGCGTTGGGCAAACAAAGCGATCATTGTAGCAGTGACTTCAGTCGCGCTTGTCGGCGGCAAAGCGGCTAACGTCGCGGCTACGAACACTTCCATGACTTGCGCCGCTGGGCGCGAGGGCTACGCTCCCCATTGCAATCTATCGACGCCACATACCAGGCAACAACGAAGCGAACCATCAACAAGGAGCATCAACCAATGAGCAAACAGAAATTGAGTCGTCGTGACTTTCTGCGTATGGGCGCGGTTACCACAGCCGGCGCCCTGCTGGTCGGCTGTGTCCCTGCATCCCCCACGGGGGCGGGTGGCGGGTCGGCGCCGGCTTCCACCCGCAATCTCACATTTTGGATGTGGAACACCTTTGCCCCGCCCGCCGATGAGTTGATGCAAGAAAAACTCAACGAGTGGGCGGCGGCCAACAATGTGACAATCGACATCTCGCGCGATGCCGACAGCAATATGCAAACCAAGGTGATGCCCGCCATCGAAGGGGGGACGCTGCCCGACGCCATGTTTGCCGGCGCAGGCATTGCCCTTCAATTGACCGACGCCCAGGCGTTGGAGCCGCTCACCGACCACTTTACCCAAATTGGCGAAGCCCACAGCGGCTGGCAGCCCCGGCTCGACACCTATGTCACCCGCGACGGCGCCGTCACCTTCCTTCCCTACTCCATCGACACCCCCATGGTCCAATTCCGCCAGGACATTTTGGAAGAGGCCGGCCTGACCGTGCCCGACGGCCAGTGGACCTGGGATGAGACGCGTGATCTTGGCTTGCAGGCCTCCCAATTCACCGAAGAGCAGGGCAGCAAGCTCTATGGCTGGGGCTTTGGCGTGGTCAAGCTGCAACATGACGGATGGTGCAACGACCTCTTCCGCAACTTTGGCGCCGACCTGTGGGACGAGAGCGGCGAACGCATCATCCTGGCCGAAGAGAAGATGGAAGAGGCGACCCGTGCGCTCAACTTCGCCAAAGAAGCGTGGGACATGGGGCTTTTCCCGCCGGATGCGCCGGCCTACGACTATGCGGCCAACAACAAGGCCTATCAAGAAAAGCAGGCGATCCTCGTCATCAATGCCGCCTCGATCTACGTGTGGGCCACCGAAAACGACCCCGAACTGGCCGAAGCGACCGGCCTGGCCCCCAAGCCGAAAGATCTGCGCGACACCACCGACGCCGGCCTCCGCTACACGGTGGTGATGTCCAAAGAGTCGCGCAACAAAGAGACGGCCAGCGACCTCATCCATGCGCTCTTTGCCAGCGACATCTATGCCCCATGGTTGGAGAAGGGCTTTGTCGCCAATGTGCTGAAAGAGTATGACGATCTCCCCATGTGGACGGGCAAGCGCGCCGCCTTCAATCTGGCCGCCCAGGTGGGCACCTATGGGGGTTACCCCGCCCCGTATGACAACGCGGCAATGGCCGAGCTAAACAGCACCGACCCGCCGATTGGCGCCATGGTGGTGCGCGTGATCATCGACGGCTGGACGCCCGAACAGGCCATCCTCGAAGCCGATGCGTTTTCCAAACGCGTGTTTGAGAAGTACTTCTAGGGATGTTTGACGATGGACGATGGTGAAACGTCCATCGTCCATCGTCTGTCGTCCACTGTCGCATAAGGGGACCCCATGAGCCAAGAAACATTGTCTCAGCCGCTAGTGGCGCGGCCAGCCAAACCAAAAAAGAGCTCGTTGTTTGCCGGCGATGTGGTGCTCGGCTGGCTGTTGGTCACCCCTGCGCTGCTGGTGGTGCTGGGCCTGGTCGGTTATCCCTTCGTGGAGGCCATTCGTATCAGCTTTACAGACCGCATGGTCGGGCGTGGGCCCGGTCGCTGGGTGGGATTGGCCAACTACGAATACATCCTCGGCTGGCCCGACTTCAGCCAGATGGTGGTGCGCACGGTCCTGATTACGATTGCCGCGGTTGCCCTCAAGACATTGGTCGGGCTGATCCTAGCGGCAGCGTTGAACCAGGGATTTCGTGGTCGCAACCTCTTGCGCGGCGTCTTTATGTTGCCGTGGATTTTGCCCACCTACATCATTGTATTGGTCTGGCGTTGGATCTTTGATGGGCAGACGGGCGTGCTCAACCAGATCTTGATGAGCTGGGGTTTGATTCAAGAGAACATTCCATTTCTGGCGCGCGCCGGTTCTGCGACCGCCCTGTTGATCTTTGTGATGGTCTGGAAGGGCTATCCCTTTTACGCCCTCACCTTTCTGGCCGGCATGCAGACCATCTCGTCTGAACTGTACGATGCGGCCAAGGTGGATGGGGCCGGGCGCCTTGCCCGCTTCCTCTATGTGACCTTGCCCGGTCTGCGCCAGGTGATGGGGGTGGTGCTCTTACTCTCCACCATCTGGACGATGAACACCCTAGAGATCCCGCTGCTGTTGACGGGGGGTGGGCCAAGCAACGCCACCGAAGTCTTCCCGCTCCTCACCTATCACCTGGCCATGCAAAACTTCCGCCTGGGCGAGGGCGCCGCCTTGCCGATCATGATGTTGCCGATCATTGCGCTGCTCGTGCTGGGGGTGGCCGGTTATATGGATAAGGAGGCCACCCAATGACGGCCCTGTTTGACCGCATCCCTGAGTCAGTCTTCCGTATCTTCTCGTTTTTGATCATCACCATCTTGCTGAGCATGATCCTCTTTCCGCTCTACTTCATGCTCACGACGGCGTTCAAGTTTGACCGCGAGATCTATTCGATGTTGACCTGGGTCCCGCGCGAGCCGACGCTCAACAATTTTCGCGACGTAATCGTCAACTTTCGCATCCCGCTCTATCTGCGCAACACGCTGATCGTGGCGGTATCCACCACCCTGGTGGTGGTGGTGATCTCGGTGCTGGCGGCCTATGCGCTGACCCGGCTGCGCTTCCCAGGGCGGGCGGCCATGGCGCGCGGCGTGTTGTTTGTCTACCTCATCCCCGGCTCGCTGATGCTGATCCCCATGTATCTGATCATCGTCAAGATGGGGCTGAAGGACAGCTTCCCCGGGCTGATCGTCGCCAATATGAGCTTTAGCGTCCCCTTCT
>JAHDWG010000082.1:0-7170 GCA_023384495.1 Caldilineaceae bacterium
CTTCCAGGATGACGCTGGCTTCGGTGATCCCAAAACCCAGACCGCCATAGTGCTGCGGAATCAGCGCAGCCAGGTAGCCCGATTCGGTCAGTGCCCGCACAAATTCTTCAGGGTAGGCTCTCGTCCCGTCCAGTTCGCGCCAATAGGCATCGGGGAAACGGCTGCAAAGCGTTTTCACGCTCGCACGAAGTTGGTCATGTTGGGGCAGACGTGTGGAGTTCACAGTTGCATTCACCAAAGTGTATCCTGGCCGCTGCCAGACGGATGACCCGCTCCGGCTCGTCGCTCATTTCTACCCGATCGCTACTTCTTGTGGACAACACCGACGACTTCATCCGCCAACCGCGCGACAATATCATCTGGATATGGATACGTTAACGTGAAGACAAAATGGTTTGCCCCGGCCTCGATAAAGGGTTTGACTCTGTCGCGGGCTGTGGAAAGATCATCATAGTTGACCGGCACTTGGGTGGAGAGGTCGATGGTGTCAAAATCGCGGCCGACTGCCTCACAATGTTGCTTGAGAACGCTTACCTTGTGTTGGAAGACATCAACCGGGCCGCCGGCAAAATTCCAGACATTGGCGTGTTTTGCGACCACCTGTAGCGTCAATTGCTCGCCACTGCCGCCGATGACCAACGGGGGATGGGGCTTCTGCACCGGTTTTGGCTCCCGGCGCGCCTCTTTGAGTTGATAGTAGCGTCCCTCAAAGGTGGTCAACTGTTGGGTAAAAAGTTGCTTGAGAATCTGACAAGCTTCATCCAAACGGCGGATGCGCTCACCCGGACGATAGAGCGGAATGCCCATGCTCGCATGTTCATATTCATTCCACCCGGCCCCGATACCCAAATCCAAACGGCCCTGGGAGATGACATCAACCGTGGCGGCAATCGAAGCCAGCACTGCCGGATGTCGGTACGTGTTGCCCGTGACCATCAGACCAATGCGGATACGACTGGTTTCCGCCGCCAAGGCCGCCAACATAGTCCAGCCTTCCAGGCAAGGGCCATCCAGATCGCCATGAATGGGGGCGTAATGGTCAAACAACCAGGCATGGGCAAAGGCCGGATTTTCATCCGCCTGTTGCCAAATCTGCAAGATCGCTTCATAGGTCGTCTGTTGCGGGGCTGTTTTGATGCCAAATGTGATCGGCTTCATGGCGGAATCCTCCTTTAGGGGCTGATGGAAACGGTGCGGTATCTGGCTTATCTCTTCATCTCCTGGGCCAGAAAGGTGTTGACGGCTTCCATATAGGGCGCAAATTGTTCGCGGCGGATGTTATGGCCGGCCCCTGGGATGTGGACGACCTGGAGTTGGGGGACCAGTTCCTGCATCTCGGCGGCGCGTTCTGGCGTCACCCCGCCGCCTCGTTCTAGGTCGGCGATCAGCAGCAGCGCCGGGCAGGTGATGTTGCCTAGAATCTGGTTCCAATCAACATCCCCTGTCCCCTGGCGGTTGAGTGCAGTGAGATCGAAGCGCAGTTTGGCGTCGGCCCACGGTCCCAACTCTGCCTCAGACCAGGTGGGCGTGTCGGTGCGGGCATGTTCAATCAGATCTTCACGGGTTTTGCTTTGCAGGTTGGTCAGCCGTTCGCGCCACTGTCTGCGTCGTTCTTGCACTGCGGCGCTATCGCCTGCCATGTAGTTGCGCGCCCCACTGTCCTCAATCAAGATGGCGCCGGGCAAGTGCGGGTAAAGACCGGCCAGCGCCATCGCCGTTGACCCACCCATAGAGTGGCCCAGTACAGCCGGTTTTTTGAGGTCGAGACCAGTAATGACGCCGGCCAGGTCGGCGGCCATGTCGATTGGCGTATATCCCTGTTCCGGCGCATCGGAGCGCCCATGTCCACGCGCATCGACCATGATCACGTCATAATCCGCCTCCAATTTTTCTGCAACGGGCGTCCAACATAGACCGTCATCCGAAAAGCCGTGCGCCAGCACCACCGGCGGTTTGTCGCCCCCGGTGCGTGTGTAATGAAGCTGGATGCCATTGGCTGCGATCTTGTCTGAGTACCACCTGGTCATCTTTGTCCTCCTAATCCAACGATGATTGGCTACTCTGCTACAGCATAGCATAACGCGATGGAGCCTTCAAACCAAAATAGCCATGCTCAATCGAGCCCGCAAGAGCGTCACTTTGGCGGGAATCACGAGCCTCCTCGCAGATTGTTGCCGAAGAAACAGGCTGCAAATCTGTATTGGTAGCGCCACAAAATTATGCAACGCCTGCGCGGTAATCTGCGACGTTACTATCTATCTCCACTGCCGGACAGACCCATGATTGCCCTTTGAACGCAAGGGCGCCAAGGTGCAGCGATGGTTGACAGCGGGTCGATTGTGGCTTATCATAAACAACAATTGTTGTCTATGCAACAACCATCGTCTATCTAGCCAAAGGACTATTGAAAGCAATGAGAATCGAAATCTGGTCGGATGTGGTCTGCCCCTGGTGCTATATTGGCAAGCGCCGGTTTGAAGCGGCGCTTGCGCGCTTTGAGCACCAGGAACAGGTCGAAGTGGTGTGGCGCAGCTTTGAACTCGACCCCAACGCCCCACCCCAGCAGGAGGGGCCGCTGGATGAAATGCTGGCCAAGAAGTATGGCGTTAGCCTGACCCAGGCCCGTGGCATGATCGAACGGGTGACGACGCTGGCGGCGCAAGAGGGCCTCGACTACCACCTGGACCGGGCGCAGCGCGGCAATACCTTTGACGCGCACCGTCTCCTTCATCTGGCGGCGACGCATGGCCGTCAGGGCGAGTTGAAGGAGCGGTTGCTGCGCGCCTATTTTACCGAAGCGCGGCCCATTGGTGATGCCGAGACGCTGACCGCGATAGGCGTTGAAGGCGGTCTCCCCGCCAACGACGTGAGCGCCATGCTTGCGGGCGATGCCTATGCGGCGGCGGTGCGCGGTGATCAGCGGCGGGCGGCGGCCTTTGGCATCCAGGGCGTCCCTTTCTTTGTCATCGATGAACAGTTTGGCGTCTCCAGCGCGCAGGAGTCAGATGTGTTGCTGGCGGCCCTCGAACAGGCATGGGCAAAGTCGCACCCGCTGACGCTCGTCGGGGCGGAGGGAGCTAGGGCGGATGTTTGTGTCGATGAACGCTGTGGGATCGATATTGCGTAAAGAACCAACATTTCATCGCTGCTCCGCCGTATGGATGGTTGCCGCCAATTTTTTACGCAGAAAAGGACCGACAATCGATGAACGAACAATCTGCAACCATTGCCATCACCGGCGCCAGCGGACAGTTGGGGCGCCGTGTCGTCGAATTGTTACTTGAGCGCGTTGAGCCAGGGCGCGTGCTGGCGCTCACCCGCTCGCCCGACAAGCTTGCCGATCTGGCGGCGCGGGGTGTGTGTGTTGCAGTCGGCGACTTTGCCCAGCCGGAAAAACTGGCCGAAACCCTCGCCGGCGTCGAGCGGCTGCTCCTGATCAGCACCGATGTGACCGGCGACATTCGGGTGCAATTGCATAAGAATGCGGTGGACGCGGCGGCCCGCGCCGGTGTGCGTCATGTCACCTATACATCGGCGGTCGATCCCCATTCCTCGCCGCTTGCCTTTATCCGCGAACATGCGGAAACGGAAGATGCGATCCAGGCGAGCGGGTTGCCCTATGCTTTCCTGCGCAACAATTTCTATGCCGAGGTTCTGTTGCGCAGTGGCCCGCAGGCCATCGCCACCGGCGAACTGCGCGCCGCCGCTGGTGATGGCGCCGTCGCTTGGGTGGCGCGTGAAGATTGCGCGCGCACCGCCGCTGCCGTGTTGGCGACGCCGGGTCACGACCGCGTGGTCTATGATGTGACCGGGCTGGCGGCGGTGACCTATCACGATATTGCCCGCGAGCTTGCAGCCGTGAGTGGCCGGCCGGTGTGCTACGTCCCGCTGACGGCGGATGAGGCGCGCCAGGGGCTGTTGGCCGCCGGTCTGCCCGCGCCATTGGCGGAATTCTTGGTCGGCATTGACCAGGCCGTTGCGCAAGGCGCGCTCAGCGTGGTGGGCTCTGCCGTGCGCGATCTGACGGGGCAGCCGCCAGCTCGCATTGGCGATTTCTTCGCCCAGTATCGGTCGGCGCTGCTGGCGCCCGTGTCAAGCGTCAGTTGATGGCGTTGGCGAGACGGCGCCACGGCCAATCGGAATCTCCTATTGCAACTTTAACCAAGTGACTTTGCAATCCGACAGGAGGTATTGGCGCCAATCGTCAAACAACTGGGTTGTTAAACAAGCACTATGAAGGGTGGAGCGTATGACTGATGCTCATGAAACTACGGTTGATCCACGGGTGAGGCGGACGCGCCGGCTCCTCCAGCAGGCCTTTCGCGAGTTGTTGGCCGAGAAGCGGTTTCAGGCCATCAGCGTGCAGGACATTGCCGAACGGGCCACCGTCAACCGGGCCACCTTTTACGCTCATTTTGATGATAAGTTCGCGCTGGTGGACAGCCTAATCCGGGATGAGTTTCAGGAATGTTTGGCCAAAGAGATTGCTATTACGTCTGCGCTGACGCCTGGGAACCTTTGCCTCCTCTGTTTGACGGTCTTCAACTATCTTGCTTATGTGGATACGCACTGTAGCTTGACCGACACCCAATTTGCCTCGCGCTTTGCCATGGCCGTGCATCAGGAGCTTTATGTGTTCATCTTGGCCTGGCTCAAGCAAGGGCTGCGGGGGGACGCGCCGCAACGAACCCGGCTGGAAGCCACTGCCACCGCCATGAGTTGGTCGATTTACGGCGCTGGCATCCAGTGGGGACGCGGGGTATTTTCTCACACGGCAGAAGAACTGGCCACCCAACTGGTAGAGGTGTTTAGCGATGGCGTCATGCCGGCCACAGCGGCCCTGATGGCAACGCAGCAAGTACAACATGATGAGTGGAGGAATGGTTCATGATGATTCTTTTGGTGGACGGATCAGGCCCGGCGTCGGGGGATGAAAGTCCGGGCGAAATCTGCATCGCTAATATCGGCCCGCGCGAACGGCGCAAGCGGCTGCTCGGCGGCGTCTTGGCCTTTGTGGGCGGCCTGGTTGTTCTGGCCGCGCTGATGGTTTTGGGCTGGGATCGCTGGTGGCGGCTGGCGCTCTTGATGCCTTTCTGGGGCGCGGCGTCGGGCTTTTTCCAATGGCGCGAGAAAACCTGAATCGGTCTGGCTGCGCGAGGTTCGCGCAATCTCGATGACCAAGAAGAACCGATCACGGCTGACGATGAGCTGGCGCAAGTGAGGCGTCAGGCGCGGCGCGTGCAGGTCAAAACCCTCCTGGCTGCCGGCGTCTTGACCCTGGCCGCGCTGGTCCTGCCTGACGCGTAGCCCGCAATCGCCTTTTCCTCAAGTGCTCGACCCTGGGCGCACAGGCGGAGCCGGTAGACAAGAGCGCCTGACCGGCGTTTTTGTCTATCTCTCTGCTTCTGAATATCCCGCGCACGCAAATCTGCCCCTCAACCCCGTGACAACCCCTGCACAACTCGTTTGCGCTATCGTAGCGATAAAGTTCACTCGTCATTTATCACTTGTTGCGGGGCGCTTATGTACGCTTTTGATATGACTACAGAACAGAGGATGCTGGTGGAAACGGTTCACCGTTTTGCCGAGCAGAAGATCCGCCCCGCCCACCGGGAAGCAGAGGAGGCGAAGGGCGTCAATCGCGGGTTGACGCAGGCCGGTTGGGAGCTTGGGTTGCTGCCGGGTTCGCTCGATGCACAATATGGCGGCTTTGGCGAACACTCGGCGTTGACCGGCGCTCTCTATCTCGAAGAACTGGGCTGGGGCGATGTCGGCGTGAGCCTGTATCTGCTGACGCCCAACCTGGTGGCGGTCCCCCTGGCGCTCTTTGGCAGCAAGGAGCAAAAGGAGCGCTATCTGCCCCACTTTTGTGACGAACAATTCCCCAACGCCACCGCGGCGCTGGTGGAGCCTGTGCTCCAGTTTGACCCGGCAGAGCTGGCCGCCGCTGCGGTCAAACGAGATGACCATTATATCCTGAACGGGCAAAAGACCTTTGTTCCGTTGGCCGATAGCGCCGAGCTCTTTCTGGTCTACGCCTCGGAAGGGGGGATCACCCAGGCTTACCTCGTGGAGCGGGATACGCCGGGCCTGACTGTGGGCCAACGGGTGACGATGATGGGCGCGCAGGCGCTGCCCGTCTATCAGCTCCATCTCGACGATGTGCGCATCCCCACCGAGAGCCGCCTGGGCGGGGCCAGGGGGATTCGCCTCAACCGGCTGCTGACGGTGAGCCGTATCGGGCTGGGCGCGCTGGCGGTTGGCCAGGCCCGGGCCGCCTACGAATATGCCCTGGCCTATGCCAAAGAGCGGGTGGCCTTTGGTGAGCCGATTGCGCAGCGCCAGAGCATCGCGTTTATGCTCGCCAATATGCGCATCGAAATCGAGGCGACGCGTCTCATGGTTTGGGAAGCCGCCTATCTGTTCGACCAGGGGCAAGACGCCACCAAGGCCGCCGCGCTCGCCAAACAGATGGCCGACAAGATGGTGCTCGAGGTCACCGACGGCGCGGTGCAGGTGTTGGGCGGTCATGGTTACGTGCGCGACCACCCCGTCGAGCTTTGGCTGCGCAATGGCCGCGGCTTTGCCACATGGGATGGACTGCTCATGGCTTGAGCAACAGGATAAGGAAACACGCCAATGCCCATCGAATTCAGGATGCCCGACACCGTTGAAAAGCAGCTTCAGCCGGTGCGGGCAATTGCCGAACATGTGATGCGGCCCGAGAGCCGCCTGCTGGACGAACACGAGCACACGCGGCCCGTAAAGTTTATCCACATGATGTGGCCGCACATGCAAAAGATGGAGCAGACCAATCTGGAGTCTGCCTTGGCGCGGGCGCGCCGGCGCCAAAACGGGCATGAGGCCGGCGCGGAAACGCCGCGCAGCGACAAGCCCAACATCGCCAATCTCTCGCTCATCCACCTCATCGAGATGTTGAGTTGGGGCGACGCCGGGGTCTATCTCTGCATCCCATCCAGCGCGCTGGCGGGCGCGGCCATCCACGCCGTGGCCGAAGCCGAACAGTTGGAGCATTTTTTGCGCCGCTTTACCGAAGGCGAGCCGAAGTGGGGCGCCATGGCCATGACCGAACCCCAGGCCGGCTCGGACACCAGCAACATCCAGACGACGGCGACCTTTGACCCGGCTACCAATGAGTGGGTGCTCAAC
>JAHDWG010000082.1:7180-10642 GCA_023384495.1 Caldilineaceae bacterium
CAACGGCCAAAAGATCTTTTGCACCAGCGGCAAGCTGGCGCTGGAAGAGTCGGATGGACTGGTGGTGGTCTGGGCCACGGTGGACAAGAACGCCGGGCGCGCCGGCATGAAGCCGTTTGTGATCGAGGCGGGGACGCCGGGCGCCGTCATCGGCAAGGTGGAGGAGAAACTAGGCATCCGCGCCAGCGATACGGCGCAGATCATCCTCGACAACTGTCGCGTCCCAGCGCGCAACCTGCTGGGCGACTCCGAGGTAAAGAGCGGGCGTAGCGCCAGGGGTTTCAAGGGCGCCATGAAGACCTTTGACGCCACCCGCCCGATTGTGGCGGCCAGCGCGATTGGCATCGGGCGGGCTGCGTTTGAGTATGCGCGCGACGCACTGGCCAAGGCCGGCGTGCGCATGGAGTATACCAAGCCGCGCTGGAAGCTCACCACCACCCAGGCCGACCTGCTGGAGATGGAGGCGCAACTGCGCGCCGCGTGGCTACTGACGCTTAAAGCGACCGCGCTGCTCGACGCCGGGCAAGAGAACCAGCTTGAGTCCTCCATGTGCAAGGTCAAGGCGGGCCGAGCTGTCACCTGGGTGACGCAGAAGGCTGTGGAGCTGCTTGGGCCGCTGGGCTACAGCAACGAACTGTTGGTGGAAAAGTGGATGCGCGACGCCAAGATCAACGACATCTACGAAGGCACCGGGCAGATCAACACGCTGGTTGTGGCCCGGCTCATCCTGGGCTACTCGCGCGCCGAGCTGAAGTGACGAGTTGCCGTGTTACGTTGCCGGTCATGCTTCTGGCGTGACCGGCGGCGCCGTATCCCCTATACGCCACCTCACGCCGACTCAACCGTCGCCAACTTGCGGCCTTGGGCGGCCCAGAGCGCGCCGGCCATAAAGGCCAACGAGCAGGCCAGCCCAATCGCGCCCACCAAGACCATGCCGCCATAGGCAAAGGCGGCGCCGGTGCCCAGGCTGCCCGCGCCGGAGGCCAGCGCCACCAGCGACTCGCTAAAGCCCTGCACCCGCCCCCGTTCTGTGGGCGCCAGCGAACTGGACATGAGCGACGAGCCGGCGATAAAGGTAAAGTTCCAACCCAGGCCCAACAAGAAGAGCGCCACGCTCAAAAAGAGCACGCCGGTTGCCAGCGGCGCCATCAAGCTGGAGACCGCCAGGATCAGCCCACCCGCCATGATCATCGAGAGCCGACCCACCCGGTCGATGAGCCAGCCTGTCACGGGCGCCAGGCCAAACATGCCCAGTGTGTGCCCCATCAGCACCCACGAAATGGCCTCCAGGTTGTGCTGGTGGTGCGCCATGTGGAGGGGGGTGATCACCATGATCAGCGTCATCACCAGTTGGCCGATGACCAGGGCAGCCACCGCCAGCCGGAGCGGGGCGCCGGCAAAGATTTCGCGCAGGGGGCGCGCGCTGCCATCCGCTTCACCCTGCTGGGCATCATACCCAAGCTGGCGGCTAATGTGGAGCGGGTCTGGGCGCAGAAAAATGAATGTCAAGAGCATCGCCACCGCCGCGACGACGGCCGTGGCCCAGAAGGGGCCGCTCTGGGCGTCAAAGCCAAACTGTTCCGCCATCCTGCTCGTCGGGCCTACCAGCAGCGGCCCACCCACCGAGCCAATCGTGCCCGCCCAGACGAGCAGGCCGATGACGCGGGCGCGCTGGGCGGGGGCGTAGATTTCGGCGGCGGCGTAGCGGGTCTGCTCGCTGATGCCCCGGCCCATCCCCATGAGCGCGGCGCCGAGGCAAAACTGCCAAAACGAGAATTGCCCAATCGCCAGCGCGCACCAAATGGCGCCGATCACCGCGAGCAGATAGCCCAACACAAAACCGGGCCGGCGCCCATAGTGGTCCATAATCCAGCCCACGGGGTAGCCGATGAGCGCCCGCCCGCCGAGCACCAGCGTGGCGGGCAGGCCGGCCAGGCTCTCCAGCCCGCTCAGCCGCGCCGCCACAATCGAGGTGACGATAAAGGTGGCGATCATGGCCCCGCCAAAGAGGCTCTGCACGGCAAAGAGCGTACCTGTAATCCGCCAACGGAGTGCGGGGGTGACGGTGGTTTCGGCAGGTGTTGGCATGGTGGCCTCATAATTTCGTATATCTGTTGTGTAGTGCTACCCTTCGTTGCGCTTTTGCGTTCAAAGCACAAGCTTGGAGATACACAGAGTTCGGCGCTGTGTATCCATCATACCGGAACACAGATCGCGCAGGTTGGCAGGTCATTGTATGCCAGATGCGCCGTTTGCGCTATGTTGGTGTTGTTCAATCCACGATTTTTGCATCGTGAAGATAAAAGTGCTATTGAATCAGCGTGCTTCCCCCCTAATTTGGGGAGGCGTTCCATCTTCCACTATACTAACGCCAGCCGGCCCGGCTGTGGACTGGACGGCCCTGTTTGAACCACGCCCGCACCTCAGGGATTGACCATGCGCGTCTTGCTCACTGGGATCGCCGGTTTTGCCGGCAGCCATCTGGCGGAATACCTGCTCGACAGGGAGAATGTCGAGGTACATGGCGTCATCCATCGCAATGACAAGCGCATCCAGCATTTGCGCCACCGTCTGCATCTGCATCGGGGCGACCTGCGCAACGCGCTCTGGGTGAGCGAACTCGCGCAGAGTGTCCAGCCCGATTTTGTGTTGCATCTGGCGGCGTGGAGCGATGTGGGGGGGAGCTGGCAACAGCCGTGGACAACCTACGAATTGAACATTCAGTGCCAGCTCAATTTGCTCGAGGCGTTGCGCCGCTGGCGACCTGAGTGTCGGTCGCTGGTTGTGACGTCGAACGAGGTCTATGGATTGGTCGAACCGGCTGATTTGCCTCTGAACGAAGCGACGCCCTTTCGCCCCAACAGCCCCTACGGCGTGAGCAAGATCGCACAGGATATGATGGCGCTGCAATATTGGAACAGCCACCAGTTGCCCACCCTGCGCGCGCGCAGCTTCAACCATCTTGGCCCAGGCCAATCGGACGAATTTGCCGCTAGCGCCTTTGCCCGACAGATTGCCGAGATCGAATTGGGGTTGCGTCCGCCGGTGGTGACGGTGGGCAATCTGGCCGCCGAGCGTGATTTCACCGATGTGCGCGATGTGGTGCGCGCCTACTGGCTCATCGTCACCCAGGGGGAGGCCGGCCAGGTCTACAACATTGGCAGCGGCCAGAGCCGACCCGTGCGCTGGCTGCTCGATACGCTGCTGGCCATGACCGACGTCCCGGTGGAACTGGTTGTCGATCCGGCTCGTTTACGCCCCAGCGATGTGCCGATCAGCGTCTGCGACAACCGGCGGTTGGTTGCGGCTACTTGGTGGCAACCCAGCATTGATTTGAATCAGTCGCTATTTGACTTGCTCGAAAGCTGGCGCAACCGGTTACGGTGAGCAAGTGTTCCATTTATATCTATGGAGAATGTTTATGCCTACGGCTTTGATTACCGGCGTCACCGGACAAGATGG
>JAHDWG010000082.1:10652-21491 GCA_023384495.1 Caldilineaceae bacterium
ATGGCAGCTATCTGGCGGAATTTCTGCTCGAGCGCGGCTATACCGTCGTCGGGATGGTGCGCCGCACAAGCACCATCAACTTTGAACGGATCCAACATATTCAGGAGCAACTGGAAATTGTCCAGGGCGACCTGCTTGACCAGACCAGCCTGATGTCGATCCTGCACGACTACCAACCCGATGAAGTGTACAACCTTGCGGCGCAGAGCTTTGTCCCCACCAGCTTTTCACAACCGGTGCTCACCGGCGAATTTACGGCGCTGGGCGTCACGCGGGTTCTGGAGGCGATCCGGTTGGTCAACCCCAAGATTCGCTATTACCAGGCCAGTAGCAGCGAAATGTTTGGCAAAGTGGTGGAAGTGCCCCAGCGCGAGAGCACGCCCTTCTACCCGCGCAGCCCCTACGGCGTCGCCAAGGTGTATGGGCATTGGATCACGGTCAACTACCGTGAGAGTTATAACCTCTTTGGCTGTTCTGGCATCCTTTTCAACCACGAAAGCCCGCGTCGGGGGTTGGAATTTGTCACCCACAAGATTACCGATGCTGCCGCCCGTATCAAGCTGGGGCTGGCGCATGAATTGCGGTTGGGCAACCTGGAATCGCAGCGCGACTGGGGCTACGCGGGCGACTATGTACGGGCCATGTGGCTGATGTTGCAGCAAGAACAGCCCGATGACTATGTGGTGGCCACGGGGGAAACCCATAGCGTGCAGGAATTTGTGGAAGAAGCCTTTGGCTATCTCGATTTGGACTGGCGCGAGTATGTAGTGCAAGACCCGAAGTACTATCGTCCGGCAGAGGTAGATCTGTTGGTGGGCGACCCGAGCAAGGCCGGCAGCGAGCTTGGCTGGGAGCCCACGGTGGATTTTCGCGGCCTTGTGCGTCTGATGGTGGACGCAGACCTACAGGCCCTGCAAGCGTAGCCAAACCAACCTACCAGAGTTGGACTTATTGCCAGCCCGACGCAGCGAGCACAGCTTGAGGCATAAATATGAATCAGAACTCGTATTAGCCTCTCCCCATTTTCACGATGAAACCGACGCCTCCATGATGCACGGTGTGCAAGGTTTCGACTAGGAGTGGAAGCCCGACATCCTGTGTGAGAAAGGCGCGCACGCCAGTTCGATAGATCTGGTCGAGCACCCCGCGCTGGTATTGAGCCGCCAGGACGACGATTGGCAGCGTGGGCGCCTGGTTGTGGAGCGCGGCCAGTTCCTCGTAGTTGGGCGAAACAGGGTCACCCAAATCGACGAGCGCCAGTTGTGGCCGCACCGTTGGATCGATCTGGCTTGCTTCGCTTATGGTAGGGCGTATCCCCACCACTTCAATGCCGCCGACACAACGAAGTGGGGCAAGCAGGCCGGTCAATACGCGCTCTTGGGAGGCGATGATCATAAGACGTAAACAAGCATATCGACCAAGAGCATAATGGGGATGCCGATCAAAATACGGATAGTGATTGCCTATGTTCATGATTGCCTATGTTCATCATTGCCTATGTTCATCATTGCACTGTGGACGTAGATGGCGCCTGATAAGGACAATGGGACCCCGCGTGACCTGTTGCGGGGGGGCGTGCGGTATGCAGCGTATCATGACCAGGCGCCGCTCGCTATCGCCAGAATGTACTACATTCGCCAGGCAATGATGAACAATGGCTGACGCCAGCCCTTCGCAATTGCGACAAACACCGAAAGTTTGTAGTAAACTTATCTCGACTTCGTATTGGCGCTCGCGGGTTGAATATCTCATGTATTTAGCCCCGGCATTGGATAATTCATGGCTTACGCAGCGCCTGATGGCTATCAGGAGAGACAACCTGGCCAACGAACAAGCCTTTAGTATAGGCTTGCGTACGCCCTATAAGTGTGAAACTATGGCTGAAACATTACGACTTTTTGTCAGTGCGACAAATGATCTGGAAGCGGAACGCGCGCTGATTGGCCGTGCGGTTGCGCAGCTGCCGGTGCAGATTGGGATCGAAATCCGTCGTACCCCGGCTCGCGGGGCGGCGTATGAGGAGATCTTTGAGCTGATCAGCAATGTGGATCGCGTCTATTTCTTGATGGGTGAAGACATTACAGCGCCGTCGGGGGCAGAGTGGTTTCTGGCCTGGAAGTTGGAACGGTCGCTGCTGCCACTGCGACTGGTGAGCCGTCGTACGCCCGCTGCACAAGATTTCATGCGGCTCTACCCCGGCAAGTGGGCGGCTTTTGCTACTGGTGACGAATTGATGCGCATTGTGACGCTGGACTTGGCGCGCATCTTGCAGCATCCTACCAATCGGTATGGGTTGAGTCTCACTGAACTGGAATTGCTCAACGTACACGCGCACCGGATCCAAAGGGACGCCAAACCCGATTTTGCTGAGCCTGGCGGTGCGGAGGGGGGCGGTGTGTTGCTTGACATCGGCCATCGCGAACCGCTGGACGGCACAGCGCTGGATGAGGTTCACATTCCCTGATCTGTTTGTTCCTCGATTTCGCACCCCGAACTTTGTATTTCACGGTTCGACCGTTTTTACCCTGTTGTTTGGGTCGTGCTATAATTTTGGAATGAAGACTACACTGGATTGGCCGGGCCTGCGGACGATTCCGGTTGGCTTTTGGAGCATCATTCTGTTGGGGGTCTTTGCCTGGGCGCCGGCTACCTATCCGGGCTATTGGCAAGCAACAGAAGGGTTCATCCCCGTCTTCAATGCGACGCACACCGAGCCGCTTGCCCACATCGCCACCCAGCCAGACTTTTGGCGAGGAACGGGGGGGGATGCTTTTTTGTTGGCGCGTCCGCTGATTCTGCTGGGCGCCTCGCCGGCTGCGGCAGTGCGGTTTAGTTTTGCGATTGCCCTCATCTTGGGTGGGTTGGGCGTCTACGTGTGGCTCAACCCCAGATTAGGCGAATGGGCTGCCGCGTTGTCCGCTTTGCTGTACATGTTCTTCCCCCCGGTGTTGGGCGCCGTCTATACACGTGGCAGCATCAGCGACGCAATGATTGCCGGCTTGCTGCCCATGGCCCTGGCCGGTGTCGCCATCTTTGCCCGAGCCCGCTCACGTAGCGCAGTGCTTGTGACCGTTATTGCGGTTATCTGGATGTGGCGCACGCTAGCTGGCCTGGCGCTCCTGGTCACGCTTTTGCTTATGCTCTATGCCTGGCTTGTCGAGCAGCACTGGCGGAGCGTGCTCATGGTAGGGGTAAGCGCCGTCGCCGGGTTGTTGAGTCGCTGGCCGGTCATTTCTGTCCGCGATGACTCGCTTGTCTTAAGCCTCCTAGACTTTGGCTTGCTGCACCAACTGGTGGATGCCGGCTGGGCCGCGATGATCAGCGGCCACAGCGCGCAGCTGTCCCCACCGACGCAATTAGGCGTTGCGGTGATTGTGTTGGGCGTGCTCACGTTCTGGCAATGGTGGTATGTGGCAAGGCGCCAGCCTGATTCTTCTTCCATCAACCGGTTGCTATTGTTTTGTTTCGTCGGTGGGCTTGTGATCATTGGCCTCACTTTGACAATAAGCGCCCCGCTTTGGCAGTGGACGGGCGGTGGGCGGCTTTTGCGCTACGCCTGGCAATTGCATCTGTTGGCTGCGCCGCTGCTGGCCGTCAGCGCAGGAGCGCTGCCAGCGTTGAATTCGGGGTTTGCCAAGCCCGCTGTGTGGGCGACGCTCGTCACCTTGATCGTGGTGAGCAGCTATGGCTTGCTCAGCGCCGATTTCACACAGACGCCGCCGCCAGATCGCCCAATCGCCGTCTTTGGCCCCCGGCACAATATCGCCATCCTTAGCATGGACCTGGTCGAGACAAGCGACCCCCCACAGGCGACCCTCCACGTAACCTGGCAATCATTGGCGCCCCTGGCGTTTGACTATAACGTCTTCTTTCAGGCGCAGGCTGGCGACCTCCAGGCGCCAGAGATCATCGCCCAGCTGGATGCCCAACCGCTAGGTGGACAGCGACCGGCCACGAGCTGGCGCCCCGGTGAAATCTTGACAGATACCTACCGTCTGGATTGGTTGGAGCAGCCTTCCGAGGTTGGATTGCGCTATGTCTTTGGTTATTATGACTGGCGCGACGGAACGCGGCTTCTTCGTGACGGCAATATCGACGACAAGTTGATCCTCTATGGTCGCTGAGACTTCCGGCGAACAACGGCGCCACGACCGGACGATACGGCTGGCTGAACGTACCTTCGTCATTGCGGTCGAACGGCCCCCCGATGAGCCCCTATGGCGTGACGGCCTGTTTTGGCTCACGCTGGGGTGCACGCTTTTTGCCGCGGCCCCGTTTGCCTTACCCGGCTATTTTTGGGGGGCGAATGACGCCCGCCATCATGTCTATTTCCTCTTTGAGTTCGACCGCCTGGTGCAGGCAGGCGTCTGGTGGCCCCGCTGGAGCCCCGATTTTGCCTTTGGCTACGGTTATCCCTTTTTTAACATCTATGCGCCCCTCAGCCACTTCTTGGCTGAACTGCTGCTCCACTTTGGAGGTTTTCAACACACCGATGCGATCAAGGCCATCTTTGCCCTGAGTGTGGTCGGCAGCGGCGCGGCGATGTTTCTGTTCGTCCGCTCGTGGATTGGCAGCGCGGCGGCCACGGTGGCTGCGTTGGTCTATGTCTTTGCCCCCTATCATCTACTCAATCTCTATGTGCGCGCCAATTTGGCTGAGAGTATGGCCTTTGTCTGGCTGCCGCTCTGCCTCTGGACCGTGCGCCAGGCGGTGTTGTGTCCCTCGTGGCGCTGGGTGATTGGTCTCGCCCTGAGTTACGCCGGGTTGATGTTTACAAGCAATCTAGTAGTCGTTCTCTTTACGGGTGTACTCTGCCTATATGGCGTTGTGTTGGCTGTTGTATATGGCTCACCCGATGGAATGAGCGCGCCACGCATTCCATTGCCCGTGCGGGTTGCGCTGTGGGTGCGCGTGGGGTTGCCGGCGGCAATCGGCGTGATCGCCGGCCTCGGGCTGAGCGCAATCTTTTGGTTGCCCGCCATGCTCGAACAGCAATATGTGCGGGTGGATCAGTGGTTTGCCGGGCGATATGACTTTCGCGACAACTTTGTCTACGTTTATCAACTGTTCAGCCCGCACTGGGGCTTTGGCGTCAGTCAGGCCGGCCCTAATGATGCGTTTGGCTTTCAGTTGGGCGCCGCGCCGCTTGCACTTGCCGTCATTGGTCTTTTGCTGGCATGGCCGCTATTGGGGCGTGATCGCTGGGAGGTGCGCTACTTCTTGCTCGCAGGGCTTGCCGCGACGCTGGTTACCTTGCCACTCAGCCGGCTATTGTGGGAACTGCCTATCATCGGCGTCGTGTTGGGGTATGCCCAGTTTCCGTGGCGTTGGTTTGGCATTACGGTGCTTTGCCTGAGTGTGTTGGCCGGGTTGGTGGCCCACCCCCTCGTCGTACGCAGCGGCGCGCGGCTGACATTGCCGCTGCTCGGTTTGATGAGTGTGATCCTGCTGAGCAGCTACCCATATCTTCGTGTAGAAATTCGAGAGCCAGCCGAGGGACCGGTCAGTCTGGCTGGCCTGATGCGCTTTCAACAGTCGTCGGATGAAATGACCGGTAGCACAGCCTGGGTGCGCGAGATCCCCACCTGGAGCCCAATGGCCGATTATTACATAAGTCAGGATGAGGCCGGTGGGCCGGTGCTGCCCGTCTCTACCCTGGTCGACTATGGCAATCCCACCTGGCCGCTGGACTATGCCACCTTTGCCGTCTCATCGGTGGCCTACAACGTGACCCAAGAAGAGGTTTTTTTTGTCAACCTGCGCGAGGACGAGCAGCGGGTCGTCTTCAATCACTTCTATTATCCTGGCTGGCGCGCCTGGCTGCTTGATGGCGAACATGGCGCGATCGTGCGCGAGCTGCCCATCATCCCCGAAGAGAGAGGGACGCTTGGCCGCATGACTGTGCCGGTTCCCGGCGGCGAGGGTTACCTGCTGCTTCGCTTCGAAGATACGCCGCCCCGCACAATCGGCAGGGCGATTTCCATCATTACGTTGGCCGCGCTCTTGCTTTGGAAAGTTGTAATCTTGCTCTGGCGCACACGTCGCACCCGTGCTGCGCCGGCGGCCTGATCTCGCTGCCTGAGCGAACAACGAGATCGGGATGTCCGTTTTGTTACATTTCACGTTGTCGGTTCTTGACGCCATTTGCCATTGAGAAACCCCAGGAGTCCCAATTATGCTGCACCCGATGGTCGCGGAGGCCCCCACAGTCAGGAGGCCCATGGTCTGTGAAGCAGAGATGAGTGAGTTGGCCGCCAGGTTTGGCGCGCCGGCTCGTCGGGTCTTTCATATTCAGGCCGATGAGTACATTCGCGCCTATCGCTGGCGCGCGGATTCTGATCGTCGCGCCGAGGTCGTCTTTGCAATTCAAGACCCAGCCGGTAGAATATGGGTTCACGCCAAGGCGCACTATCCCGACCACCTCTATCGCTTGCCGTCGGGAGGCGTGCAATGGTCTGAATCCGTGCAAGCAGGGCTCTTTCGCGAGGTGGAGGAAGAGACAGGGTTGGCCGTCTATGTTCGGCGTTTTGTTGGGCTGGTTGAATATCGCTTTCACCACGGCGACTCTTGCGTGAGTTTTGCCAGTTACGTCTTTCACCTGATGAGCGACGGCTCGCGGCCACGCCTGCCCGCAGATGATGAGATTTCGGCCTTTCACGCCGTTTTGCCTTGTCAGTTGCTTCAACTCAGCGCCGATATGCGCAACATGGTCGGCGCCCGCCGCGGCTGGGGGCAATGGCGCGCCCTCGTCCACGACCTCGTCCACGACTCGCTCACGCAACGCTAGTCACGGTTCACTCATCACTCATCATCCGTTAAGGAGTGTCCATGCTTGTCCCCGTATCCTGGCTAAAAGAGTATGTTGAGATCAACCTGCCCACCGCAGCGTTGGCCGAGCGGCTTACCCTGGCCGGGCTTGAGGTGGCCGCCGTTCAGTCCATCGGCGACTGGTGGAACCCAGAGACCGTGGTGGTGGGCCAAGTGGTCGCCGCGCTGCCACACCCCAACGCCGACCGGCTCGTGCTGGTGGATGTGGACTTTGGCGCGGCCGAACCTCAGCGCGTGGTGACGGGCGCGCCCAACCTCTTTGCCTTTCGCGGCGCCGAGGCGTTGCCCACGCTCAAGGTGGCCTTTGCCCGCACCGGCGCGCTGCTGGTGGACGCCTACAGCGAGGAACGCCCTCGCCCCAAGAAGGAGCTCAAACCGGCCAAGATTCGCGGCGTCCAATCCACCGGCATGGTCTGCTCGGAACGGGAACTGGGGCTGAGCGAAGAACATGAGGGAATTCTCATCCTGCCCGAAGACGCGCCCGTCGGCGCGCCGCTGCGCGACTACCTGGGCGACGAAGTGCTGGAGATCGAGATCACGCCCGACATGGCGCGCTGCCTCAGCATCATCGGCATTGCCCGCGAGGTGGCCGCGTTGACCGGCGGCCGCCTTCACCTGCCCGCCGACACGGTGGAGGCCACGGGGGCGATCCCCGCCGGCGATTCGGTGGCCGTGCACATCGACGACCCCCAGCTCTGCTTCCGCTACACTGGCATGATGATCCATCAGGTGCAGGTTGGCCCGTCGCCCCAGTGGATGCAAGATCGGCTGCGCAAGGCGGGGATGCGCCCCATTAACAATGTGGTAGATATCACCAATTATGTCATGCTCGAATGGGGCCAACCGCTCCACGCCTTTGACTACGATGTGCTCAAGGCGCGCGCCCGGCGGGTAGGAGACAGCAAACCCACCATCATCGTCCGCCGCGCCCAACCGGGCGAACGGTTCACCACCCTCGACGACGTGGCGCGCACCCTGGATGATTCGATGCTCATGATCGCCGACAGCGCCGGCTCGATTGCCCTTGCCGGCGTCATGGGCGGCCTGGAGAGCGAAGTCAGCGACCAGACAAAGACGATCCTGTTGGAGTCGGCCACCTTTGAGGGCATCAACAACCGGCGCACGGGGCAGGCGCTGCGCCTCTTTAGCGAGGCCAGCTACCGCTTTGCGCGTGGCATCCCCCCCACGCTCAACCCCATTGCGGCGCGCCGGGCCGCCGAACTCATGCGCCAATATGGGGGGGGTGTGGTGGCGCCCGGGGTGGTGGACGCCTATCCCACCCGCCAGCCGGTGCGCCGGGTCTATATCACCGCCGGCGATGTGCAACGGCTCCTCGGCATGCCGGTGACGCTGGACGAGATTGCCCAGGCCTTGCGCCGGCTCGATTTCGAAGTCAATCAGGTGGACGAGATCGCGCCCGACGCCGGCGACGACGCCACGTTTGGCCTCTATCGCAAAGCCGGCGAACCATTGCTCGAATGCACGGCGCCCTGGCACAGGCTCGATGTCGCCATCCCCGCCGACCTCACCGAGGAGGTGGCGCGCATGATCGGCTATGAACACGTGGGGATGACGCTCTTGGTGGAAACGTTGCCGACCCAGCGCCGCAACGAGGCATTCGAGACCGAAGAGCGCCTGCGCGACATTTTGGTCAACCTCGGCCTGCAAGAAAATATCAACATCCCGCTGACGACGCCCGAACAACACGCCAAGTTGCAGCGCGCCGATGGGCAAGACGGCGTCGCGGCGCCCTATGTGACCTTGGCCAATCCGTTGGCGCCGGAACGCCGCGTCATGCGCCGCTCGCTGCTGGTCAGCGCGCTGGAGAGCACGGCCCGCAATTTGCGTTTCACCAACCGGCTGGCCACCTATGAGGTGGGCCGCATCTATCTGCCCGAAGCCGGCAATGGCCTGTTGCCCCACGAAGAGAGCCGCCTGAGCATTGTGCTCACAGGGCCGCGGCGGCCCGCTACCTTTTACCCGGATCGCGACGGCGCCGAAGAGATGGACTTCTTTGACCTCAAAGGGGTGGTGGAGACGATGTTGGCGCGACTGGGCGTTGGCCCGACACAGGTGGAATACCAGGCCAAGCCCAACACTGGAACCTTTGGCCCGCGCTGTGCGGCCGTGGTGGTCGGCAGCGAGGCGATTGGGCTCATGGGCGAGATTCACCCACAGGTGCGGGCTGCGTTTGGCCTGCCGGCCGTGCGCGTCAACGTGGCGGAGCTAAAATTGCAGCCGCTGCTCAAGCCCCACTGGCGGCTGGAGCCTATGCAGCCCATCAGCAACTACCCACCCGTGGTAGAAGACCTGGCCTTTGAGGTTGACGAGGCGGTGACCGCTGCGCAGCTCCAGGCCGCCATCCGCGGCGCAGGGGGTCCAACGCTTGTCGACCTCACCCTGTTCGACATCTACCGGGGCGACCCGCTGCCCGCCGGCCACAAGTCGATGGCCTACCAACTGACCTACCAGCGCACCGACCGCAGCCTGAGCGACGCCGAAGTGACGCAGTTACGGCAGCAGATTATCCAGGCCGCCGCTGCTGCAACCGGCGCCCGGCTGCGCGGGTAGGGTTTTCCGCCCTGTCTATGCGCACCGATCGACGGAACTACTGGCTAACCTGGACCACTTCGCTGCTCTTTTTTGTGGCCTTTTACACGCTGCTGGCGCCGCTGCCGCTCTATCTGGCCGCTATCCCGCTGCCCGACTGGCAGATCGGGGTGATCATGGGGGCGTTTGGCGTGGCGTCGTTGATCGGTCGCCCCGTGGCCGGGCTGGCCGCGGACCGTCTGGGCTATCGCAACGTGATGGTGGCCGGCGCGATGGCGCTGCTGGTGGGTGTGGCCGGCGTCACAGCCACGACGAGTGCGGCTTTACTCTTTGGTCTGCGCCTCTGCCAGGCGATTGGCTATGTCGCCTTTACCACCGCTTCGAATGCGCTGGTGGTGGGGCTGGCCGCGCCGGGCGAGCGCAAATCGCTGCTGACCCGCTTTGGCGCCGCCGCCAATATCGCGATGACCCTCACACCCGCCACCATCAGCGTGCTGCTGCCCATTCTGACGCTCAGCGGCGCGATCTGGGTGGCGGGCCTGTTTGCGCTTATCAGCGGCGCGCTGGCGCTGCGCGTACGCATCCCCCCGGCTGAGGGTAGCCTAACGATGAGCGCGGTCTTCCCGCTGCGCATCCCTCGCTCTATGGGGCTGCCCATGACGCTCGCTGCCATTGTCGGTGTTGGCTTTGGCGCATTTCTCCAGTTTTTGCCGCTGTTGACCGAGCGCCAGGGTGGGCTGCCCAGCGGGCCACTCTTTGCCCTCTATGGCGCCAGCATTGCCCTGACTCGCTTTCTCACGGCCCGGTGGATGGATGTAGGCGATCAGCGGCAGATTCTGCGGCTGGGCTATGCGTTGTTGGCGGGTGGATTGGGGCTTTTTGCCCTGGGGGGCAACTGGCTCCCCCTGGCCGGGGGCGCGGTGGGCGTGGCGGCTGGTTCGGGCCTGCTGACCGGGTTGCTGATGAACCTGCATGTCGAAGCCGCGCCGCAAGGGGCGCGGGGCAGCGCGGTGGCCTTCTATTATCTGGGCTTCGATTTGGGTATCGGCGGTGGGGCGTGGGTGCTGGCGCCTGTTTTGCAACAATGGGGGATCAACAGCCTCTATGGCTGGGCGGCGGTGGTGGCGCTGTTGGGCGTGGCCCTGGTCAGCGCCATCCCCCGCACGCAGGCGGCTCAACCCTGAACCGGACGGCTCTGTTGCGTCGTTGCAAGAAGGCAGTTCGCTATATAGTGGGAGGGCAGACAGTGGGAGGGCAGCATCGAGTGGAGACCAGGGCCGGGGCGTTTGTCTGATTCCGGCAAGGCGGTCAATCGCTGGGCACACAAGCGCCTCTCTATTGCCTGAGCCTCGATCGGTTACAAAGGATCGGCTGATCCAGCAGGATGGATGTGTTGCGGCGCTCACCGCTGCGCCGTAGGGTAGCCAAGCGATACAGGCGGCGCCGTAGTCAAGGCGCGCT
>JAHDWG010000671.1:0-1800 GCA_023384495.1 Caldilineaceae bacterium
AACCACAGCGCAGCAGAAAGCTGGTTTACTGGATACTCCAACTTTGCCAGCCATACGATGATCTCAGGATCGCTTGAAAGGAGACGTATGGCATAGACCACCACCAACCAGAGCAAGGCAGCCGTCAGGGCAAGGAATAGCCGTTCGGGTAACCGCGCGCGTCGCTTCCATGCAAGTTGAGCGCAATACCCCAGCGGCAACGTTGTGAGCAAAAAGGGGATTGCATACAAGTTGATCTGCCAAGTCATAGCGTCACTTACCCCCGCCTATTGAGAATAATCGCTTACATCTCGTATCACCTGCTTCATCTGTGACTACTCTAGCACGGCGACACAGTGGTTGCAAGCGACCTTATAATGATCTTCACTCCGTCTTTTGTCGTATCTTACTGTTGAGTCCTTACTACAAAACATGGAGCCGTATATTCATGAATGCAAGTACGTTAGGCCGCACAGGGTTGAATACGTCACGCATGGGGCTTGGTTTGGCGGCGCTTGGGCGCCCCGGCTACATAACGCTGGGCCATGGGGCAGACCTGCAAGGTGACTACGGCGTCGACGCCATGGCGCGGCAGGCGGCATCCGATATTTCGACGTCGCCCGCTCATACGGTCAAGGCGAGGCATTCTTGGCGGCATGGCTTAGTGAACAGGGCATCACACCAGACGACGTGGTGGTCGGCTCGAAGTGGGGCTACACCTATACCGCCGCGTGGCAGGTCAATGCGGGCGCCCACGAGGAAAAAGACCATTCGCTTGCCACATTGCAACGCCAGTGGCCGGAGAGTCAGGCGCTGCTTGGCCCATATCTACGACTCTATCAAGTCCATTCCGCCACGCTGGATAGCGGTATTCTCCAGAACCGCGCCGTGCTTGACGAACTGGCTCGCCTCAAGGCTAGCGGTGTGTCGATTGGCCTCTCGCTAAGTGGCGCCCAACAAGCTAATACCCTTGCGCGCGCAGTAACACTGGCAGTGGATGGCCAACCCATCTTCGACACCGTCCAGGCAACCTGGAACTTGCTCGAAAGATCGGCAGCCGCTCCGTTACAGGCCGCCTTCGATGCAGGTATGGGGGTGATTGTCAAAGAGGCGTTGGCCAATGGCCGGCTGACCGAGCGCAACCTTGATCCAGATTTCGCCCCCAAGCTCCAAGTGCTTCGGCAACAGGCGCGCCGGCTTGGCGCATCCGTCGACGCGGTGGCGCTTGCCGCTGTCCTTGCCCTGCCATGGGCGAATATAGTGCTCAGCGGCGCAGCGACGGTAACACAGGTAGAGTCCAATTTAGCCGCTTTGAGCGTGACGTGGGACGATGAGGCGCGGGCAGCATTCGCCGGGCTCGCCGAATCCCCCACCGAATACTGGGGCAAGCGCAGTCGTTTGGCCTGGAACTGACCTGTAGATGCTTTGACGTCCGCAGTTTCCGCGCCCGCAAAAGTGTTGGTTTCAAACAGAGCAACATTTAGCTTCCCTCCAAACTACGCGGCCTGTCCGAGATTTGGGCAGCCGCTGTGGGGACATCACCTGAACCCCTCCTTCTGAGAACGCACCCCAAACAACGCAATCGCTTCTTTGTTATCATACACACATGCTATACTATTGCGCTGTATGAGCGAATCAGTTCGTAAGTTGGCTCTCGACGCCCGCGCCGCGTCGCTGCATATCCCCTGGACGCAACCATTTCTGCTGCTATTGCTGATGGCAGCTTTCATGTTGCGCACTCATGAATTGACCCGGCAACCTATTTGGTGGGATGAGGCGCGCAATCTCGATGTGGCCTTACGCCCCTTGTCGACGATTGCC
>JAHDWG010000671.1:1810-2503 GCA_023384495.1 Caldilineaceae bacterium
CATTCAGCCGCCCTTCTATTACTGGGCGCTCCATGGATGGCTTAACACAGTGGGCGTATCCGTAGGCGAACAACCGGCGCGATTGGCGTTTGTGGCCCGCTGGCTCAGTGTGGCCGCAGGGTTGCTGAGCACGGCGCTCCTCTACCTCCTTGGCGTGCGCCTCTTCTCGCCCGCAACTGGCCTTATCGCTGTGTTGATCTCCACCCTATCTCCCTTTTGGTTGGCCGATAGTCAGGAAGCGCGTATGTATACGGTCGGCTTCCTGGCGCTAACCACCGCGGCCTGGGCGCTAGTCCGGGCAATTCAAACGCAAGACAAACCCCTGCAGAACTACGGGCGCTTTGTTCTCCTCGCGGCGCTGGCGGTGTTGACCCATTATAACGCCCTTTTCATTTTGGCAGCCTGGTATGGGTGGTGGGCCGCCTGGGCCATGACCCAGCCCGATCGCTTACGGCGCCTGCGGACACTTGTGCTTTGCGGCATCTCCATGAGCGTGTTGCTGGCGCCTATGATCCCCATCGCGCTGCGCCAGATCCCCACCTACGCCAACCCCAATCTGACGATCCCAACAGCCGCAGACTATCTATGGCAGAACTGGACCGCCTATCTCGGTGGCTATGCCGTCGACTCGACGCTGTTGTGGGGTGGTGCTAATCTCTGGCTCTGGGCATCCCTGATGGTCGTGTTTTGGGG
>JAHDWG010000083.1:0-16790 GCA_023384495.1 Caldilineaceae bacterium
AGTCCCCCCTATCATATCATGGGTTCACGGAGGGTAGGCTGGCCTGATGGCCAATCTAGGGGCCGGCCAGGCGGGGAGTATGGCATTAAGCCATGTGGCCAGTAGGACAACGAATCTTGGCGGATTTTCTGAATACAAAGGCGCAGAGGGGCAAAGACGCCACGTTGTTGGTCAAAGACCTTCTATGCGTCTCTACATCTCTGCGCCTTTGCGTTCAAAGTGTAAGCCTCGTGCTACACTTGCTCGACCACTTTACGCAGGGCGTCACCGTTGCTCTTCCACCACTGGAAGAGGATGCTGATGTCGGTGCCGATGCAGAAGTGGCGCACACCGAGGTCAAGGTAGTATTTGGCTTCGTCAGCGCTGCCAATCTCGGCGCGCGGCTGCACCCCCATCTTGAGGGCGGTCTCAATCACACGACGCTCGGTGGCCTTGATCCCTGGGTCGTTGCGTTGGCCGGCCTTGCCGATGCTCATACTGTAGTCGGCGCCGCCCCACTGGATCATATCGAGCCCGGGCAGGGCGAGGATCTCTTCGAGCTGCTCGACCGCGCCCTTCTTTTCGATCATGAGCATAACCACCACATCGCGCAGCGCCTGGACATATTCAACGCCACCGCCATAGCCCATATAGGCAAAGCGACGCGTGCCCACCCCGTAGGTTCCACCATCCTCGGGTGTATCCGGCTTGGTCGAAAGGATACAATCGCGCGCCTCTTCGACATTGTGGCAATCGGCGAAGAGCACACTGCCAAAGCCGGAGCCAATCGCACGTTGGGCGACAAAACGATGGGTGTCGTAATCGACCTTGATCATCAAGCCCAGGTTATAGAGGTCGGCGGCGCGGCCCAGGTTGTCCAGGTCGTGCAGGTCGTAGGGGCCATACTCGGCCACAAACTCGACATAGTCATACAGCCCGGTGTGGCCAATGGCCTCGAGGATCGACGGCCAGGTGGCGTGGATATGGGTGGAGATGCTTGGCTTGCCTTCTTGCAACAGTTGGCGCAACTTGTTGGGACGCATGATCGGTTCTCCCTGGTTTTAGGTAAAGTCCTGGCTCAAGATTTTATCGGGTGTGACCACGATGAGCACACTTTGGGAACCACGGATCGACTCATAATATTGGCGCGCCTCGGCTTCCGTCTCATAATAATGCCGAATGATGCGCCAGCGAGTCTCCTCTTGCAGCGGCTCATCCGGCTCGACGAGGGTGGCGCGACCGTAGATGACCACATAGCGGGCGTCCGGGTGGCCGCCGTCGATGCAGACGCTCAGCTTTGGGTCGCGGCGCAGGTTGCGCACTTTGGCGGTGGTTGCGCCGGCGCTGATGAGCAGATCTCCACCGTCGTACAGATACCAGACGGGGCTGAGTTGTGGGGAGCCATCGCGCCCATTCGTCGCCAAAATGGCGTGGCGCGGTGGCCGCAAAAACTCGGCTATCTGTGAGATGGACATGGATGGCATGGCCGGCTCCTTTCTGCATGGATGGTCATGGGGGGCAAGGCGATTGAACGGGTAGCGTGACGGCCGGGCGAAAGGTGGGACCTGGCGTTACCTCAAACGCACTGCGCCAATCGGCATCACGGAAACGCATTCCACCGTCCCACCCGATTTTGAGCTGGCTGTCCCTCGCCGTATCACCCATTTGGCTGATCGAGCTGGGCGCGCGCCTGGGCAATCACCGCAAGCATGGCCTGATGCAGGTCGGCGTTGCCGTTGTTGGCGACGAGTGTCGCACTGGACAATTGCCACGGCGCACCCCAATAATCGGTCACGAGACCGCCAGCTTCGCGCACCAACAGCACACCGGCGGCGGCGTCCCACGGGTTGAGCCATGCTTCCCAGTAGCCCGCCATTGCGCCAGAGGCCACGTGGGCCAGGTCGAGCGCAGCGGAGCCCATGCAGCGCACCCCCTGGCTGTGACGGATAAAGGCGGCGAACTCGGCCAGGTTGTTGTCGGCCTTCTCGGCGCGGTGATAGGGGAAGCCCGTGGTGAGAAAGGCCCTTTCCAGGCCAGTCACCTGATTGGCGCGCAGGCGCCGCTGGTCGCCACCTGGTTCGCGCAGAAAGGCCCCTTCACCCGCCGCCGCCCAATAGATGCGCCCCGCTGGCGGCTCCACCGTGACGCCCAGCAGACACTCATCTGCATGGTAGAGGGCGACCGTCACCGAATAGAACGCAACCCCGTTGGCGTAGTTGACCGTGCCATCGATGGGGTCAACCAGCCAGAAAAACTCGGCGTCGGGCTGCTGATTGCTTTCTTCCCCCCAAAAACCGGCAGCGGGGAAGAGTTTGTTCAGCTCCTCGCGCAAAAAGGCTTCGCTCGCCAGGTCCGCCTCGGTCACCAGGTCGATGGCGCTGGACTTGCTCTGGATGTTGCGCAGCCCATTGCGGCGCATCTCCGACACCAATTGGCCGGCGCGGCGCGTGGCTGTGATTACAGCTTCGATGTCTACGGGTTGGTTCATGATTGTTAGTTCAGTTCTTCCCGATAGAGCAACCCGCGGCGCTGCTTCTCTTCCATGGTCGCATTCCGGATCAGTTCGCGCACCGCGAGTGGGTCGCTTACATTGTGGAGCACCTTTTCGGGCGTACTGGGGTCGGTGCTGATCACGGTGATGTCGCCCACATCCAACATCCGCTCGCCGGCGTGTTGCTTGACGCGTGTATCCTTGACGCGCACAAGTTCGATCTCTTCGATGACGTTGCCAAAGATGCCACGAATAATCCGTAGCCGCTGCGAAGTCAACTCGTAGATCACACCGATGCTTAAGAAAGGCCGCCCGCGCCAGAGCTTCACCTCGTTGGCAGGCTCCGCAGGCGCTACGCCACGCGCCGTGGAAGGCGCCTCCTCTTCAATCGCTTCATCCTCCAGCGCGGCCACCGCGGCAAAGACGCCATCGGCCAGCGCATTGACAAGGCCCTGTAGCTCGTCTTGGGGGATCGACTGTACCTGCACGCGGTTTTCAGCCAACGACTGGTAGAATTGGGCCGTGATCACCTGCCGCACCTGATTTCGATCCATAGGTATCGCCTCCGTTCGCACTTCATGTCAGAATGCCGGCTATCATAACACTGCGCATCGGTTCGTCGCAACCGGCCAGCAACGATGAAATCGTTCATTCGTTCCCAGGGGTTACCAATGCCGGCGCCGCCCTTCGCCACACTGAAGGGCGGCCCGCGTTTGGCATCCGCGTCAACTTGCGGTATAGTAGACAAAACATTTGTTCCAACAGTTCAGCAGACAAGTGATATAGGTGACATTTGATATAGGTGACATTGACTTTTGAAAGTGGCTGTCACCTCTACAAGCTAGCAAAATGGTGAAAAACTATGGACATTACCTGGTATGGCCTTTCGTGTTTTCGGCTGCGCGAAGGCGGCAGTGTGGTGCTTTGCGATCCATATGACCGCAGTGTGGGGCTGACGCTGCCCAAAGTACGCGCCGACATTGTCACCGTGAGCCACGACCGGCCCGGCCACAACGCCATCGACAGGGTTCAAGGTGAGCCCAAGGTGCTACGCGGCCCCGGCGAATACGAAGTGAAGAACATCTTTGTCACCGGCGCCACCACCTATCACCGCAAGGCGACACGCGCCGCCAGCGAACGCAACGTCATCTTTTTCTTCGACTTTGGCGACCTGACGGTCGGTCACTTGGGAGATATTGGCGAGCTGCCTACCCAGGCGGAAATCGAAGAGCTCAACATCGGTGATGTCGATGTGCTGTTGGTGCCCGTCGGTGGCGGCGAAACATTAGACCCGACCCGCGCCGTTGAGGTGATTGGCCTCTTCGAGCCCAAGGTGGTGATCCCCATGCACTACCGCCAGGGCGGGCTGAATGATGAGCTCGCCGGTGGGCTGGAGCCGGTGGATAAATTCCTCAAGGAATTTGGCGCCGCTGCGCCCGATGCCCAAGAAATGTACAAAGCGTCTCGCTCGTCGCTGCCCGAAGAGACACAGGTGGTGCTGCTCCAGCCCATCCAATAAACAGGCAAGAAAAACGAGCCACGAATGAGAGCGCAGAACAGCTTGTTCTGCGCTCTCCGTTCTATAGATAGGGCAACACTTCCTCGATAAAGAGTTGGGTGCTTTCCAGGCGGGGGGTGTCGGCAAAGGCGACGTTGATGCGGTGCGCGCCCTGGGCCAGCGCCGCGTGAAGCATCTCTATCACCTGCGCTGGCGCGCCGGCAAAGCCGTTGGCGCTGGTAGGCCGCACATGAGGCTGCTCGGCCATCCGCTTGAGGTCGGCCTCGGTTTCGCCCACCAAAATATGCGAAGCCACCACCTGTACAATCTCGTCATAATCCCGGCCGACGGCCAGGCAGTGGTTTTTGAGCACATTCTGTTTGTGCGCATAGGTTGCGCGGTCGGTGTAGATATAGTTCCACCAATCGGCGTGTTCCGCCACCACACGGAGCATATATTTCTCACCCATCCCCCCCACCATGATCGGCGGGGCGGGGTTGGGGTGCGGGTGGCAATAGGCATCGCGAATCTGATAATGTTTGCCCTCAAATGTGGCGGGGCTTTCGCTCCACATGAGGCGGCAGATCTGGATCGCTTCGGCCAGCTCGGCAGCGCGCGCCGATGTCTTGGGGAAGGGCCAGCCGTAGGCGTGATACTCCTCTTCATTCCACCCAACACCACCCGCCCACCCGAAAGGATCTGGCAGGTGGCGGCCATTTTGGCCAGGTGCGCCGGGTTGCGAAAGCTGTTGCACAAGACCTGATGCCCCTGCAGCTTGTCAGGATAGCGGGCCAACGCAAAGGCCAGCAGACTCCAGCCCTCGGCCACGTTCTTTGCGCCATACTGCACATGGTCGGGGAACCAGAGCGACTCAAAATACGAGCCGACTTCGTCAATATATGGCATCGTGTCGCCCACCAATCCAGACCAGATGTTGAGGCCAACGGGTGCGGTCATTGTCTCCTCCTGCGGGTGTGTCATCATTCCCATGTTGGTGTGAAATTTCTGTAAGTATAGCTGCAATAGCCGACGAACTCAAGGGCGAAAAAGGCCGTTGGGTGAGGTGATAGTCACTTTTGAAGTGACTGTCACCTATACACCCGCGCCATTTCGGCAACTTGCAGGTCTATTAAAGTTGTGATGTAATGGGAACACGTTTGCGGCGCGGCCTTGCCAACACGCCCCAAGCGCTCCTCGTGGCGCCACAACTCGATATCTTGCTCTGTTTTTGCTCTAGCTGAATCCTGTTTGAAGACGCAAGTCCGGATTTGCATCCAACTCAACCTGATTGCGTTGTCAAAGCAACCGTTGTGCGATATTCAACCGAACCATCAGCGCGGAAAGACCAAAGGAGGTCGATGACGATGTCGAACAATCTCTCACGCCGTCAATTCTTGCAACTGACCGGCGCTGCAGCCGCCCTGGGTACATTGGCGGCCTGCGCCGCACCCGCGGCGGCGCCCCAACCCGCTACCGGTGGTGAGGCCGCCGCCAGCGACAAGGTGCTGCTCAAGTGGGACACCTTCCGCGGCCCCGGCACCGGCTGGAATGAAGAACGCATCGAAACATTCCAGGAACAGTTCCCCAACGTAGAGATCGAGTTCCGCCCGCTCACCGGCTCCAGCCAGCAGGACAATTACGGCAAGATGTATGCGCAGTTTGCCGCTGGCGATCTGGGCGATATCTGTGCGTTTGACCCGTCGCACTTTCACTTCTGGCGCGCCATCAACGGTAACATCATCGGCCCGCTTGATGATCTGGTGGCGGCGGACAATACTGACCTTTCCCAGTGGTTCGAACAGTTTATGGTCTTGCAACATTATCAGGGCAACCTCTATGGCTTCCCCAGTTGGGGTTGGGCGGGGTTCGACACCTTTGTGATCAATGCTGTCCATTTTGAAGAAGAGGGCATCGAGTTGCCTGACCCAATCGCGCACGATACGCCGATGGAGACCTACGCCGAATGGGCGCACCGCCTCTATAAGGAGAACGAGCGCTTTGGCCTCAACATGAGCTGGGGTGAAGCCGGGCTGGTGACGCTCTGTCGGGCATTCAACGGCGATCTGATCAACGCTGAGGGCACGCAATGTCTGCTGCTTGAAGATGAGAACGCGCAGGCAGGGCTGCGCTGGGCGTACAAAATTGCGGTCGAAGACAAGATTCTGCCGGCGCCAGGCACGATCGACAATATCGACACTGCGCAGATGGAAGGCCGGGTCACGATGAACTGGTCCGGTTCGCTCAATGTGCGCAATGTCAAGCGCGGCATCCAGGATGAGAGTGTGGCGCGGGTGCACCAGGGTCTCTTGCCCACCGACAACAATGGCCGCTACCCCTCACAGATCCGCGGCGGCACCTGGAATATCCTCAAAGAGTCGAAGCATCCCCAAGAGGCGTTCCAATTCCTGAAACACATCACCAACACCGATGGCTGCTACAGCTTCAACCTGGTGGCCGGGCAAGGCGCATTTGTGCGCCCTGATGTGGTGAATTTGCTCATCGAACAAGACCCGGTGCATGAGTGGTTTATCCCCAATTTGGAGAATGGGATCCCGGCCCATGCGCCGGCCAACTCGCGCGGGCGCGAGTATACCGACGCCTGCGCCCAGTGGATGACGCTGATGATGGACGCCAACCAGCCGATCCCGTTTGAAAAGGGGTTGGAAGACCTGCACAACAACATTCAAATGGTGCTCGATATGCCGGCCGCGGCGTGATCGAGAAGCCGTCGTGCGTGACCCATGAGGCGCGTGTGGTCAATCCCACAACTTGCACAATGGGTCACGCACGATACTCTGTCATGGTTGCGTTTTCGGTATGATCTTGAGGAATGGAGAGGGATGACAAGCGCAACAGTTCGCGGCGCCGACGCCCGCCCGACCCCGCGGGTGTGGTCACGGGCAAAACAGCGTGAAAATCTCTATGGCTACTTGTTTTTGTTGCCGTGGTTGGTTGGGTTTCTTGGCCTATTTGTCGGTCCGGGGCTCTATTCACTCTATTTGAGCTTTACCGAATATTCGGTGCTCAGCCCGCCCAGGTGGATCGGGGCCGGCAACTACACCCGCATGTTCACGGGCGACCAGCTCTTCTGGCCCTCGCTGTGGCGCACGTTCTATTTCTCGGTGGTGGCGGTGCCGCTGGGGGTGCTCGGTTCGATGCTGCTCGCGATCATGCTCAACGCCAAGCTGCGCGGGGTCGCCATCTACCGGACGCTCTTCTTCATGCCGTCGCTGGTGCCGCTGGTGGCGTCGGTGATCCTCTTCAAGTGGTTGCTCAACGCCGACTTTGGCATTGTGAACCAGGCGCTGCGGGCGATTGAGATCAACCCGCCCGGCTGGTTTAGCGACCGCAACTGGGCCATCCCCTCGCTGATCATCATGCGGCTGTGGGGCACCATCGGCGGCACACAGATGATCATCTTTCTGGCTGGGCTGCAAGGCATCCCCACCGAGCTCTATGATGCGGCGTCCATCGATGGCGCCAACGCCTGGCAACGCATCCGCAACGTGACCATCCCCCTATTGACGCCGACAATTTTCTTTAACACGGTGCTGGGCATCATCGGCGCGTTGCAGACCTTTGCCGCCGCCTTTGTCGCTACCGAGGGCGGGCCGGGCTTCGCCACCTGGTTCTATGCGCTCCACATCTGGAAGCACGCGTTCGATTACTTCAACATGGGGTATGCGGCGGCGCTGGCCTGGTTTTTTGCCATTATCATTGTGGCGCTCACCATTGTGCAGATGCAACTGTCCAAACGGTGGGTCTTTTATTACGGGGAGTAAGCAAGCAATGGCGACCACCGCAAAAACCATGACGCCACCCCAAAGCACACAACGCGACTACAGCGCCTCGCAGGCGTCGCGCCGGCGCCAGCTCATGAGCAAGGTCATTGCCTACGTGCTGCTGACGGTGGCTGGACTGCTCTTTGCCTTCCCCCTCTTTTGGACGGTCTCTAGCTCGCTGCAAACATGGCAAGAATTGCGCTCATATGAGCCGCATCTCTGGCCTCGCGAGCCCCAGTGGGCCAACTACACCAAGGTTTTTGAGGCCGCCCCCTTTGGCCGGTGGATGCTCAACAGCTTTCTCATTATCGCCATCACCATCCCCGGCACCATTATCACGGCCACGATGACAGCCTACGCCTTTGCCCGCTTCAACTTTGTGGGCAAGAATATCTGGTTCGTCCTCATGCTGGGGACGATGATGATCCCCGGTGTAGTGACGCTGATCCCGCAATATCTGCTCTGGTATCGGCTGAAGTTTATCGACACCTATGTGCCCCTGACCGTCGGCGCCTGGCTGGGCGGGGGCGCGTTTATGATCTTTCTGCTGCGTCAGTTCATTATGAGCGTCCCACGCGATCTAGACGAAGCAGCCACCATCGACGGCGCCAATCCGTTCCAGATCCTCTGGCGGATCATCACCCCGCTGATGAAGCCGGCATTGACAACGGTGGCCATTCTCACCTTTCTCAATGATTGGAACGACTTTTTTGGGCCGTTCATCTATCTCAACACCGCACGGCTCTACACGGCCGCGGTAGGGATGCGCTTCTTCCAATATATCCCCCTCGAAACCACAGACCCGCGCGACCACCTGCTCATGGCCGCCGCCGCCATGATGACCGTTCCCGTGCTCGCCCTCTTCGCCGTGGCGCAGCGCTACTTTATCTCAGGTGTGGTGATGAGCGGGTTGAAACTATGAGGGCTATGGTCGCTGTTGCGCCGTTGGCAGAGGTGGTTTGAGCAGAGCAACCGTCAAGCTGTATTGCGTTTCATCAATTTGTCTGAACTCCCCCACCTGCCTATAATCAAAGAGTTGTAACCTCGACCAGCCCTATGGCTGCGGTTGCCAGCCATGTTGCCGGAGAAAGGTCAGATCGTTCGAGCTCAGCTCAGCTTGTTCGAGGAGGTCGGGCCGGCGGCGCAGGGTTGTGAGAAGCGCCTGTTCGCGCCGCCACTTGCGCACATTGGCATGATGGCCGCTAAACAGAATCTCGGGTGCGGCTTCGTTGCGAAAGATCGGCGGTCGGGTATAGTGTGGCCCCTCCAACAGGCCGCTCAACCCCGGAGAATGGCTGTCCTGGTGTGAGCCCAGGGCGTCCCCCAACGCGCCGGGCAAGAGCCGCGTGATGGCGTCCACCAGCACCATGGCGGCCAGTTCCCCCCCACTGAGCACATAGTCGCCGATGCTGATCTCGTCGGTGACCAATTGGCTGGCCACGCGCGCGTCGACCCCTTCGTAGCGACCGCAGACCAGCGCCAGGCGGCGGTGCGCGCTCAACTCGTCCACAATGCGCTGGTTGAGCAGCCGGCCCTGCGGCGAAAGCAGGATGATGGGCGTCCCTTCGGGGGGGGAAGGCGGCGCCTCCACGTCCCACGGTGGAAGGTTGTGATAGGCATCTTCCGGGCCGAGAACCCAGCCCGGCGGGCGCGTCAGCACAGTCTCCACGGCGCGAAAGATCGGTTCGGGCTTCATCACCATGCCGCCGCCGCCGCCATAGGGGGTGTCATCGCAGACATGGTGGCGGTCGGTGGTATAGTCGCGAATATTGTGCAACGCTACCGAAACTAGATTGTTGGCCAGCGCACGCTGAATAATGCTTTCGGCGAACGGGCCGACAAACATCTGTGGAAAGAGCGTAAAAATATCGAAGTGCATGATCCGTAAATTCTTATTTTGCATGACTTACGCAGCGCCTGATGGATGCCACGAGAAGATTTGCACTTTATTACCGTGCGCTCAATCAAGGCCTGTGTAAGTCCTATTTTGGATGCAATGATCAAGACGCCTATCTCTGATGATGCCGGTGAACATGCGGATGCGGCCATTGTACCACAGGACGATGGGCCGCCGAAGGGTCTCACCCCACGTCGCTTGCGGCTGCCAGCCCCGGTCCGTGTCAGCTTTTTTAGCGCATTGGCGCTCATCGCCTGGTTGAGTTGGCCGCACAACAGCCCGGTGGTGGCCCCACCCGCTGCCCCCGGCCTCTCCGTCTCGCAACTGGCTTCGGCCCAGGTTCTTACCCCGACAGCTACAGCTCCGCCCGCTGCGCCGGATGTCGCCATCGATGGGACCGATCGCGCGGGGCGGCTGGCGGACGAAGGCCCACCCGCCGCGGCCGACACCCTCGTGTTGCCCGACCCGCTGCCCACCAAGGTGGCGGTGGTGCGCGCGCCGACGGCAACGCCAACGGCGCTGCCCACCGAGCCGCCCCCGCCCCCCGATTCGTCGCTGCCCCAGGTGCGCATCATCCCCGCGGTGGGGATCAAGCTGCCCCCCACGCGCACCCCGGCGGCGGAAGCCATCCCCCAAGGGCCGCCGCCCACGCCGACGCCCGTCCCGTTGCCGATTGAGCCGGGCCGCCTCTGGTCGTCATTTACGCCGCCGCCGCCCGAACAGAATGACCACTTCTGGGTGGGGCGCCCCTTCTTGCCGTCGGCCCCCAATCAATTGGCCAGCCCCAGCTATCAGTTTGGCTCCACCGCCGGCAACCGCTATCGCCCCCACCACGGTGTCGACATCTCCAACCCGATGGGGACGCCGGTGCTGGCCGCCACCGAGGGCGAGGTGGTCCACGCCGGGCCGGATGACGGCGAACTGCTCGGCCCCTACAACAACTTCTATGGCAACACCGTGGTCATCCGGCTGGATCGGCGGCTGGCGGTGGGCGACGGCGAGCTGGATGTCTACGTGCTCTACGGCCACCTGAGCCAGGTTTTTGCGGCGGTGGGCCAGCGCGTTGGCCCTGAGGATGTGGTGGGCGCGGTGGGCATGACCGGGATCGCCATCGGCCCCCATCTCCATGTCGAAATCCGAGTCGGCGCCAATACCTATCGCCACAGCGTCAACCCCTATCTGTGGATGCAGCCCATCGGCGACACGGGCGCGGTGGCCGTGCGTCTGCTCACGGCGGATGGGCGCACCTGGCCCGGCGCACGGCTCACGCTGGCCCGTTTTCAGGGCGGCGTCGCCACCTGGGCGCGCCAGATCGAAACCTATCTCGAAGGCGAGAGCATTCTGCCCAACCCGGCGTGGGGCGAAAACGGCGCCATGGACGGCGCGCCGCCGGGCGCCTATGTGATCGTGGGTTCGGTCAACGGTGAAAGCATCCGCGCCGACCTCACCGTCAACCCCGGCCAGACTACCTTTGTGGAAATCCGCACGCGGCAGTGACGAGTTTGCAGGCGCGCCGGCGCGGCACAATTGGGGATAACATGGTGGATAACTCCACGTTATGGGGATGGATCGCGGTTTGTCTCCCGCTGCCCGGCGATTTCGAGCGTGTAGACCGGGGTTTGTTGCTGGGTGGGGGCGAAACCGAGTGAGCGGTAAAAACGCTGAGATCGCTGGTTGCTTGCCTGGGTGTTGAGCGAAACTGTGTGTACATGGTGGCGCTGGGCATAGAGCAGCGCGCTCACCAGCAGACGGCGGCCGATGCCCCACCCTTGCACCCGCGGGTGAACGGCCAGCCGCGTGAGGTGCGCCTCGCCGCCGGTCTGCGCCAACGCCGCATAGCCGACAATCTCATCGTCGATCAGCGCCACCTGCATGTGGCTGCTGAAGAAGAGCTCCCAGAGCGTGCGGCGGCCAAAATGCCAGAGCGGCTCGAACGTAACCGCGTCCAGTTGGGCCACCGCGTCCAGCTCGCCAGGGCGCATGGGGCGCAGCACCGCCGTCGCTGTCCGCTCTGTCAGCAGTGACGCCGGGAGTTCGCGCACATCTAGCTGGAAGGTCTGCACTGTTTCGGTAAGGGCAAAACCCGCTACCGCAAGCGTCTCAGCCAGCCACGGCTCGTCGGCGTAGGCAATGGCCAGAGTGCGGTGTGGTTGGGCTTGCAGCACATCCACCACCGCGGTCAGCAGCCGCACGCCGTCGGGGATGGGCGCATAGCCGGCGGTCAGCGCCAACAGCCGCAGATAGGTCCGGTCTGGCGCGGGAGCCGGCAAGGTTGCCGGTCGCTGCTCCAGCTCCACACCCACGCCACCCCAGAGTCGCTCGCCCTGTTCACCCAACAACACCAGATGCCGTTCAAGCAGGCCGGCCAGGTCTTCGTCGCCGGTGTTGCAATAGACACGGCGGCCATGGGTGAGCAAGCGGCGCAGGCGCGTCAGGTCTTGTGGGCAGCCCGCCACAATCGATGGTTCCATCGTCTCCACACACATAACGTACGCAGCGCCTGACGCCTGCCAGGGGAAGTTTCACGATCCATAAGCGCGTGTCCAGCTAAGGCTTGCGTAAGCTCTAATCCATCGACTCAGGCCGGGCTATTGACGAGCGTTTTCACACGCTGAAAGACCTCGCCTTCCGCCAGCGTCACCAAAGTATCCCCGGCCAAAATCATGGTCGCGCCGCTGGGCAATATAAAGTCATCGTCGCGCGCGATGAGCACAATGAGAAACTCGGCTGGGAGCGGAAGTTCAACGATCCGCTTGCCGACCACAACGGAGTGGGCTGGCACGGGCAGGTCGCGCAGTTCGCTTTTGATGCCGCCGATTGGGTTGTACTCGAGCGGATGAACACGATTGGGTGGCCCTGGCGCGTCCACGCCAAACCAACGCGCCGCCCAGGGCACGGTTGTCCCTTGCAACAACACCGAAATCAACACAATAAAGAAGACCACGTTGAAAATAAGATTGGCCTCGGGCAGGCTGGCCAGAAACGGGAAGGTGGACAACACAATCGGCACCGCCCCCCGCAATCCAACCCACGACAGAAAAGCCTTCTCGCGCAAGTTGAACGGGCTGATCGTCAGCGTTAAAAAGATGCTGACCGGCCGCGCAAAAAACACCAGCACCAACGCAATCAGCAGCCCACCGCCCATCACCGCCACCAACTGGGTGGGAAAGACGAGCAACCCCAACGTGAGGAACATGGTGATCTGCATCAGCCAGGCCATGCCATCGTGAAAACGCGAGAGGCTGCGCTTATGGATAAAGCTCTGGCTTCCCGCTACGATCCCGGCCAGATAGACGGCCAGGAATCCGTTGCCGCCGATCAAGTCCGTCAGCCCATAGGTCAAGAGCACCATCGCAAGCGACAGCACGGGATAGAGGCCCTCATACCCCAAATGAAGCCGGTTGACAAACAATAAGAGCAGCCGACCCATACCATAGCCCGCAACCGCCCCCAGCACCATCTGCAACACAAAGAGCACGAGCAAATCGGTGAGTTGCATCTGGGGCTGGGTCAGCAACTGGATCAACCCGACGGTGAGGAAGACGGCCATTGGATCGTTGCTGCCCGACTCGAGCTCCAGCAACGGGCGCAGGTTCCCCTTGAGGTTGATCCCTTTGGAGCGTAGGATGGAAAAGACCGCAGCGGCGTCGGTGGATGAAACAATCGCCCCCACCAGCAGCCCCTGCAACAGAGAAAAGCCCAGCAGCCATTGCACTGCCAGCCCCACCACCAGCGCCGTGATAAAGACGCCCACCGTCGAGAGGAGCAAGCCATAGACAACCACCGGGCGCACGCTTTGCCATTCGGTATCCAGCCCGCCCGAAAACAGGATCAACGCCAGCGCGATGACGCCAATGAACTGGGCCAACGCAGGGTCATCAAAATAGATGCCGCCAGGCCCATCAGAGCCGGCCAGCATGCCCAAAAGCAAAAAGAGCAAGAGGGCCGGAATGCCAAACCGATCCGAAATTTTGCTCGCGATGATACTGAGCAGAACCAGGGATGCAACAGCGACCAGGATGATCTCAGCGCTTGCGAACATGCAGACCCATCAGTTGTTTGCGTTTGTATACTCAGCTTCAGGCGGCATGGCCAAGACCTTGCGATTGCCATACAGCTTCTGATAATACTGCTTGAATTCCCCGTTGCGGATCGGCTCCCACCACCGGCGATTCTCTAAATACCAGCGGACGGTGGCGCGGATAGCCTCTTCGTGATTGTAGTCCGGCTCCCAGCCCAACGCCATGAGCTTGCTTACATCCATGCAATAGCGCCGGTCGTGGCCGAGACGGTCTTCCACATGCTGGATCAACGTGCGCGGTTTGCCCAGCTCGTCGAGCAGAATCTCAACCATCTCTAGATTGGTCATCTCGGCGCCCGTGCCAATGTTGTAGACCTCGCCGATCACACCGTTGCGCAACACCAGGTCAATGCCCTCGCAGTGGTCGGTCACGTATTGGTAGTCACGCATCTGGCGGCCGTCTCCATAGACAGGCAAAGGGAGGTCGCTCAGCGCGTTGGTGACAAAGAGCGGCACCGCCTTTTCGGGATATTGATAGGGTCCAATGTTGTTGGCGCCCCGGCTGATGGTCACCGGCAGCCCATAGGTGATGTGGTAGGCGCTGACGAAGTGATCGGCGCTGGCTTTGCTGGCCGCGTAGGGGCTGCGCGGGGCCACGTTATCGCTCTCCAGGCTGCGGTGGCCGCCATGAATGTGCCCATAGACCTCATCGGTGCTGATCTGGTGATAGCGCAGGTTGCCCAATTTGCGCGCTGCTTCCAGCAACACATAGGTTCCATAGACATCGGTCTGGATAAACGCGTCAGGGTCGAGGATACTGCGGTCGACATGCGTCTCGGCGGCAAAATTGACAATCGTGTCGATGCCATGGGTGCGGATAGTTTCTTCGACCCGGCCAGCGTCGCAGATGTCGCCCTGGACAAACTGGTAGCGCCCGGCAAACTGTTCCGCCACGTCGGCCAGATTTTCGAGCCGCCCCGCATAGGTCAGCTTGTCATAGACAACCACGCGAACATCGCTGTATTTTTGCAACAAATAACGCACAAAATTACAGCCAATAAAGCCGGCGCCGCCGGTGACGAGCAGGGTCTGCATGGATTGCTCCTTGCGTAATTGAGGCATGGACGATAGACGATGGGACGATATATCAGCGAGCGGTGCGGCCGCGCCGTTCGCGCCGGCGGCGCTCACGGTGGGCGCGCAGGCGACGCAAACGCCCTGGTTGGCGATGGGCCGGCAAGGCAAAATCGAGCGTCAGGGTCAACGTTGGCGTTTGGGCCAGGGCGGGCGCGAGCCGGGCATCCAAACCAGGCCGCGGCGGCGTCCGCCACCAGGGCTGCCAACGATTGCGCTCGTCCGCCGCGCCATTGGTCGCCAGAAAACCCACATCCTCGCTGAGGATCGCACGCGCCTGTTGGATGACGGCCCACAGCCGCTGCCAGTGGTCGAGCATCACAGGCTCTAACCCATCGTGAACATGGCGGGCAATCGCCGGGTCTTGGCGCATCTGGACATAGGCCGGGGCAAAGGTGGTTGCCCAATAACAGGACGCCGCCTTGAAGGAGGGCAGCAACAGGTCGGCAAAGAAGACCACATGCACCGTACTGACTCGCTCGATCACCCTTACCAATGCATCAGCGTGCGCCGCGTCCAGGTCGAAATAGGCCGGCGCGTCAAACACGTCCCATTCGGCGTAGGCGGCGGCGAGGCGGCGCAGTCGTTCCGCCACATGGCTGATCAGATGCGCCGCCGCGGGCGCCTCGTCCGCGATCGAGTCGCCGGGCAGTTGGTACATGGGCGCCAGACGATCTGCCCGCGCACAGACGCCGTGGACCACGAAAAATTGCGCTTGATCCATCGTGCGCAACGCGGCCGCAAGCGCCGGCGTCGATTGAACCAGCCGTGGCTGCACCATAGTCTCACCACCCACGCGCCCGATCCATTCAAACTTACATCACGGCGCATCCACATACAAAGGCCCGCACCCGTTGCCCCTTATAGGCAACATCCCCACACGCAATTATTGATAGCCCGAAAGCACCGCATCGCGCTCGGCGTTGACCAGCACCGCCCCCACAACGCGCGCATGGACGCGCTCCAAAACCGAACGGGCGCGCAGGGCATGTTCACGGCGAGTTGCGCCGGCATTGACGAGCAGCACCACCCCGTCCACCTGGCTGGCCCAGAGCGCGGCGTCGGTCACGGCCAGCACAGGGGGCGCATCACAGAGCACATAGTCGGCCAGGGGACGCAACGCCGTGAATGCCTTGGCCAATTGATGTGTGCTCAACAGCGAGGCCGGATGCGCCGCGCCAGGCCCCGCGGTCAAGATCTGCAACCGTTCGACCGCGGTGGGTTGCAAAGGCGGCGAGCCCAGCGCGCCGTCAGGCGCGCTGGCCCCCGCGGCGAGCCAGGTGGTCACACCCACCTGATTGGCGACCCCAAAAATCTCATGTTGCTGGGGATGACGCAGATCACCGTCAACCAAAATAACCCGGTCGCCAGCCTGGGCCATCACCACCGCCAGGTTGGCCAGGGTGCGACCTTTGTCGGTGGTGTCATCCACACTGGTCACCAGCAAGGTCTGCAAAGGGTGCTCCAGGCGGGCAAACTCGATATTTGTGCGCAAGCTTTGGTAGGCTTCCGCCGCCGCGCTGCGCGGGTCGGTCAGCGTGATGAGATTGGTCATGGATTTATCTTCTCACCTGTATGATCTCAATCTGGATAACTTGCTCCGCCGCTTGTTCAGGGCGAACCCCCGCGCCTTCAACAGCCAGTCGCTCCCCGGTGCGCCAATCATACACGCCGAGGACGAGCGTATAGTCGCCCAGCGCCAACTCACTGGGCGTCAACAACTCCTGTTCATCCAAGAGGGTCTGCCCCGGACGCCACGTCGTCATAGGCCGTGGCCCAAACTCGTCGTGCGGCTGCCAATCCAGTTGCGCCACCTTGACGCCGTTGGAGTCCAACAGATGAACAAAGACCGAATAATCGAACACGGGCTGCTGCAACGTGCGCCACCCCAGCGCCAAATGGATCAGTTCGCCAGGGGCGACGGTTGTGCGGCTCAGGCGCCAGCCCTCTAACCGCACCTGATTGCCAAAGGCCGCCTCCACCATTGG
>JAHDWG010000083.1:16800-21437 GCA_023384495.1 Caldilineaceae bacterium
ATTGGGTCACTTGGGATGGCGGTGACGGGCGTCGCCACCCACCCCAAGGGCAACGTCTGCTGGTAATGCCCCAAGCGGGCAAGCGTATCTCCTTCGAGCAACACCAGTTCGGCATTGCCGGGCGCCAATGGTAAGCGATCGCCACCCAGAGCATCCTCGACGGCCGCCGCCAGCGTGAATGCGCCAGCTTCCAAGGTCCACGGTAGCGTCTGCACGAGCACAGGCTCGCCGGGCGTCCACTTTGACGTAGGATACCATAGTTCGACCACGGGCGGGTAAAATTCGGTGTCGTGTATGACCGCGCCTGTGCGGTCCAGATAGGCGATGTAGAAACGCAGCGCCCGGTCGATCGGTTTCAGCGCGCGCCATACCAGTTGGGTCACCAGTTCGCCGTGGCTATCGGTGGCAACGCGTACATCGAGCAATTCGAGCGCGCCGTCTGCTGTAAGGATCGCATCGCTGCCCACAGGCATCGGCGCGCGCCAGGCGCTGTAAAACGATGCCGGCATCGTCTGGGCAGCAACACCCTTACGCAACAGCAGATAGCCGTCGTCGGCGGCTGCAACGCCAAAATCGTCGGCCAGCAGTTCATCCACCGCGCGCCGCACATCGGCAGGGTGAAGCGGCCAAGCTGGGCCAGTCACATCGAGCAAGATGGTGTCGGCGTCATCAATCCGTGGAAAGATGTAGACCGTCTCGCGGCCGCTCACGTGGGGGTTGAGCCGGTCTTGCGCCGACACCCGGGCCTCGGGGGGGATATGGGCAAGCAGCGCGGCGGCGCGCCGGTGATGGTCGGTGATGGTGTAAAGGCGAAAGTTGCCGCCGCCCGGCAGGTAGCCGAATTGTTGGTGCGCAAAAAGGGCAGAGACGCCGATCAGCAACGCCAGTGGCAGCCCCACATAGCGGATACGCCGGGCCTGCGGGCGAGATGCGGTGGCCCGCGCCACCCACATGACCGCGCGCCGTGCGCCAATCACAGCGGCCATGAGCACAAAAGGCGCAATCGGTGCGGCATAGATTAGCGTTGTCACCTGGTGCATGGGAGGGAAATCAGCCAACAGGTTGATCCCCAATGAAGGCAGCCCCAGGATCAACACCTCGGGCGCCAGCAGCGCGACGAAACCCACCGGCAACAAGAGAAGGCCCATATACGAGAGCGCATCGGCCTGCGCCAGTTGCACCCAAATTAGATCCGGACGCGTGAGCAGGGCGCCCACCATCTGCAACGGGGTGTCGCCCAGATAGCCGTAACGCGCCCAGTGGATGTTGCCGTCGGCAAACCAGTGCTGGATCACCAACACCGCGGTGAGGGCCCACGCCAGGCTCAGCGTCATGGTTGCCAACCCCAGCCGAGGCCGGCGCAGGATTGCCCAAGCATAAAGCCCCATCATCAAGATGAGCAGCGCAATCTCCTCTTTGCACGCGGCGGCGAGCACGGCAAAACAGGCGAACCAACCAGTGCGCCCGGTCACCAAAAAATAGAAAGCCGCGATGAGAAAGGTGGGCGCCAGCGTCACCGGGTGAAATTCCAACCAGTTGGCGGCCTGGATGGTGGGGTTGAGGAGAAACGCCACGCCAAAGAGCAATGCCCACCAGTCGCTGCCCAACCGGTGACGCGCCAGCGCAAAGAGCGGCCACGCGCCCAGCGCCACCACCGTGGCCTGCAAGGCCAGCAGCATGGGTGGGCCTGGGTAGAGCCGATAGAGGGCGGCAATGGGGAGCAGGATTGGCTCCACATGCAGGCTGAGGCGGTTGACGGCGCCCGGCTGGTTGGTAAAGTGGAAGGGCTGGCCGTGCGCCGTGTTCCAGATGGCCTGGTTGAGGTTGCCCATGTCCAGCGCACGCGCTTCAAAGGCATAGAAGCGCACAATGGTCAGATAGCTGAAAATGAGCGCATAAAGGACGATGGCCAGCGCCAACAGACGGGCTGGAAGGGACGCCGGCAGTCTTAAGTGGTTCAAGGGTGACAATCGATAGGTGGAACTTTCATGTGCAACACAAACAGTCGCCTATGCCGTCTTGGGGACGGCCATGCGGCCCGGCTGAACCGTAGGGGGAGGATTCTCGCGGGGGCTGCTTGTCTGCGGGATGGCGCCCAATAGCGGAATCTCGAGGGCGCGCTCCACGGCGGCCGGCGTGCGCAACAGATCGGCCTCCATCCACGTGAGCAGCAGCACAAGCGTAATCCCAAGCAACAAACCCAACACGGCGCCGGCCACGGCGTTGACCAGCGGTTTGGGCTGAATCTGTTCATAGTTGATGGCGCGGCTGACGATCTTTACTTCGATCCGATTGTCCTTGTCTTGTTGCGCGTAATAGGCGGTGCGCTCTTCGACAAACTCGTCGGCCACGGCCAGGGCAACCACCTTGGCCACTTCGCCATCGCGGTCGCGCGCCTGGATGCGAATGGTAAAGGTGCTTGAGTCTGGTTCGACCTGGAGATTGGCCAGCAGGTCATACGGGTTTTTATCCAGTTGCGCACGGGCAATCACATCTTGCGCCAGCTCAAAGGTTTTGATATTGGTGGCAAAGTTGCGCATGAGGTCTTTCGCCGTGTTGCCCAACCCCCAGTCGGGGCGCGCCGGCACCGTGCTGACAAAGACGGTGGCGCGGTATAGCTCCGCCTGCAGAAAGCTCACCCCATAGGCAGCCACCGCCGCCAGCATCATGGCGGCCACAATAATCCACCCGCGGCGGCGCAGGATACGAAGATACTCTTGAATCGTCATAGTCCCTCTCTATAGGCCCTATCGATGCCGCGGGATCTCAGCAATGACGACAAAGCCCAACTCTTCGAGCGCGGCGCGGCTGCGCACCGATGTATCGAGATAGTCTAGCAAAAAGATCAAAGCAATGCCAACCAGCAACCCCAACAAGAGACGCAACGGAAATTCCAGCCGATTGCGCAGGCTGGGGCCGACCATACCGATGGTGGGGCCGTCGATCAGGGTCACGCCGGCCCGGTCGGTGCCCAGTTGGCGGAAATAGAGCAGTGCGTTCTCGTTCAACTCGGCGGCTACTGCGTCGGCGATCTGGGCCAATTCGGCAGCATCACCCCAGTTGAGGCTCAGCGAGATAATGCGGTGCTGCTTGCCGGTGGCCGCGCTGCCCAGAATCGCGCCGGGCGGCACAGTGATCGATTGTTCGGCCAGCCGTGCGCTGACGTTGCGGGCAAAAAGTTCGCTGCGCACCACTTCGGTAAAATCGTCTACCAGGTATTCACTGGTAAGCCAGGCGTAATAGCGCGGGTCATAGGCTGTGCCATCGTCGTCGGTGGCCGGCAACACGCCAATCAGCAATCGCATGGAGGCGGCATAGGTGGGCGACGGCGTCTGCCAGGGACGCAATTGTAGCGCGCTGAAGAACGCCACAAGCCCCATAACTACGAGCGGCAGCCACCAGCGGCGGCGCAGAATCTGCCCATATTCGCGCACTTCCATGGTCAATCGTCCACCGTCAATCGTCCACCGTCAATCGTCGCCAAATAACCCCGGAGCTTGCGGTGAAAATTCTCTGTGCTAAAGCGCTCAGCCTGGGCGCGACAGGCTACCGGGTCAAACCGTTCGCGCGTGAATTGTCGCAAGGCGTCGAGCAGACATGCAACGCTCTGCTCGGCAAACAAAAGACCCGTGACGCCGGGCGCCACCGTATCCAACGCGCCGCCGCCGCCAAAGGCGATCACGGGGCGGCCACACGCCATGGCCTCCACCGGCGCAATGCCAAAATCTTCCAGGCCTGGAAAGAGAAACGCCTTGCAGCCCTGCAACAGTTCCCGCACACGGGTGCGCGGCTGGCGGCCCAAGAAGGTGACGTTGGGCGGCGCCTGAGCCTGCAACGCCGCCAGGTCGCGTCCTTCGCCCACAATCAGCAGCCGCTGGTCGGGCAGATGGCGCAGCGCCTCAACAGCCAGGTCGATCCGTTTGTAGGGGATGAGCCGGCTCACAATCAGGAAATAGTCGCCGGGCAGGGTCTCAGGATGTGGTGTAAAGAAGCAGGTGTCGACCGGGGGGTGGATGACAACGCTTGTGCGCCCATAGATGTCCTGGATACGCTGTTGCACTGTGGTGCTAATGGCGATGAAATGATCCACGCGCTGCGCCGCGGCCCAATCCCATCGTCGGAGCAGCGCCAACACCGGCTGCAAGAGGGCGCTGAGCACGCCATTCAAATGTTCTCGTTTGCGATACTGGTCAAAGAGCCAGAGATAGCGTGTGGGCGTGAGACAATAGCAGACGTGGACAGCGCGTTTCGTTGCGCCCGGCTTTGCTTGGGTGCGCACGCCGTGACAAAAACCGCTCTTGTTGCTGAGCACCAAGTCATAACCGCTGAGATCGGTCGTAGCAAAGGCCAGTGGATAGAGGGGCAGGTAGGCCTGGTGGTGGGTGGTGACGCCGGGCAGTCGCTGCATAAAGCTGGTGCGAATGTCCCACCTGCGGTAGGCTTCGGGCATCTGCGCGGGGGCATACATACTGGTATAGACCGGCGCCTGGGGGAAGACTGCGGCCAATGCCTCGAGCACATTTTCTGCGCCCCCCAGTTGGTTGAGCCAATCATGCACCAGCGCGACGGTCGGCTGCTTGCCTACCAAACTCATCACTCATCACTCGTCACTGGCTATTCACTGTGCTTTATGCCCA
>JAHDWG010000084.1 GCA_023384495.1 Caldilineaceae bacterium
TCACGTCGACTTTGGCAAGGCGATCCCCTGTCGCTGCCGCCAGCAAGCCCGGCTGGAGCGACGGCTGCGCAGCCTTCAGCGGCTGGGCAGCCTGGACGCGCTCGAACGCCTGACCTTTGAGAGCTTTCTTCGCGAACCTGGTCATTGCGCGCCCGAACACCAGCAAAACCTGCGCCGCGCCTATGAAACCTGTATTCACTATGCGCAAGAACCGGAAGGGTGGCTGTTGCTCACCGGCGCCTATGGGTGCGGCAAGACCCATCTGGCCGCGGCCATCGCCAATGCGCGGCTCGACCTGGGCGAACCCGCGCTCTTTATGGTCACGCCCGACCTGCTCGACCATCTGCGCACCACCTTTAGCCCCGACAGCGAGATCGCCTATGATGAGCTGTTTGAAACACTCCGCAATACACCGTTGCTGATCCTCGATGACCTGGGCGCACAGAGCAGCACCCCGTGGGCGCAAGAGAAGCTCTTCCAATTGCTCAACCATCGTTACAACGCCCAGTTGCCCACCGTCATCACTACCAACCAGCGGCTCGACCAGATGGAGCCCCGGCTGCGCAGCCGCCTGCTCGACCAACGCCTGGTCAATCATTTCGTCATTACGGCGCCCGACTTCCGCGCCGGCAGCAACCCCGCCCAGAGCGACCTCAGCTCGCTCAACCTGCACGCCGAAAAGAGCTTTGCCGCGTTCGATGTGCGCCGCAGCGACCTCAGCGCCGAAGAACGGGTCAATTTGCAAGAAGTTTTCGAGGCATGTCGCGCCTACGCGCAAGACCCCCAGGGTTGGCTGGTGCTGGCGGGGGTCAACGGCTGCGGCAAGACACACCTGGCCGCCGCCATCGCCAACGATCTGGTGGCGCGCGGCCAGCATGATGTCATGCTCATCGTGACGCCCGACCTGCTCGACCATCTGCGCGCCGCGTTTAGCCCGCAGGCCGGCGCCTCGTATGACCGGCGTTTTGATGAGATCAAGAATGCGCCGCTGCTGATCTTGGATGATCTGGGCACCGAAAGCGCCACCCCGTGGGCGCGCGAAAAACTCTTCCAACTGCTCAACCACCGCTACAACGCCCTGCTGCCCACCGTGATCACCACCAGCGCCGAGCCGAAAGCGATCGAGCCGTGGCTCCGCAGCCGCATGTTTGACGTGCGTCGCTGTCGCTTTTGGGGCATTATTGCACCCAGCTACCGCGGCAGCCGCAGCCAGCGCCAGAGCGAACCGCCACCGCGCGCCCGTCGCAGCCGGGCAGGGTAAGCGGGAACCAACCCCCATGTTTGGTCGTCGTATAGTCAATGTGCTATACTCAACCAACCAAACTTCGACTTCTATCCTGCGGTTGATTCGAAAACCGGACTTTGTGAAGACGCTTACTCCTTCAAATAATTCCGGTTTTCAAACAGCGCTCAGGATAAACAGACGCCGTGACCTGTGGTCACCGATCTCATTCACTAAGTGGGCGCGTAGCGCCATGAAAATGGCAGTGCACAGCAGGAACACCGAGGAGACACCGAGCACACAGAGGATTTGATCCACCGAACGAGCCAATGCGTTCTCCTCGGTGTTCTCCGTGAAACGTCAGCGATCGCTGTGTTCAACTGTTTTGTACCATTCTCACAGTAGACCAATGCAGAATCCAATGCAAAAACCAAACCAGATTGAGAAACCAGCACGCTTACCTCTGATGCCGCTCGTGTGGGCAGCGATGATTGCCGTCCTGTTGGTGGGCTGCGTCAGCGCCGCGCCGCCGCCCGAACCGACGCGCACGCCGCCGCCTACTTTCACACCCACCCCCGAAGAGGCGCCCGTGCAGGTGGACCCCAACGCCGTCGCCACGGCAATGGCGCTGGCGACGATCCAGGCCGGCGAGCAGGCGCCCCCACCGGCTGAAGGACAGGCCTCGGCAGACCAACCCCCCGCCGAGGAGGGGCAACCCGGTGAGGGCGAACAGGCCCCACCCGCCGATCCACCCACCCCCGAACCGACGCCCACACCGCAGTTGGCCGAGGTGGTCATCAACAGCGCCATCAACATCCGCCAGGGGCCGGGCACCACCTACAATATCCTCGGCTCGGCCAACCAGGGCGAGAGATTCCCGGTTACGGGCAAAAACCCGGCGGGCGATTGGTGGCAGATCGACTATCGCGGCCAGGCTGGTTGGGTCTTTGGTCAGTTGGTGACGCCGCAAAATACAGGCGCCGTCCAGGTGGCCCAGAACATCCCCGCCGCGCCCCCACCACCGCCGCCGACCAATACACCGCCGCCCCCTCCGCCGCCGGCGGAGGAAGCGCCGCCACCCGCCGAAGAGCAGCCGCCAGCCGCGCCGCCCCAGGATTCGAACCTGCCCTACATCCTGCTCAACACCGAGCGATGTGACCCCAATGCAGGCAACACCTACTTCCAGGGGCATGTGCGCTATCGCGACAATTCGCCGCGCAATGCGGTCTGTGTTCATATCCATTTTTACGAGCCGCGAGTGACCAAATGCTCTGGCTGTGATGGAGTCGGGGATGGCAACTGGGGCTTTGAACCCTTTGGCGGCCCGGCGCCACGGGGAACCGAGGTGGAAATCTTTATCGTTGCCTGCCCGCCTGGCCCCCTGCCGATTGGCGGCCAGACACAAGCGACCGGCTTCTACGATCTGACGCCACTCTCGCCCAAGTGGAGGCGTACGATCCAAGATAGTGAACAGTGCACCGGCATCACCTTTGTCGGTCCAGAATGATCGACGCCCAGCCGAATCGGTGAAGGTAATGTGGCCACCACCATAACCGTGGCGCTACGCCAGATGTTGATCCTATGGGTCAGCCTGCTCGTTCTGGGTGGGCTGACTTTTTTGCTACTCTCGTTGCCGCACGCACGCGCGTGGATGTGGCGGCAGAGTGGCGAAGAGGCCTTTTTCGCCCAAGTCAAAGGGATCAGTGACCGCGCCGCCGACCTGGCGCGCCCCCGGCTGAACCTGGCCGCCTCGGCGGTGATGCAGCACGCCGCTGTCAACCCCTATGGCGTCAATGTCTTTCTCGAACAGGAGGCCGAACCCGCCAAACGGGAACAGGCGGTAATCATGGCCGCTGAGGCCGGCTTCCACTGGCTGCGTCAGGAATTCCCGTGGGAAGACATTGAGATTCACGGCAAGGGCGACTTCGAAGACCGCCGCCACGAGCCGCACCGCTCGGCCTGGGACAAATATGACCACATGGTTGCCGTGGCCGAGGCGCAGGGGCTGGAACTGATCGTCCGCCTGAGCAACCCGCCCGGCTGGACACGAACACAAGGGGAGGGCGAAAACTATGTAGACACCTTTGCGCCCCCCGACAATGTACAGGATTTTGCCGATTTTGTGGCGGCTGTGGTGGGCCGCTATCGGGGTCGCATCCGCTACTACCAGCTCTGGAACGAGCCGAACATTTATCCCGAATGGGGTAGCTACCCCATCAGCCCCGAAGGCTACCTGCCCCTGTTGCGGGCCGGCGCCGAGGCCGCTCGCGCTGCCGACCCCGACGTGGTGATCATCCTCGGCGCGCTGGCCGCCACCATCAACCTTCAGCCCAACGACCCGCCACCCGGCAATAGCCTCAACGACTTGCTCTATTTGCAGCGGCTCTATGACGCCGGCGCCGCACCCTACTTCGATATTGTGGCCGTGCAGGGCTACGGACTCTACAGCGGGCCGACCGACCGGCGCATGCACCCGCGGGTGATCAACATCAGCCGCCACCTCTTTATCCGCGACCTGATGGTCAAGAACGGCGACGCCCACAAGCCGATCTGGATCGCCGAGATGAACTGGAACGCCGCGCCCGATGATGTTGACCCTCGCTACGGGCGGGTGACGCTGGCGCAGCAGGCGCGCTATCTGCCCCTGGCCTATCAGCGTGTGCTCGATGAATGGCCGTGGGTGGGCGTCGCCAACACCTGGTATCTCAAGCGGGCCACCGATGAATGGGAAGCCAATCGCCAGCCCGAAGCCTACTTCCGGCTGCTGGCCCCCGACTTTGCACCGCAACCCGTCTACGACGCGATGAAGGCGTTCACCGCCAATCACACCGGTCGCCATGAATGAATCCACGCAAGGGCGCACAGAGATCAGCGACCCGAAAGTAGCTTCGCAACCGCGCCCGTCCCCCGTCTCCAGTCTCCAGTCTCTGGTCTCCAATCTCCAACTTCTCGCCCTCCCTTTTATCCTCGTCCTGGCCGCCTTCCTCCGCTTCTTCCGGCTCGACCATTCCAGCCTGTGGAGCGATGAGGGCAACACGTGGGCGCTCATGGCGCGCAGCCTTGCGCAGATTGCCCGTGACGCCGCGGCGGATATCCACCCGCCCGGCTACTATTGGCTGCTCAGGGGCTGGACAACGCTCGCCGGCGCTGACGCCTGGGGCCTGCGCAGTTTTTCGGCGTCAACCGGGGTGCTCCTCGTCTGGATCACCTATCACGTCGCCCTTGTCCTCTTTGCCGCGCCATGCTCAGACCCCAAGGCCAGCCGCGTGAACGCCAAAACGCCCGCCCTGTTGGCCGCCTTGATTGCCGCCCTCAACCCCTTTCTGGTCTATTATAGCCAGGAGGCGCGCATGTATACGTTGCTGGCGGTCGCAGGCGCCGGTCTCTTCTGGGCCACCCTCCGGTTGATGCGCCCTGCATCTGACGCTCGCCTGGGGGGCTGGCCGGGGCTGGTCTATCTGATCAGCGGCGTGATTGGACTGTGGACGCACTACAGCTTTCCGGTGGTGCTGGCTGCCGCGGGTTGCGCCTGGCTGTTCGCGCTTGTCCGCGCCCGGCCCATTGCCCTGCATGGCGTGGCGCGCTTTCTCTTGCTCAACGGGCTGGTGGTGCTGTCCTTTGCGCCCTGGTTGCCGACCGCCATGGAGCGGGTGTTGGCTTGGCCCAAAGGGGGTGAAGCGGTTGGCGCGTTCGACGCCCTACAGTTGACCGTCCGCACTCTGCTCATCGGTCCGCTGCGCGCTATGCCCGAACCACTCTGGCCCTGGCTGTTCTCCGCAGGGTGCTTGCCCCTGCTGGCGCTCTGGGCGTTGCGCCGCTCGGCTGGGGTGTGGGCGTTGGCGCTCTGGCTGCTGGCGCCGATTGGCCTGATGTTGGCGTTGGGGCTGTATAGCGATGCATTTCTAAAGTTCTTGCTGGTTGCCGCGCCGGCCTGGTGTATCGCCCTGGCCGCCGCTCCCCGTTTACTCCCAGTTCCTCAATCAACACGGCCTGGCCTCCATACGCTGGCCACCCTGTTCCTGGCGCTCGCTGTCTCTGTCTTTGCCCTGCTTACGTTGCCCCCCTATTATGGCGACGCCACGGCGCGCGACAACTACGCCGACGTGGCCCGCTATGTGGCCGCCGTGGGCAATCCCGCCACGGACCTTGTGATGCTCAACGCCCCCGGCCAGCAGGAGGTGTGGGCCTACTATGACCCAGGGTTGCCGGTGCTGGCGCTCCCCCAACAGCGCCCACCCGACCGTGCGCAGACAGTGGCGACGCTGCACGATGCGGTGGCGGGCCGGCGTCAACTCTTTGTGCTCTTCTGGGCCACTGCCGAAGCCGACCCGGAACAGATCGTCGAGGGCTGGCTCAACCAACAGCCATTTCTCTTTAAGGGAGTGGAAAGCTGGCAGGGGAACCTACGCTTTTTGACCTATCATCAGGCTGCCGAATTGGAGTGCCAACCGCTGCCCACGACGGTGCGCTTTGGCGATGTGATTGCCTTGCGCGCCCAATGCCTGCAATTGGCGCCCGTCGCCGCGGGGGATGTTGCGCTGGTGGGGCTAGAGTGGGTGACAGAACAGGCGATCCAAACACGCTATGCCGTGTCGGTGCAACTGCTCGACCCGCGCGGGCAGGTGATTGCCCAGCACGACGGCGAATCACAGGGCGGCGCCGCCCCCACCACCACGTGGCTGCCAGGGGCGAGTATTCTCGACAATCGCGGGGTATGGATCCCCTTTGGCGCGCCGCCGGGCGTCTACCGGCTCATTGCCGCGCTCTATGACCCGATTACAGGCCAGCGTCTCTCGACGCCCTATGGCAATGCCGCTGAGCTGGGCCAGATCGAAGTCGTGCGCACAGAGCGCGCAGTTCCGCTTGAGATTGTCCCCATGCAACATCGGCTGGGACACAGGCTCGGCCCAGTGACGCTGGTGGGGTATGATCTACATCGCAAGGGGTTTGCCCATGCGCCCGAAACGCCGCTGGCAGTGGGCGATGTCGCGCATGTCGTCCTCTATTGGCAGGCGCCAGACCCGCTGCCGGGGGATTGGCCCGCCGATCTACACTTCACCCTTGGGGTGGGCGCGGAAACGGTGAGCGGACCGCTGGCCGGCGGCGCGCTCCCGACCGGTGCCTGGCGGCCCGGCGAATTGGTGCGCGCCGAGTTTGACCTGCGCTATGATGGCGCAGCACAGCGCCCGTGGCTCGCCATTGGCGATACGCAGATTCGCCTGGCGTCGCTGCCACGCTAAATGCCTATCATTGGCGCGTCTCTGGCCACGGCATGGGGGCGCCATGTCCATTCTGCGCCTCCATCGCTTCGGCCCCGCCCAGCTCCTCCGTAGGGCGAAAGAGCAAGACCGGCACAGCAGCATGGTTGATCACATGTTGAGCCACGCTGCCCAGCAGCATCCGGGCCAGCCCCGTCCGCCCATGAGTGGTCATGGCGACCATGTCGACCCCCTCTTCACGGATATAGCGTTCGATCTCGGCCGTTGGTTCTCCGAAATAGACAACAGTCTCAGCGGAAAACCCGTTGTGCTCCAGATAGCGCATATGCATCTGCATCATGCTGGCAAAGCCTGCCTCCACCGAGGCTACCTCCTGATCGGCAAAAATGGTCAGTTCCGGGTCACCCGGCGCGCCCAACTCAACCATGCTCGGCGGCTCCGCCACATGGAAGAGGATCACTTTGGTTTGGTCAGGCTTGAGAAAGCGCGTCACATAGCGCAGAACCTCCAGGCTGAACGACGAGCCGTCTACGGGTATCAGAATGCGCTTGATTTCCATCTTCTTCCTCCACAGGATTCACGTCAAAGAGCGACCCAGGGTGTTTACCCCTGGGCCAGGTGGCGCCTGGACAAAAGATCATCTTCAGTATAGCTATCGAGATTGCCGTCGACCACAGTCTGTCGGCGGGCGCGTTCCCTGGTCAATTGGGCAGGTCTGCCGCTATGCGAATCCATCACCCCACGCATGGATGAGCCGAAGCCAGTCAGAGCCGTTCACCAAACAAAAAAGGATGCCCCATGTGGGCATCCCTTTTTGCCATCAGGCAACCATAGATTGGTTGGTGGTTTACATCATGCCGCCCATACCACCCATGCCGCCCATGTCACCGCCGGCGGGCGCGGGCTTCTCCTTCTCAGGGATGTCCGTCACCAGCGCGCTGGTGGTGAGAATCATCGCCGCGATGGAGCAGGCGTTCTCCACGGCGCTGCGGGTGACCTTGGCCGGGTCGATGATGCCCGCGTCCAGCATGTCCACATAGTCGTTTTGAATCACGTCGTAGCCGGTCGTGTTCTTGCCGTCGGCGTGGAGCGTGCGCACCTTCTCGATCACCACGGGGCCGTCCAGGCCGGCATTCTGGGCGATCATGCGCATAGGCTCTTCGAGAGCGCGGCGCAGAATGCGCACACCGGTCGCAGAGTCGCCTTCCAGGATGACGCTGTCGAGCGCGGGCAGCGCGTTGATCAACGCCACACCGCCGCCCGGGACGATGCCTTCTTCGACCGCAGCGCGGGTGGCGCTCAGCGCATCCTCGACGCGGTGCTTCTTTTCCTTCAATTCGGTCTCGGTGGCGGCGCCCACGCGGATGATGGCCACACCGCCGGCCAGCTTGGCCAGGCGCTCTTGCAGCTTCTCGCGGTCGTAGTCGCTGGTGCTCGCCTCGGATTCGGCGCGAATCTGGTCGATGCGCCCCTTGATCTCGCTGGAGTCGCCTGCACCGCCGATGATGGTGGTGTCGTCCTTGGTGCAGACGATGCGATCGCAGCGGCCCAGATCGTCGAGCATGACGCTGTCGAGCTTGCGGCCCAACTCTTCGGTGATCACCTGACCACCGGTGAGGATGGCAATGTCGCGCAGCATGGCCTTGCGACGGTCGCCAAAGCCAGGCGCCTTGAGCGCAACGGCGTTGATCATGCCGCGCAGCTTGTTGAGCACCAGCGTGGCCAGCGCCTCGCCGTCCACATCTTCGGCGACGACCACCAGCTCGCGCTTGCCAATCTGCACCAGCTTCTCGAGCGTGGGGACAATGTCCTGCGCGCTGCTGATCTTCTTATCGGTGATCAGAATATAGGGGTTCTGGATCTCCGCTTCCATGCGCTCGGAGTTGGTGACGAAGTAGGGGCTGAGGTAGCCGCGATCGAGTTGCATACCCTCGACGTACTCGGTCTCGAATTCGAGACCCTTGCTCTCTTCGACAGTGATGACGCCGTCCTTGCCGACCTTGTCCATCACCTCAGCGATCAGGTCGCCGATGGCCTTTTCGGCGGCGGAGATGGAGGCGACCTGCGCCATGCCGGCCTTGCCGGAGACGGGCGTCGCCATGTCGCGAATGGCCTGGACGATGGCGTCGCGGCCGGCCTCAATGCCACGCTTGAGCAGCATGGGGTTGGCGCCGGCGGTGACGTTCTTGAGGCCTTCCGTTACGATGGCCTGGGCCAACACGGTGGCGGTGGTGGTGCCGTCGCCAGCGACATCATTGGTCTTCGTGGCGGCTTCCTTGAGCAACTGAGCGCCCATGTTCTCGAATGGGTCTTCCAGCTCAACTTCCTTGGCCACGGTCACGCCGTCGTGCGTGACGGTGGGGCTGCCCCACTTCTTGTCCAGCGCCACATTGCGCCCCTTGGGGCCAAGCGTGGTCTTTACCGCATTGGCCAGCGCATCCACACCAGCCTTCAGTTTCTTACGCGCAGCATCCTCGAAAACGATTTGCTTCGCCATGTTTCAATTCTCCTGTCCAAACAATGTGATTTTCGCAAAACCGCAAATGATGATCTTCACCCAACCAGCTTTAGGCCTGGCCGTTGGTCACAATCGCCAACACGTCATTCTCTTTGAGAATCAGATATTCTTTGCCGTGCAGCTTGATGTTGGTGCCGGAGTAGCGGGCGTAGAGGACGGTGTCGCCGACGCTCACGTCCATGGTAATGCGGTCACCATTTTCCTTGCGGGCGCCTGGGCCGGCGGCGATGACTTTGCCTTCCTGGGGTTTCTCCTTGGCTGTTTCGGGTAGGAAGATGCCCGATGCAGTCTGTTCCTGTTGCTCAACGGGTTCGATGACCAGACGGTCACCAAGCGGCTTGAGGTTCATGGATTCATTCTCCTTGAACAGAAAATAGTAACGGTGAATAACGCACGTCCCAATGGGGTGTTGGGCAAATTATAGTACGGCTCGTTAGCACTCTCATACGAAGAGTGCTAACGAGCCGTACTATACCGCATTCTAAAAGACAGCGCAAATTCCAACCGAAAGAATAGCGCACTTTTCGCATGGATTGTGCATGCGGATTGCAAGTGTTTCATTAGAATTTTGTATGTGGCCTGTTCTGAGCGGCCTTCCCTGCCCTCGGCAACGTGCGCAAAATCTATCAAAACTGTCAGAAAAACGTAAAACCTGATGCTTGTATTCTTCGGAATTTCTGCTACATTCTGAATATCAACTTAATTCTGTGTCACTTGGCCGGCGTCATGGAGCCTCTTCTTGGTCCATGACGTTTGAGCTTTGACTTCTATCCTTAGCGCTGTTTGAAGACGCGAGGCGTTTTGCAGCTTTGGCCTGGTCACAGGGCGCGTGTTCACGGTAATCGCAAAATCGCTATCGCTATTCTCTCATTGTTTATTTGGAGTATATTGGGAGGTGTCGATTTCATGCCGCTTCTGAAATTTGGCAGAGCCTGCCGCGTCTGCCCGCAATGGTTCGTAGGGCTGTTTGCGACCGCCGCCGCGTTGCTGCTTCCAGGTGCTGTCCTCGCTTCCGATGACCCGTTTCCCTATTGGCCCGATGATGAGATCATTGCCTCGGCAGTGGCGTCAACCGCGCTGGGCGGCTATACATCCAAGGTGTCGGTGGCGCAGGGAGAGACACTCGACTTTCATCTTTCAAGCAATGTGAACACCCCGTTTAGCATCAAGATCTATCGCGAGGGGACGCCCCGAACGTTGATGATGACCGTTTCCAATGTGTCGGCTCAGGCGCACAGTTGCGACGGTGGCTATGCAACCGGCTGCAACTGGCCGGTGGCCTATACGCTGACTGTGCCTGCTTCGTGGCCCAGCGGCGTCTACACAGCCGACATTCCAATCCAGACCAACAGCACCCAGAAGCTCATCTTTTGGGTGCGCGAAGACCAGCCCGGCTCCACGGCGCCACTGCTCTATCTATCGTCAGTCAATACCTTCCAGGCCTATAACAACTATGGAGGCAAGTCGACCTACGCCTTCAACTCCACCGATGGCGAGCCATCCATCACCGTCAGTTTCGATCGGCCCTATGTGCAGGGCGGCGTGGGGAAGTATGCCCGTTGGGAAAGCAAGTTCGTCAACTGGATCGACCAGCAACCCTACAGCGTCGAATACGCCACCACCTATGACCTGGAGTTTATCCCCACTCTGCTGGACGCCTACCAGACTGTGGTGATCGCCGGCCATAGCGAGTATTGGACATGGGATGCGCGCCAGCGTCTCAAGGACTTTATCGCCCGCGGCGGGCGGTTGATCAACCTTTCGGGCAACACCATGTGGTGGCAAATCCGTTACCAAGATGATGGACGCACCCTGGTGGCCTACAAGAAGTACACGGCCGACCCAGTCAAAGCAACCCAAGGGGTGACGGACAATCCCTACAAACACCCGATTTACGACCCGCCCGCCGCCATTGTCGGCGCGCACTGGCCGTTTGGGGGGTATCCACTCAGCGCGCCCTTTTCGTTTAACGCCGGCTATGGCGGCTATTTTGTGCAAAACAGCGATCATTGGGTCTTTGACGACGTCAATATCAGCGATGGCGCAATGCTTGGGCGCACCGACAGCACAGCCACCGCCGTGCTCGGCCACGAGGTGGATGGAGTCCCGTTCAACTGCACGCCCGACGGGCAGACGATCATCGGCCCCATTGCCAACACCGGGGCGCCGGGCAACTTTACCATTCTGGGCGTCTCGCCCGTCTCGTACAAGCGGTTGGGCTTTGCAGTCATGGGCATTTACACCAACCCGGCGGGTGGCGGGGCCTTCTCGGTCAACTCGACCGACTGGGTCAACGCGCTAGGGACCGATGCGCAGGTCACGACGCTGATGCACAATGTGTTGCGGCGTTTTGGCGATCCTACGCCCCTCCCCGCCGAGCCGCCAAACCCAACCGCCCATCGGCTGTTTGTCGACAGCTTCAACTGCGACCATCTCTATCGCAACTGGCCGCAGTCCAATGCGCCAAACTGGGCTCAGTTGCCCGCCTACAATTATATAAGATGGACCATCGAAGATGCATTTCAGCTTTCAGACGCCTGTGGTGTCGAGGGCGGCGGCTTGGCGATCACCATGAAACGGGTCAGTGGGCAAAATTTGACGGCGCCAGTCAAGGCTGATTGGAGTCTCATCGATGCCTGGCACGGCCAAATATACCTCAACCTGGCCTCGCTCACCGTAGCCAACGGCTCCAGTGTGGAATTGATCCGATTCTCGCGTGACGATGGCGTCACCTTTTCGCCACTGGTGGCCCTGCAAGTCAGACGACAGGCCGGCGCGATGGAGGTAAACCTGGCCCCCACCGGTGAAGACGGGGTCTGGCTGCCGGCGCCCGCCAGTAGCCCCTTTCGCGTGGGGTGGGCATGGGATCGCGCCACCGGTCGCATTGCACTGACGGTCAACGATGAAGAGCAGGAGGGCACAGTCGCATCGCCAGCGCAGACGGGGGGCAATCGCGTAGACCTCGGCCTGATGCGCGTTGGCTCGGGCATCAGCGGATCTGTGTGCGTGGATGAATTTGTCTTCCACGACCAGCCGTTGACAGCACAGGCGCCCCAACTGCACAGCCTGACCGTGACGGTCATTGGCGAGGGCGTTGTGACGCGCGACCCCGATCTGGCCGGCTACCCAGCAGGCGCGCAGGTGACGCTCACAGCCTCTCCCAACGCAGGTTGGTCATTCGACGGCTGGCAGGGCGCGATGGCCGACGCGGCCAACCCGGTCACGGTGGTGGTGGACGGCGATATGGCCGTGGTTGCCACATTCGTTGAGGAGGCTCCAACGCCAACCGCGACACCCACACCCACGGTCACCCCCACGCCCACGCAGGCAGGCGCGCCCGACGATACCCCGACGCCCACATCCACGGCTACCGAGGTGGATTCGCCCGACAACACAGCCACTCCAACGCCGACGGCCACGGCCACGCAGGCAGGCGCGCCCGACGATACAGCCACACCGACCCCCACCGCCACCCAGACCGATGGGCCGGACAATACGCCGACGCCCACGCCCTCACCGTCGCCAACCCCAGAGCAAGCCGGGAACGAGCCCGTCGTGCGGTCCGATGACTTCAATGGCTGTGCGCTGGATGGCGCGCTGTGGCAGTGGGTCAACCCACTGGGAGATGGGAGTTATCGTCTAGATGGCGAACAACTGATTATCACCGCGCCGGGTGGTGTGGCGCATGATATTGGGGCCGCCGGCATCACCACGCCGCGTCTGATCCAACCGGTGCGCGACAGCGACTTCACGATTGAAGTGAAGTTTGCATCGCGCGTCACCGAGGCCTACCAGCTACAAGGAGTGCTGATCGAACAAGACGCCCAGAACCTGGTGCAGATCGAGCTTCACCATGATGGCGTCGCCACGAACCTGGCTGTGATCACCCATGCAAATGGCCAGCCCACCGTCCGCAGCCAGTCGGCGGTTGCGATTGGGGCAGCCGATCATCTCCGCATCCGTCGCATGGGAGACAACTGGCAAGTGGCCCACAGTGTAGATGGCGCAGATTGGGCCAGCAAGGCATCGTTTGCACACAAGCTACAGGTCAAGCAGATAGGTCCCTTTGCCGGCAATCGGGCCCAGGGCGACAGCCCACCGCCACCACACCATGCCATCATCGATTATCTTTTTGATGGGGATACACCGATCAGTTTGGAAGACGCCCGCCCGCTGCGGCTGCGCGTGGCCACCAATGGCGCGGGGGAAGTGGCGCTCGAACCGCCATGTGGGAACCCGGTAACGTTAAACGCTACGGCTGCGCCTGGTTGGGTGTTTGCCGGCTGGGACGGGGCCTATGGGGGCGTCGAGAACCCCGTCACCCTCCAGTTCAACCGTGAGGACGAGGTGACGGCGCGCTTCACCCCGCTGGTCATCCACAAGGTGCAGCTTACGACCACCGAGGGGGGGCAGGTCATGGTCGAGCCGCCAGGCCCGCTCTATGCCGCTGGCGAGGTGGTGACCTTGACCGCCGTCCCCGCCGATGGTTGGGTCTTTGTTTACTGGGAGATTGACGAGGGCATGGATGCCGCCAGCGACCAGCCAACCACCCCCACGCTCCAACTCACCATGCCCGACCTACGTCGCTTTCGGGCGGTCTTTGCGCCCATGGGGGATGGACATCAGCTCTATCTGCCAGTGGTCGCAGATCCAGCCAAATAACGCGAGGTTGGCGCGGGAGTGCTCCCGCGCCAACCCGATTTTCATTGTAGGCGGCATGACCTGCGGTCACCCCGAACGATGAAAATGGCAGCGTACAGCAGGAACACAGAGTACATCGAGAAGACACAGAGTACACTGAGGTTTTTCTCGGTGTTCTCTGTGCAATCTCTGTGTTCCGCTGTTTTGCGCTATTTTCATAGGGGGTTACGGGGAAGATCAGAGTTCGTCTGCCGGCAACAGCGTCACACCCTGTTCGCCCCCGGCCCAAACGCCCTCATCGGTGTTGAGCAAGACCAATGCCGGCGTACTGCCCTCGACCTTGCGCCAGGCCAACCCATCGGTCGAGCGCCAAAGCCCTTCAGCGTCGCTCAGCAGCCAACCGCGTGGCGTGGCCGTTAGCGCATCAACTCGCTGGGGCCCATTCGCAACCGGGACAAAAGTGCGCCCCCCATTAGTGGAGCGCCACAGGCCGGCATCTTCGGCGCCGGCCAGCACCAGCCCGCTCTGATAAAAATCGGGCGCGACCGTCAGCGTCTGCACAACGCCCGCCAGCCCTTCGGCGCGACGCCAACCACGCCCCCCATTGGGTGAACGATAGACGCCCTCTTCCGTGGCGGCAAAGACCACCTCCCACCGCGGCCAGGCGTCTGCCGGCGCGGGGGGCGCCCAGGCGAGGGCAAGCACGGTGTAATCTTGCAGGCCAAAATTGCAGACTTGCCAGCCGTAGCCGTGGTTGGCAGTACGGAGGACGCCGCCGCCGGCGCTGCCGGCCAGCAAGACGCCGCTCTCGTCGGCATCGGGCGCCGGCGCGATGCACAGCACACCAGTGTCAACGCCATCCATCCACGAGGCCTGCCAGTTGCCGCCCTGGTCGAGGCTAAAGGCCGTCCCGTGTGGCATACCGCCCACGAGGATGCGACCGGCGGCGGCGCCGCAACAGGCCAATTCCTGTTGTGGCTGCGGCACAGCCTCCAGGCCTCGCCCATTCAACTTGAACAACCCCTCTGGGCCAGCAGCCCAGAGTGTCTCGTTTTGTTTTGCAAGTGACAATATGATTGGCATAGGAAATCGTCAATTGTGAACGATGTATTGTGAACCGTGAATTGTGAACCGTGGATTGCGAATGAGCGCTTGGGTAAGCCATTCACAATTGATAATTCACAATTCACAATTATCAGGGCTTCATCTCTTCTTTGGGTTTCTTGTGATAGACAATGGCGTCGGTCGAGAGCGCCATCATCGCGCCGCTGGCCGCAATTTGTAGCACCTTCGCCAGCACGTCAGTGGCGTCAAAGATGCCAGCGGTGGCGGCGTCAACCACCTGCTGGCTCAACGCATCATAGGTCATCTGCGGCCCACCTTCACGCACCCGATTGAGCATGACCGCCGGCGCGCCATAGCCCGAATTGACCACGATCTGCCGCAGCGGTTCGCCCAAAGAACGCGCCAGCACGCGCATCCCCTCGGCCACGTCTTCGTCCGGCTGTTGCGCGGCGGCGGCCATGAGCGATGGCATGCAATGGAACAACGCGGCGCCTGCGCCGGGCACGACGCCACCTCGTTGCGCCTCCGAAAGCACCTTAAACGCGCGTTCCGATTGCACCTCGCGCAGCTCGCGTTCCCCCTTGGTGTGGGCGCCGATCTTCAATTCGCCCACGCCGCCAGTCAGGGTGGAGAGACGCTTGACCAGCTTGGGCCGCTCTTCGTCATCAAAGGGCGTATCGACAATAAACTTGCGCAGCTTGGAGATCTCATCTTGAAGCTCAGCCCGTTTGCTATCTTGGGCGACAAAGACCGCACTGTTGTTGAGAAACTCAAAGCGCTGTGCCTGGCCCAGATCGCCGGGTTGTGCGCGCCCCCCGCTACGCGCCTGATTGGGCCCAAGCACGGTTGCGCCGGTCAGCAGCCCCAGGTCGGTCATGGCCCAACGCAACTCTTGGCCCACCGGTTTCAACTTGACGGCGCAGATGGCGAGTTTGCGTTTGTCGGCCGGTTGCTGATGATTGGTGACCAGCGCGCCCAACGCCGCGCCGCTCACATCCATGGCGATAATCACCAGCGATTTGGCGCCCTGGGCAACCGCCGCCTCCATGAGGGGGATGACCTGGTCGCTGGTGGTCAATCGCTCATCGAGGATGGCGATTGCCGGTGTTGTGAGCACCGACGACTTCTGTTCTGAATTGGTGTAGAAATACATGCTCTGAATTTCTGCGCCAATCCGGGCGCCGGCCACATAGCGCCGGTGCAAATAGGGGGCCACAAATTTCTCGATCACCACGTGGGCGTCGGGGCCGAGCAGATAGCTCATTTCACCCAACACCGCCGAAAGCTGGTCATCCTTGGTGATGGTGCGCGCCAGCGCCGCCAGCTCGTCTTCACCGGTGATGGGCTTGCTCTGTTGGCGCAGCGCGTCAAGCACAATGCGCAGCCCTTGCTCGATCCCGCGCGTCATGCGGGCAGCGTTGACGCCGGCTGTGCTCATGCGCAGGCCGTCGCAGAAGATCGCGCGCGCCAACACGGCTGCGGTGGCGCCGCCGTCTCCTGCACGCTGGCCCACACGCCAGACCAGGCTGCGCATCACCATGGCGCCGACATCGCGCTGCGCGTCGCCCAGGCTAATGATGCGACGGACAATGGTTGCGGCGTCGTCGATGAGCTCGACGCGACGCCCAGCATCCGGCCCGCTGGCGACATGGCCGCCGATTGGGCCCAGGGTGGGCGCCAGCAAATCGGCGATGGCGGTGATGCCATCGCCGATTTGCTGTTTTGCATCAGGCGGCCCCACAACTTTTGGAACATATTTGATCTGAAACATAGGCTGTCTTCTCGATGGCTCTCTATTTTGTTCGATATTTGTTGTTCGATATACGTTTGTAGCCGCGGCGGCGTTTGACTGGAACCGAGAAATTTACGCCTGAATGTGCAAATTCCTCAGCCTCCCACTTCCGCTCACACCGGCAGAACCCGTTTATTTGATTGGCGGAATGGGGAGAGGGTGTGGTTTGATCCTGATATAGGTACTACAAAGTTTACCTGATTCTATGAGGAACACAAAAAACGAGGTTGCGGATCACAACAGTATGTGCGAAAATCGAAGCCTTGCGACGGGCCATCGACCCCACCATCGGGGAGAGACAACGACATTGCAGAGCGCTGACTCACAGGCGACTACACCGATAGAGAAGCAACCGAAGGAGTGTTCATGACTAGAGAATCGCTGCGCGTGCTGATTTTTGGCGCCCATCCCGACGACCCTGACTTTTCGGCGGGGGGGGTGGCGGCGTTGTACGCTCGGCAAGGGCATACGGTCAAAATGGTCAGTTTGACCAACGGAGACGCCGGCCATCACGAAATGGGGGGCGCGCCGCTGGCCTGGCGGCGCCGCGCGGAGGCGGCTGCAGCCGGCGCCGCGCTGGGCGTGGAGTACATTACGCTGGATATCCACGATGGCGCATTGCTGCCGACGCTGGAAAATCGCAACCTGGTCATTGCGCTGATCCGCGACTTTCAGCCCGATCTGGTAACCGTACACAGGCCCAACGACTATCACCCCGACCACCGCTACGCCTCGCAACTGGTGCAGGATGCGTCGTACATGGTGACGGTGCCCAATGTGGTTTCGCACGCGCCTCATCTGCGCACAATGCCGGTCATCGTCCACACGTGGGATCATTTTCAGAAGCCATATCCCTTTCAGGCCAATGTGGTTGTGGCGATCGACGAGGTTATTGAGCAGAAGGTCGACGCGCTGCACTGCCACACGTCGCAGGTCTACGAATGGCTGCCCTACAATGGCCGCTATCTCGACGAAGTTCCGGCTGATCCCGCGCAGCGACGCGCCTGGCTTCACCAGCGCTATGATGCCCGTTTGCGTCGAGCCGCTGATCTCTACCGTGGCCAGTTGGTCGAGCAATATGGCGCCGAGCGGGGTGCGCAGGTGCGCTATGCCGAAGCGTTCGAGGCGTGCGAATACGGCTCGCCGCTGACCGCCGAGAATCGCAATCGGCTCTTTCCGTTTTTTGGGTAAGACTTCAACGGGTGAACATGACAACTGGGATGACAGCCGCGTTCAAAACGATTGTCATCCCGGTGGCAAGTCTAGCTCTGGCTGGGCCTCAACGCAAGAATCGCCCGTAAAAGCGCTTTAGGCTCTGGGCTTCGGGTTCCGGGTCTTGATAGCGTTGCGCGGCGGCAATCGCGTTGGCGACGATGGCATCATAGGCGTGGGGGTGGGCATGCAGCCGCTCCAGCGTCTGCTCCACTGTTTCTCCCAACAGGGGAAGGTTGCCGTTCTCCACCAGCACGCAATTCTGGCGGTCGCCGTCGCCCACCATATAGACATGGCCGCCCACGCCCGCATAGCCCACCACCAGGCATCCACAGGCCATCGCCTCCAGCACCGAGACGTTCATTCCCTCCTGCGTATTTGTCGTCAGATAGATAGTAGATGCGCGCAGATGCTGGGCATAGTCCTCTTCACTCAGGTTGCGCAACGGCCGCCAGTGGAAGTGGTTTGCTGCCCCCCCTTTACGAGTCATGATCCCTTGCAGCCATTCACCGGCCGCGTCCTTGCGTGTGAGATAGGCGATCTGGGGCTGTTTCCGCGCCGCGTCGTAGGCATAGCGGGTAGCGTCCACATGCTCGGCGATGAGGGTTACGGCAAGGTCCATACTCCACGCAAGATAGCGTTGGATCACCGGTGACTTTGTGATCACCTGGGTGACGCCCAAATCTTGCCAGCGCTCGCCCGGGCGCAGGCGCGCATACCCAGGCGCCCAACTCAGTGCAAAGACCACCCGGCTGCCGCGAAAACCCTGCGTCTGGCGAACATAGTCTGTCATCACCTCAGGGAAGACGCACACATCCTCGGCGCCAAACGTGGGTTGGTCTTCCAGCCAAAGAATGGGGGCGTGATAGCCATGCCACGACGCGACAAAGCCGCGCTGCTGGTGAACGATATAGGCGTCAAACCCCAGTTCGCCCAGGCGGACGACATGCCGATAGAGCGTCTTGACGCCGCCCGATGGCTGGGGAAAGTCTGGGCAAAAGTAGAGAATTCGGGTCATGTTTCTATTGTATCATGATTTACGCAGCGCCTGATGTTTGCCCGGAAAGGATCGCGCTTGAACATCGTGCGTCCGGTTGAGGCTTGCGCAAGTTCTTTGTATTTGATGAAACCGAAAATTGTTGAAAAGTGTGGAAAGCTATGCTAAAGTATGGCGCATGAACTGGAGAAAGGTCATCCAACTGACGCTGATCCATGTCGCGGTTACCATCACCGTGGTGCCGGTGACAAGCACGCTCAACCGCATCATGATTGCGGACATGCAGATGTCGGCGTTGTTTGTCAGCCTGTTGGTGGCGCTTCCCTATCTGCTGTCGCCACTCCAGGTCATTCTCGGCAACTGGGCGGATCGCCATGCGGTGTGGGGCCAGCACCGCTCGCCGTGGATCATCCTCGGCGGCTTGATGGCGGCCTTTGGCGGCTATTTCACGGCGCATGCGGTCTATTGGATGCAGGCTGACCCTGTGCTGGGGCTGCTTGCTTCCATCGCTGCGTTTCTGGTGTGGGGGGTGGGCGTCAATATCGCTTCGGTCAGCTACCTCTCACTCGTCGGCGATCTGACGGCCGATACCCCCGAATGGCGTAGTCGCGCAGTCAGCGTGATGTGGACGGGGATGATTCTCTTCATTATTCTGACTTCTCTACTTCTGGCCCGGCTCCTCGAGCCGTTCAGCGAAGAGGCGCTCTATCTGGCCTTTGGCGCGGTTTGGGCGGCGGCCTGTCTTTTCCTCTTTGCCGGCGTCGCTGGGGTAGAAAGGGTGGCGGCAGGGCGCCCACTCCAGAACAGCGCCGACAACCCAATGATGGCCTTTCGGCTGCTGGCCGACAACCCAACCGCGCAGCGGTTCTTTGTCTATCTGTTGCTGGTGCTCATTGCCATTTATGCCCAGGATGTGGTGCTGGAGCCTTATGGCGCCGAGGCCTTGGGCATGAGCGTGGGAATGACCGCACGGCTTACCTCCATTTGGGGTGTTGGCCTGCTGATTACCCTGGTGGGGGGAACGTTCTTGATTCGCCGTGTGGGCAAACGGCGCGCCGCCAATATGGGCGCCGGGGCCACCGCGCTAGCGTTCTTGTTGGTGATATTCGCCGGGCTGTTGCAGAGTCCGGCCTTGTTTATGGGCAGCGTGTTGGCGGTGGGGTTGGGCGCCGGGCTATTGACTGTCGCCAGCCTGAGCCTGATGTTGGATATGACGGCGCCGCAGGCGGTTGGGCTTTACATGGGCGCCTGGGGCGTCGCCAATTTTGTGGGGCGGGCGCTGGGCAACATCTCCAGCGGGCTGGTGCGAGACGGCGTCTATTGGTTGAGCAACAACGCAGTGGCCGGCTACATGGCTGTCTTTGCCCTGGAAGCGCTGAGCCTCGTGCTGGCGGTTTGGGTCTTTCGTTCGATTTCCGTCGAGAACTTCCATCGCGACGCCGAAGCGCAGTTGGCGCACGTCCTGGCCGCCGCTGCAGATTGACGGGAAGCAAGCTTGCATCGTGGCAGGGTCGGTATGATACACTGTGGGCAAAGTCATTTGTGACGAGGTGTGTCGAATGTATAAAGTATTCATCAGCTACAACATGCAGGCTGGCAAAGAGCAAGAATGCCAAGAGTACCTGATCAATAAACTGGCGCCGGGGTTGGCGCGCATGGGCTTTCGGATCGCCGATGTCTGGTACACCATTTGGGGTAAGTCGCCGCAGATTCTCAGCGGGGGTATGATCGAAGATCTGGAGCAAGCACAGCGCATTTTTGGCTCCGACTCGTGGGAGCAATTGGCGCAAGGGATGCAGGCGCTCACCGAAGATTTTCACGTACGCGTCGTCAAGAGCCGCGACGACCAGTTCAACATTAACTGAATGCATTGATGTTCATCGGCGCAACGTTGCATTCAGCCGCCAGACAGATAGCGATCTTGATGCGGACAGATTGAAGGGGTGTCATCATGCTGTGACACCCCTTCATGTTCTTTCGGTTTATTGTTCTTTCGGTCACAGACCAGGCAATCCAGCCATGCAACCAACAAGAAAAAAGCCCCTGGCGCTGATTGTCTTTCTCGAGAATGTCGGTCACATCCATGGTGTGCCACTGCCTCAGTGGGGCATGGACCTCATCGACTGGCTCACCGAAGAATACGCCAAGCTGCTCCTGCGTCTCTATGGCGCCTATCGGCGATATGACCAGGTCATCGTGTTGGAAGACGCGCGCGCCACCGGCCCCCACCTGGCGCAGGCGCTGACGACGGCCAGCCGAGACCATCAAGTCGACCTGTTGTTGCTCGTCCATGGGCATCAGCATTGTTTGGTTGGCTATCGCAACAAAACGCTCGTCGGGCCTGAGACGTTTGGCCCGCTCTTGGAGGCCTATCGCCGCGACGCCAGCCTGCTTGACCTGCGCATGGTGTATGGGTTAAATTGCTATGGCGTTACGCTGGCGCCTGTCTGGCTGGCGCTGGGCGCTCGAGTCGTCAACGGCGCAATCGGCGTCAACTGGTTTCCCGAGCCCAGTCTGTCGGTTTTTCTCTATCAGTGGCTGCACGGGCGCCCCTACAGCGAGGCAGTCGTAACGGCCAATTTGCGCGCCAACCGATTCTGGCGGCGGATTTTGCGCCCGTGGG
>JAHDWG010000085.1:0-6767 GCA_023384495.1 Caldilineaceae bacterium
GGGTTGCTTCAGCACTTCCCATTCTACCAAACAGGAATTTTCAAATGGACTCTAAGTAGTGAGTGGCTCTTTGGGAGTGAATGATGGAGCATACAGCTAAAGAATGGGTACAAATGATTCTTATCATTCTAATCGCACTTTTTGCGTTTTACCTGTATATCGCCTACATCAAACCAGAACCCAGTCACAATGCACCGTGTTCTAATTTTGAAGGTGAAATCTACGCTGATTGCATGGATGACTATGAACGAGGTCACGATTGGCGTAATTTGCCATAGGGCAAAATATTACCTCTTTGTAATCAGGATTTAGTAGCGACAGATGAAGTTTAAGAAAATAAACGAGTAATCCACCATAGATCACGCTGATAGCGTCACAATCGTCCGGATAAGTAGGGCTGCCATCCTCGTAGGACGACCTACGGCGCTTCGGTCATTACCAAAACAAATTGTTGATCTCCATGAGTCGCGACGACGGGTGATTGTTCTCACCGCTCTTCGTAACTCTCGAGCACCGGTTCGTAGCGGCAGCGGCAGCCAAGCAGCGATGTGCAATCTCGCGGGGGCAACTCGGGCGCACGGGCGACGAGGAACTGCTTACCCAAGATGGGGCGACAGTGGGCACAGGTGTGTTCGTCATCCGGGCCGACGATTTCGAGGCGACGCACGTGGTCTCCGCCCTTGCAGCGCTGCCACGTCTCCTGATTCTCCACAAACAAGATCAACTGATGGGCCTGCCAGTAGGCGGCTTCCACCGCGTCGAGACCAGGCTTCATCAGTTCTTGTTGGGCGGCCAGGGGGATCTCGTCGAGCGGCAAACGCCAGGAGGTTCCCCAGAGGTGTTGCTCGGCGGCATACCCCTTGAGCCAGGTCACCGTCTCGGCGCTCAGACCCTCAAGCAACCAATGGTTGAGAAAGAGGATGCGCCGCGTCAACGCGCTGTGACTCAATTGCGGCTCTTCGCCCGTCCACGCCGCTTTGCCCAGCGGCTGGCGCGCCTCGTACGCCCGGCGGATCTCCAGCGCCTCGCCGGTGTCGCGCGCAGCCAGCGCTTTGCGCACCTGCGGCAACACTGCGGCCTTTTCTGCGGCCAGCCGCTGTTGGTAGCGTTCGACAAAGGGTTGGGCCGCAGGCGTTACCTGCAAACCACCGGGGGTCGCCGCCAGCCACCCCTCCTTCTGGAAAAGCTCAATCATCTCGGCATATGGGCGCGGCAGAACGCGATTCCACCGCTGCTGTTCGCCACCTTCGTGCGCAGCGCGCGCTTCGACAAATCCAGCCAACAGCTCGATCTGTGCGTACTCTGCCTTTTGTGAGGACTGGGCCAACGCCGCGCCATCCAACTTAGCCCCGCCAAACCATTTGCGCAGAAAGCTCATGGAGATCCACCTTCGACTTTGTCGCCTGCAACGTGGGCGTATGCTAGACCGTAAGTTTATCTACTTCACCGTATCTGCAACCTGTGCTATGCTCTACGGCAATTATTGGTTGTTCCTTTTATGACTTGGCTATCATCATCCGTTTCAAATCCATTTTGCCTTGAGCAGCAAAGAAAAAGCAAGTTTGGGCACATGAGCAGCACCACAACCATCGCACTATTGATCCGTCACGGAGAGAATGACTGGGTGGGCGCCGACCGGCTAGCGGGGCGCACACCGGGTGTCCACCTGAACGAGAAGGGCAAGGAACAGTCCGCAGCGCTTGTTCAATTGCTTGCCCAGCAACCGATTGCCGCCATCTATTCCAGCCCACTGGAGCGTTGCATGGAGACGGCGCAGCCGCTGGCGAGCCAGTTGGGGCTTTCCGTGGAAGCCGACGCCGGGCTGATTGAGGTGGATTATGGCGACTGGCGCGGCGGCAATCTGAAGGAGCTGTCCAAGTTGCCCGAATGGAAACGGGTGCAACATTACCCAAGCACCTTTCGCTTTCCCGGTGGCGAGACGCTGCGCGAGGTGCAGAGCCGGACAGTCAGCGCTATCGAGCAGATCCGGCTTCGCCACCCCGGCCAAGTAATCGCGCTGTTCAGCCACGGCGACGTGATCCGCACCACACTGGCCCATTATTTGGGGGTTCCGCTCGATCTCTTTCAGCGCATTGTGGTCAGCACGGCGTCGGTTAGCGTGTTGTCGGTGGTTGACGATGCGCCAAACGTACTGGGGGTCAATTATCTTGCCGCGCTGCCCGTCTTTGAGATCAAGCCGAAGGATGCTACCGCACAAGCGTGAAACTGAGACGGAAAAAACAGCACTTGGCGACTGATTCGCTTTGTGGTAGATTAGATGGCGGAGGGTGAATCGAGTAGCAGCATGGCGAACTTTGCGTATGATCTCAACCCGGTGCAATACATTGTGGCGGATGCCGTAGGCGAACCGGGCAACCGCACCTTCTTCTTGCAGGCGCGGGCCGGCGGCAGCCCGATCAGCGTTGTGCTCGAAAAACAAGAGGTGGGGCAGCTCGCCGTCGCCATCTTGCAGTTGCTGGAAGAGCTGGAAAAGCAATATCCACACCTACGTCAGACGACCAGCAGCCACAAACAACTGCGGCCCGAACACCCCATGGAGCCAATCTTCCGCGTGGGCCAGTTGAGCATTGGCTATCACGAAGAGGATGATATGATCTGGATCATCGCCAAGGCGCTCGTGATCAACGACGTGGGGGAAGTGGCCGACCTCGACAGCGACGAGATTCCCGCGATTCGCTTTGTCGCCACGCGCGACCAAATGCGCGCGATGAGCGAACACGCCCTCGAAGTAATCTCCCAAGGACGCCCTGTGTGCCCACTCTGTGGCCGCCCCATTGACCGCAATGGCCATTTCTGTGCGCGCACCGATGGGAAGGCCATGCCCATTGTATTTTAGGAAATCCAACAGAAGGTGACACGTGTGCGCATCTCTGTCATTGCCCTCTGATCCACCGCCCTCTGATCCACCGCCCGATGACTCGACCGCGCTGACCGAAGCGCAGGTGGTCGAGGTGTTGGGTCAGGGGAAGGTTGAGGAGCGGGGCTTGCTGCCCTATAGCTCGAATACGAGCTTCTTGGTCTTTGTGCGTAAAGGCGCTATCACCCTGCCCGCAGTCTACAAACCGCAGCGGGGTGAGAACCCGCTGTGGGATTTTGAGTGGGGCACGCTTTGCCGGCGTGAGACTGCCGCGTATGTGATCAGCCGCGCCTTGGCCTGGGGGCTGGTGCCGCCGACGGTCTTGCGCAGCGGCACACGTGGGTTGGGGAGCATCCAGTTTTTTGTGGACCACGACAGTGATGTCCACTACTTCACGGTGCAGTCCGACGCCCGCTTTGCCGTTACACTGCGCCAACTGGCGCTCTTTGATTTCATCGTGAACAATGCCGACCGCAAAAGCGGGCATTGCCTGGTAGATGAGCAACATCGCCTGTGGGCGATTGACCACGGAATCTGTTTTCACACCGAATATAAGCTGCGCACCGTCATCTGGGAATTCAGCGGCGAACCGATCGAAACGGAGCTTCTCCAAGACCTGAATCGGCTGCACGATGAGATCGCCAGGAGCGGGGGGAAGGTGATGGAACAACTCTGCTCACTGCTACACGAGCAAGAGGTCGCGGCCCTTCTGAGGCGGCTCCAGATTCTGATTCGTATGCAGAGCTACCCCACGCCTCAGCCGCACCGCCGCAATTATCCCTGGCCACCGGTGTAATGCGCCGGTGAATTTCTGCCCCTGGATCGGTACCTCTCGTTCTTTGCTGGAGGCCACATGATAGCAGTGCTCATGGCTGGTGGCGATGGCGCACGGCTACGCCCCCTGACAGTCGGTCGCCCCAAGCCCATGGTGCCCGTGGTCAACAAGGCCGTGATGAGCCACATCCTCGAATTGCTGCGCAGCCATGGCGTCACCGAGGTGATTGTTACCTTGCGCTATCTGGCAACCTACATCCAAGATTTCTATGAGGATGGCAGCAATCTGGGCATGAAGCTCCACTATGTGGTGGAAGATGTGCCGTTGGGCACCGCCGGCAGCGTCAAGAATGCGGCTGACCTCCTGGACGACACCTTCCTGGTCATTAGCGGCGATGCGCTCACCGACTTCAATCTTCGCTCGATTGTCGAGGCGCACCAGCAGCGCGGCGTGTTGGCTACCATTGCGCTCACCCATGTCCCCGACCCGTTAGAATATGGCGTTACCATCACCGATGAAGCGGGGTTCGTCACCCGCTTTCTCGAAAAGCCCACTTGGGGCGAGGTCATCTCCGACACGGTCAACACAGGCATCTATGTGCTCGAACCCGATGTGCTTGACTTGATCCCCGAACACACGTCCTACGACTTCTCGAAAGATCTCTTCCCCCAGATGCTCACCCGCAACATGCCCATCTATGGGCACATTGCCGAGGGCTACTGGTGCGACATCGGCAATATGGAAGAGTACCGCCGCGCCAACGCCGACCTGCTCTATGGGCGCGTCAACATGCCCACGCCAATTGGCGAACATATTGGCGGCGGCATTTGGGTGGGCAAGGATGTCGAAATCGCGCCAAACGCCCAGCTCTTTGGCCCCATCTATTTGGGCGATGGCGTCAAGATCAAGGGCGATGTGCAAATCTACGGCCCCACCGTGATCCGCGATTACACTGTCATCGACAATTACAACCGCATCGAGCGCAGCATCATCTGGCGTAACAACTATATCGGCGAAAGCTGTGAGCTGCGCGGCGCCATCATCACCCGCCAGTGCAGCATCAAACCCAAAGTGGTCGCCTTTGAAGGGGTGGTGATCGGCGACCATTGCACCGTGGGCGAAGGCGCCGTCCTGCACGCCGACGTCAAGCTCTGGCCGCACAAACAACTCGATGCCGGCGCCACCGTCAAAGAGAGCATCATCTGGGGAACCCAGGGCCACCGCACGCTCTTCAACCGTTTTGGCGTCTCGGGCACCGTCAATGTCGACCTCACGTCGGAATACGCCGCCAAACTCGGCGCCGCAGTCGGGGCGACCATTACGCGCGGCAAGTTCGTGGCCATCAATCGAGACTCGCACCGCAGCTCGCGCATGCTCAAGCGCGCCCTGGTCAGCGGGCTGCCCGGCGCCGGCGTCAATGTGTGGGATCTGACCAGCGTGGCAATCCCCGTTTTGCGCCACTTTGTGCGCAGCCGAACCGACACCGAGGCCGGCATTCACGTCCGCCTCAGCCCTTATGACCAGCGAGTGGTGGACATCCGCTTCATGAATGAGCAGGGTATGAACCTCAGCACTACGCTGGAGCGCACCATCGAACGCAATTTTTTCCGCGAAGACTTTCGGCGCGCTTATCTCGACGAGATTGGCGTGATCGACTATGCGGTCAACCCAATTGGCGACTACACTTCTGATTTCTTGCAGCATGTCAACGGCGACGCCATTCGCGATGCCAGGCTCAAGATCGTGGTGGATTATTCGCACGGGCTGGCGGCTGAGACGCTGGGAGACATCCTCACGCGGCTGGGTGTGGATGTGGTTCCCCTCAACGCGCGCGTCGATGAGACCAAGCTGGCCATGCTCCAACAGGAATTTGCCGCCAATCAGGAGCGGATCGCCAAGATCGTCTGCGCGCTCGACGCCCATGTCGGCATCCAGTTTGATGTAGGCGGCGAGAAGATCTTTTTGATTGATGAAAAGGGCGCTCAACTCGACAATATCACTACATCGATCCTCATGGCCGAGCTCGCGCTCGCCGCCAATCGCGGTCGCACGGTGGCCGCGCTGGTCAACATGCCCCGCGCGCTCGAAACGGTGGCCGGCTGGCATGGCGGGCGCATCCTTCGCATCAGCAACAGCATGCAACATGTGATGCTTGCGCCCCAAGAGACGAATCTGCTGCTTGCGGTGGATGGCACGGGCAGCTTTATCTTCCCCGACTTTCACCCCGCAGTAGATGGGTTGATGGCCGCCGTACGCTTGCTCGAATATCTGGTGCATCGCGAGTTGCCCATTAGCGAGATTGTCCGATACCTCCCACCCGTCCATATGGCGCGCCTGTCAGTGCCCTGCCCGTGGGAAGCGAAGGGCAAGATGATGCGGCTACTCAACAGCCACCACAAGGGCCGCGCCATCGAAAATCTGGACGGCCTCAAGGTGTCGATCAACGAGCAAGAATGGGTGCACCTCACGCCTAATCCCGACCGGCCCTCCTTTGAAGTGATTGCCGAAGGCGTCGACGATGAGCGCGCCCATGCGCTGGCCCAAGAATTTGGCGCGCTCATCGAGCAGCTTCTGCAAAAGGAAAGCCTGTGAACAACGACTGATCCGCTATCCTCTCACCCCGAACTCAATGTTTCTTCTCCATAGGCTACGTTGCCACCCACCATCGTCGCCACGATGCCGGTTTCCAGCAGCGCTGAAGGCTCGGCGGTCAGAATGTCCCGCTCCAGCACCACCAGATCGGCCACCATCCCTGGCGCCAATCGACCCTGCGTTTGCTCCATCCCCACCGACCACGCCGCCCCGGCAGTGTAGGCGGCAACGGCCTCGGCCACAGAAATCGACTCTTCAGGATACCACCCCTCGGGGCCGGGGTGACCATCGGCGCGGCGTCGGGTGGACGCGGCATAGAGGCCCTGCAGAACGTCGGGTGTCTCTACCGGCGCGTCGGAGCCAAAGGCCATCGGCGCGCCGGCGCTGAGCAGGCTGCTCCACGCATACGAGAGCCGCGCCCGGGCGCCCCAATGGGCGTCGGCCAGCGTCATGTCTTGGGTGGCGTGAATCGGCTGCATCGAGGCCACCACCCCCAACTCGGCAAAGCGCCCCACATCCGCC
>JAHDWG010000085.1:6777-20112 GCA_023384495.1 Caldilineaceae bacterium
GCAGGTGGCGGCCAATCCCGGCGCGGTGGGCGGCGGCAATGGCGTCGAGCACGTTGCGATTGGCCAGGTCGCCAATCGCGTGAATGTGGACGGCCAGCCCTGCACGCGCCGCCTTTTCCACCTGACGGACCAGGTGTTCAGCCGAGGCCACGGCAATGCCAACGTTGTCTGGTTCGCCCTCATATGGCTCGATCATGAGGGCCGACCGTGCGCCGAGCGAGCCGTCGGCAAAGATCTTGAGCGCGCCAATGCGAATCCACTCATCGCCAAACCCAGAGCGGATGCCCAGTTGGATGGCGGCGTCGAGGTCTGCTTCGGGAATCTGCTGCACCACACGCAGCGCCAGCCGCCCCTCCTCGCGCAACGTCTGGAGCGCAGCCAGCGCCACGCCATCCTCCATGTTGTGAACACCCACGATCCCCATGCGGTGCACCGTCCGCATGGCAAGCGTAACGGCATCCGCCGCTTCGGCGGGCGTGGGCTGGCGCAGCAGACGGCCCACCAGGTTCATGGCATGTTCTTTGAGGATGCCGGTTGGCTCGCCGGTGGCGGGGTCGCGCTCAATTGCGCCACCGGCCGGGTCGGGCGTGGCGGCGGTGATGCCGGCCAGCGCCAACGCCGCGCTGTTGGCCCAACCGGCATGCCCACATTTGCGGCGCAAAAAGACCGGGTGTGCGCCCGTGACGCGGTCGAGGTCGCGCCGCGTGGGGAAGGCGTATCCGGGCCAGAGCGACTGATCCCACCCGCGGCCGCTAAGCCAGTGGCCGGCAGGGGTGCGAGCGGCATGGGCGGCCACAATGTCGAGCGCGGCGGTCAGCGAGGGCGCGCCCATGAGGTCGATCTCTTTGAGGCTCAGGCCGTAGGCGAGGAAATGGATGTGGGCGTCGATAAAGCCGGGCAAAACGGTGCGGCGACCCAGGTCAATTCTCTGGGCGTTGGGTGGCGCCAGTTGCAACATGGCGTGGCTGCCTCCCACCGCCACCACGCGCCCTCGCGCAATGGCGAGCGCCTCCACTTGGGGGTTTGCGCCATCTATGGTATAAATCGCGCCATTGTAAAGGACAGTTTCGATCTGCATAGGACGCTCCTTTGTTGTTTTTGATTTGCGACTATTGTACGGGAGAATAGCAGCAGGGTTGAAACCTGAAACGGTGTGAGGAGCGACGAGTGAGATATATTCGGGCGCACAGGGGGCCACACAGGTAGCATCTATGTTCCACACCACCTATCACAAGGCCCAGGCGCTCTTTTTTTCGCACAGCCCCTTGTGGCGACGGGGGGCGATTGGGCTTGTATTGGCGGCGAGTGCGCTTCTGATCGCGCTCTTTATTGGCGTCTTCGGGCCGCTCATTGCCCTGGCGCTGGCGGCCGCGATCATTGGCGGTGTGCTGATCCTGGCCGACACCCACTGGGGCTTCGTGGCGTTGGCTGGGGTGGTCTTTGGGTTGCCCTTTGCCAGTGTCCCCTTTGAGATCGGCTTCAAGCCGACCTTTCTCGACGTGGCGCTGGGCGCGCTCTTTTTTGTCTGGCTCTTCAAGCTGGTTATCGGTCAGGAACGAGAGTTTCGCGCCACACCGCTGGGGCTGTTGGTGGGGCTTTTTATGCTCATGGCCCTTTTCAGCTTTGCCTACGGGCTGACACACAGCAGCGCCAATAGCTTTATCCTGCGGCGCTTTACTGAAATCCTAATTGGCATCGGTCTCTTTTTTGTAGCCGTCAACACGGTGCGCACCACGGGTGAACTGATCTGGGTGACGCGCTGGCTGGCTTTGGCGGGGTGGGCGTGCGCTGCGATCGCCGTGGTCTTCTATGTCATCCCCCAAGAGGCAACCATCTGGGTGCTCGACCGTTTGGCGCGCTTTGATTACCCCGGCGGCGCCGGCGCGCTGCGTTTTATCGAAGACGACCCCAATGGCGTCATGCGCGCCATTGGCGCCGCGGTGGACCCCAACGTGCTTGGCGGCATGATGATCTTGGTGGCTGGGCTGGTGGCGCCCCAGCTCTTTACACAGCGGGCGATCCTGCCGCGCTGGGTTACGCTGCTCGTGCTGGCGACTGCGGCGCTCGCCCTCTATCTAACCTACAGCCGCTCGGCGCTGCTCGGTTTGGCTGCGTCGCTTGGGCTGTTGGCGTTGCTCAAATACCGGCGGCTGATCTGGTTGGGGCTCGCAGGCGGCTTGTTGCTCTTACTCTTGCCCCAAACGCAGGAATATATGGCGCGCCTGGCTGCGGGGCTGGCGGGTGAAGATCTGGCGACGCAGATGCGGTTTGGCGAGTACAAGGATGCGCTGATCCTGATCGAGCGCTATCCGCTCTTTGGCGTCGGCTTCACGGGCACGCCCGACATTGACATCTATCTGGGCGTGAGCATGTTGTATCTGATTATCGCCGAGAATATGGGGCTGATCGGGTTGGGCATCTTCCTGCTGGTGATCTTTGGTTTCTTCAACATGTGGATTCAGTCGTGGCGGCGCGGCTACCCACCGACCCTGGAGGCGCTGCTCTTGGGGTATGGGGGCGCGCTGGTGGGGGCGCTAGTGAGCGGCATCTTCGACCACTACTGGTTCAACATGACCTATCCCCACATGACGGTGCTCTTCTGGCTCTTTGTGGGGCTGGCCACGGCCACCATGCAGATCGAGCAGGAACGGGCGGCGACCACACCCGCGGCGCCGATCAGCCGTACAGGTTGGCCAGCGAATCGATCGCCGGCCGGTCGGTCAGGATCTGGCTGATGACGCCATCCTGCATGCGGATCACTTTATCCACATAGCGGCACATGCGCAGGTCATGGGTCACCATGATACCGGCGCGCTGTTGTTCGTGCACCAGCTCGGCGAAGGTCGAAACCACCTGGTTGGCGCGCTCGGTGTCCAGGCTGGCGGTTGGCTCGTCGGCAAGCACCAGGCTCGGCTCGTGAATCAGCGCCCGCGCAATGGCGACGCGCTGCTGCTGGCCGCCCGACAACTGGCCCGGCTTGTTGCGAAGCCGGTCGCCCAGGCCGAGCCGGGTGAGAAGGTCCACTGCGCGGCGGTGGCCGGCGCGATCGTATTTGCCGTTGAGCCGCAACATCAATTCCACATTTTCCAGCGCATTGAGATAGGGCACCAGGTTGTTCTGTTGAAAGGCAAAGCCGATGGCATAGCCCCGGAAGCGCGTACGCTCGCGCTCGCTCATTGCGCTCAAATCATGGCCGGCAATCGCGATTCGGCCCGAAGTGGGGGAAAGCAACCCGGCCAGCATGGCGAGCATGGTCGTCTTGCCCGATCCGCTCGGCCCCACCAAAGCCACGAATTCCCCCGCCGCGATCGAGAAGGAGACGCCATCGACCGCGCGTACGGCGCCGACGCCCTGGCCATAGACTTTGGTCACCGTATCGGCCACCAGTGCGTCGCCGCTCCGTTCTGCCGTCATGCCCGTGAGTGAAGTTGAGACGCTGTTCCCCAACGCGGGGCGTATGGTTTTGATCATCGACTTACACCTTTACGGTTCTACTGCGCCAGCCCCAGCGCGATGAGTGGCTCCACGCGCAGCAGCAGCCAGACAGAAACAAGCCCACCGAGCGGGCCGATCAACAGCAGCGAGCCGACGGCGGCCAACACGGCCTCGCCCACAAAGATGGCCGGCAAATCAGGCGGTAGGGCCAGGCCCAACGCCAGCGACCCGGCAGCGCCGAGCAGGACGCCAAATGCGTTGACCGTCACAATCTGGGCCAGCGCCGACACCGCCACCGTGGTGTTGGATGCGCCAATCGCTTTGAGCATGCCGATCTGGGCCACCTTTTGCAGTGTCTGAATCTGGAAAAACCCACCAATCACCAGGATGCCGATAAAGAAGGTGAAATAGCGTTGGGTGTCGAGCGTGCTCTGCTGGGCAGTGTAACCCGGCGTCGCTTCGTAGGCCGTCTTGCGGTCGACCACCTCCACCCGGGCCACGGTTTGCTCGATGCGCTCGGCCATTGCGCGCCAGTCGTTGGGGTCTTCCAGTTTGACCACGGCGATATTCGACACCAGTTCCCCGCGGCCCTCGTTCTCACCTTGGGGGCGCACCTTCTCGTAAGTCAGGTAAGGCACAAATATGCCTGGGCGGATAAAGTATTGCCGCCCATCGGTGACGCCGACCACGGTGAGCGAGTAGCGCTCTTCGCGGGTGCCCTGCACCACGCGCAGCGTAATCTTGTCGCCGATGCGGATGCTGGTGCGCGCGATCACATTCTGGTCGACCACCACTTCTTCGCTACGGCTGCGGCTCAGGTCGCTGCCTTCGAATACAGGCGGCGCGCCCGGTGCGCCAGGCTCCACCCCGATAAGCGACACATCCAGCGACTTCTCATCCGGCCCGTATAGCATCTCAGCGCTGGCAAAACCAACCTGGCCGGCGGCGGCCACACCGGGCACACGACGGATGCCAGCAAAAGTTGTGCGCCCAATCCGGCTGGCGCTGATCGAGATGTCGACATTTTCCTGAAAGACGACCAATTCGCCGTTGAGCTTTTGGATATACTCCCGGTTGCCGTTGCCCAGCCCTTCGGCCAGGGCGGCAATAAAGAGCACCAGCGTTGTGATCAGCGCCACAATCAAACTGATGAGCAGAAAACGCCCTTTGTTGTGCCAGATTTCTTTGAGCGCCAGATAGATCGGCATCAGTCAATTCACCTCAAGTTCGGCCACGGCTGTCATATTCCAAAGCAGACGGCGGTCTTGCTGCGCCGGCTCGATCACCACCACATAGACGATGTCGCCGCGGTTATCTTGCCCCAAGGGCTTGACATACTTGACGCGGCCAGCGATTTCCAGGTCAGGAATGGCGTCAAAGGTAAGCGTTACCGGCGTGCGCTCGTTGACGCCCACAATGTCCAATTCGGTCAGATCTTCGGTCTCAACCTGCCAGGTCGAAAGGTCGGCCAGACGCGCGATGGGCGTATTGGGCGTCCCCTGCTCGCCGACATTGATCAGCAGTTCGGCCACGGTGCCAGTGAAGGGCGCGCGCAATTCGGCCTCCGACAGGCTGACCAATGCTTGTTGCAGCGCGGCCGTAGCCGCCGCCACATCGGCCTCGGCGGCGGCAATTTCTTCTTCGCGTGTGCCGGCCAATAACAGGTCGAGCTGCGCCTGGCTGGCGCGCACATTGGCGGCCGCCTCGACCAGCTCCTGCGGCATGGCCGCCTTGAGCGCGTCCAGTTGGGCGCGTGAACGGCGCACCTGGGCGCTTGCACTGGCGACATCGGCCTGGCTCGGTCCCGATTGGAGGTCAGCCAGGCGGGCTTGGGCGGCCTCAAAGGCAATCGTAGCCCGCTGCAAATTGGCCGATTGGCTGGTGGCGCCAATGTCTGGCCGCCAGCGGATCTCGTTGTAGGCAGACTGGCGGCGGCTCAATTCGGCCTGGGCATCGGCCAATTCGGCGCGGGCGGCGATCAGCTGCTCTTCCGATGGGCCTTCGAGCACCTTGGCCAGCGATGCCTGGCTGGCGGCGAGTGCAGCTTCGGCCTCGGCAATGTTGCCGGGCAGTTGAGCCGTGGCCAGACGCTCGTACCGTGCGGTGGCGGCGTCGAGTGCGGCCTGCGCGTTTTCGATTTCGGCCGTGCGCGGCCCGCTGATCGCCTGTTGAAGGCGCGCCTGGGCGCGTTGCAGGTCGGCTTGCGCCCGCGCAACGGCGACGCGCTGCTGCGCGGTATCGAGACGCAAGATCACGTCACCTTCGGCAACCTCTTCACCCTCACCGACCAGAATTTCTTTGACGATGCCACCCGTCGACAGACTGAGGCCGGCCGACTGGACAGGCACCACGCGTGCGTCCGCCACAACCGAGCCGGCGGCGGCGCGGATAGCCGCAGACTCAACCAGCCCCACAGGCGCGCCCTGGGCGACCAGTTCATTGCTGCCGGGGGTGGCGGTGGCGGCGCTGCCCAGACCCGCGGCGGTGAGCAGCCCGCTTTCATACGCCACATAGCCACCGCCGGCAATGAGCGCGATCAGAATGATCGCAATGAGCCACTTTCGCATACGTTCCTCGCCTTCATGTTTTATGCAATATGCACGGAACAAGACATTAATTATGTGGGTGGATTCACGGTGACACTACGTCCGGCGCACGTTGTGGTTGCATAGGCGACTGGGCGCAGGCAACAGGCGCGGGCCGTGGGTAGAGACCCTCCAGCAGCACCAGGATCATCTCGTCCACCATCGAATGGCGCGGCGGCACGGTTGGCTGCTGGCGGATCACACTGGCGCTGTCGATCAGGGCCAGAAAGCAGCCCGCCAGCAGATCGGGGTGAATCGTGCGGATTTCGCCCCGATCTTGGGCAGCAAGGAAGAGATTGCGCAACGGTGTAAAGAGCGCCCGATATCCTATCTGCGCAAGCGTGTGCGCATTGCTTTCGCTGAGCGCAGGAAAGTCGGCATGGGTCATGCCAAGCAGATTGAGCGGCGGCTGCGAAGCGAACCAACCGGCCAGCGCGTGCATGCGGCTGGCAAGGTCGGCCTCAGCCGTGTCGATGGCCCGTTGCATCCCGGCCTGGTGGCGCTCGAAGACGAGCGTCGCCACCGCGACAAAAAGTTGCTCCTTGCCTTCTGGGAAATGATAATAGAGTGAGGCCTGACGCATGTTCAACGCATCTGCAATGTCGCGCAGGGTGATTGCGGCATAGCCACGTTGCATGAAGAGCCGCTCGGCCACATCCAGCACGCGCTGTTTGGCGTCGCTCAGATCTCGGCTACTGTTGGTTGTTGCTTCACCTGCTGACATAGTCGCTCATCCACCTGGCCAACCCACGTAGTGCATTGCTGTGTGTCCATCATGCCAGAACCCAGAGAAACGCACGATGGCTTGTTCTACAAAAACCTCTGTGTGCTCGGCGTCTCCTCGGTGGTCTCTGTGTGGCTCGCTGTCCGCCGCCTTGTTCGTCGGCGACTATCATAGCATACAATCAGGCTACCTACTATTCGGTAGGCGGTCACACAATCGCAACAAACATTTTACAAATTCTATTCAAATCCACTACAACGCAGCCGATTCGAGTCTAGGCCCACAGACAACCCACGCCGAATGTTTCCCCTGATCCCCCTTCATTTGACCAGACGCCCATCAATGGGGTATACTTCATGTTTGTGGGTTCTCACGCTCACAGGTATCAGCACCGGCGGATGTCGTCACCATTCCATGTCGCACAGCAAGAGCAATTGCGCATGCCCCTGATGAGTCCGCTCGTTTTGATGTCTTCGGAGTCATTTTGAGCTGTATTTGCGGCCCTTCCCTTTGGGGACGCAAAGCCGCTCCCGAAGTTTCGGTCTTTGCCCTCATGGCTTGAACCGAACGCGGCACAGAAAGGGAAAACAGCGATGTACGCAGTCATCCGTACCGGTGGGAAGCAATATTGCGTAGCCCCCGGCGACATCCTCGAGGTCGAAAAACTTGAGGGCAACGTGGGCGACACCGTGACGCTCGATGATGTCCTGCTGGTTGCCGATGGCGAAGCCATTACGATCGGCCAGCCGGTTGTGGCCGGCGCGACCGTCACGGCCAGGATTACAGGCCAGCACCGTGGCAGGAAGATCATCGTCTTTCGCTACCGGCCCAAGAAGCGCATTCGTGTCCGGCGGGGTCATCGTCAGTGGCTCACACGGCTGGAAGTGGCTTCAATCGAACAGTAACGGTCAAGGCAAACGAGGCCGCTGTGGCCAGCGGCGGATTTAAGTGCAGGAGTTTGAACCAATGGCGCACAAAAAAGGCGGCGGTTCCAGCCGCAACAATCGTGATTCCAATGCACAGCGTCTGGGCGTAAAGCGCTTCGGCGGCCAGCAGGTGTTGGCGGGCAACATTCTTGTTCGCCAGCGCGGCACCAAGTTTTACCCGGGGCAGAATGTCGGCATTGGCAAGGATGACACCCTGTTCGCCACCGCGGATGGCGTTGTCAGGTTTGAGTGGGGCCGCGGTGGCCGCAAGTTGGTCACCATCGTGACCGAAGAGGCAGGCGCGCATGAAGGCTGATATCCATCCCACCTATTATCCCAATGCGGTGGTGATCTGTTCGTGTGGCAGTACGTGGACCACAGGCAGCACAGCGCCCGAAATCCGCACCGATGTCTGCAACACATGCCACCCGTTCTACACAGGCGAGCAGCGCATTGTCGACACGGCCGGCCAGGTGGATCGCTTTATCAAGCGATTGGAGCGCCGCCAAACCGATGCGGCCCGCCGCGAGATCGAAGCGCGCGCGCGCAAAGAGGCCGACGAGGCCGCCCGCCGGGCGCGCGGCCGTGGGGATGACCCCGAGGCTGCCGCAGCTGAAGTTTTGGAAAAGTACGGGCTAAAGGGGTAACCCGCTGGTCGATTGTCTATCCACAGAAGGGCAGGGGCATTGGTCTCTGCCCTTTTTGATTACCGAACTGCCTACACGGGTGGGGCCTCATCTCAAACACAGGAGAGGGCGATGATCTATGAACACGGTGGTGGATGGGTGGAACTCATCTGCGGCTCTATGTTTAGTGGCAAGACCGAAGAGTTGCTGCGCCGCATCCGGCGCACCGAAATCGCGCGCAAGCCTCTGCAAATTTTCAAGCCGCTCGTTGATAGTCGCTACGGCCTTGAGCGGGTCGCGTCCCACAACGGGGTTGCGCGCGAGGATGTGCTGGTTGTCCCCCATGCGCAAGCCATCCTCGAACAGCTACGGCCAGATACTGAGGTGGTTGCGATTGACGAAATTCAGTTCTTTGACTGGGCCATCGCCGAGGTCTGCACTCAGTTGGCCGACCGCGGTTGCCGCGTCATTGCCGCTGGGCTCGACCAGGATTTCCGCGGTGAGCCCTTTGGGCCCATGCCCCTCTTGCTGGCGCTGGCCGAACGGGTGGACAAGTTGAACGCCATCTGTGTCTGTTGTGGCGCCGCAGCCAGCCGTACACAGCGCCTGATCGATGGCCAGCCCGCCCGCTACGACGACCCGATTATCCTCGTCGGGGGCAGCGAACGCTACGAGGCGCGCTGCCGTCGTTGCCATGCAGTGCCGGGCAAACCAGGATAGCACCGCAAGCAATATAGATACGTCATTTGACTGAATCCAAGTCAGCGATAGTCTGCTATACTGTAACGTAACGAATTCATAACCGGGCTGTCATGGCCTCGCCAACCTGAACGCTGCGCGACCGCCTGCGAAAGGAGTGATGGGATGCACCGAACCTTGCGCGTCTTGATCATTGATGACCATGCAATCATCCGCGAGATCGTCGGCCAATTGCTGGAAATGGAACAAGACCTTCAGGTTGTCGGCAAGGGCGTCAACGCCGATGAGGCCGTGGTGCTGACCGACCGTCTCCAGCCCGATGTCGTTGTGCTCGACCTACGAATGCCCGGCAAATCTGGCATCGATGTGCTTGGCGACATTCAACGGCGACACCCACAAGTGCGCATCATCATCTATACATCCCTTATTGATCCCGAAACAACACGCAAGGCTTTGCAGGCTGGCGCCGTCGCTTGCTTGCTCAAAACCGATTCGCTTGCCACACTGGTAGAGGCTATCCGCTCGACCAGTGTGGACCATCTGCCGCAGCACGTCGGAAATGCCACGAACGCTGCATCGCCCAAATCGGTTTGGCCTGCGATGCAAATGCCAAGCCAGGCGATCCCATCCCTCGCCAGCTAAACTGCGGTGGCTTTGAAAACCGGACTTTGCAAATACCCTTACTCCTTCGAGTAGCTGCGGTTTTCCCATAGAGCTCAGTATTGCCGGCTGCGCGCTCATCGTGTGAGGGCCAGGCGCGCTCCTCCTTTGCCTCGCCCACGGATACGCGTGGTTCAGCCGGTGGCTAACGCTGCTCAGCCGCAAGGACCACCATATACCGTAGCATCGTCTCACCCGTGTTAACCAGGCCGTGCAGCTTCTGCGGGTCGAATACGGCGCATTCGTTGGCGTGTAACCGGTGGCGCTCATCGCCAATCTCCAGTGTACCTTCGCCCTCCAGCACATAGAAGCCTTCCAAGCCACCATGCTGATGCGGTGGATGGGCGCGGCCCCCAGGTTCCACCTCCGAGATGTGCAGGTGAAGCGGCTCGCCGCCAAGATCGGCATCAAGCAGACAGCGCGCAATCCCTTTCACCGCATGTTCCTGTAGTCGCATTGTCTATCTCTCCCATTTCATCGTTTTTGCCGGCCCCGCGGTCAGCGCGCCGATGCCGGTTACCCCTGGTGCCCAATCCGTAGCGCATCAAAGAGCCTGCGACTCAGGGCATAGAGCAGAACAATCACTTCGGCCAGGATCATCAATACGGCAAACGCCAGCGCAAATTGCACAGTTGCCTCCTGTTCGATCAGGGGGATCAGGGGCGGCGGTGGTGCGCCGGCTGCATCGGGGATGCGGAAAAATGGCGCAAAGACCTCTGCCGTGACGAGCCCAATGACCGCGCCAACGCACGCGCCAAATGCCGTCAGCACCCCATATTCCAGTGCAACTTGGCCCACAACCTGCCGGTGCCGCAGGCCAATCGCACGCATGACGCCAAACTGGTAAAGCCGCTCTTGCATGGACGCATAGCTGTGGATCAGCAAAGCCAACATAGCCATGATGGTGGCCGCCACAAAGCCCACCGTCAACGTGCCAAAGATGCCCACTCGCTCCATGCGGGCCTGCTCTGTCACCAGCAGCGAACGGATATCGCGTGGATTGCCGGCAGTGATCCCTTCGCGTAGGATGGCTTGCCCCAACGCCTCCACATCGGCATCGGGGGCCAGCCGCAGCCAGATGTGGTGGGCAAACTCGGCCCCCGCTTCGGTAAAGAGATGCTCCAGATTACCGATCAGCGCCATCTCGCCAGGTCGCACAGTCGGGAAATAGTCATATATCCCAGCAATGCGGAACGCCCCAATATGGCTATAACCATCACTGACGCTAACGCGCAGGTTGACTTGATCGCCTACATGGAACTGGTATTCTTCAAGAAAGGCGCGCGTCACCAACAGATTTTCCGGCGCCAGCGCCAGGTCGTTCATCAGAGCGCCGAGCGGCTTGCCGGCAAAGTCGCGGCGGAACCATGCGGTCTGCGCAAAGTCGACGCGGTCGATGGCGATCATGCGCGCTGGTCGTTCGCGCCCGCTGAGCATGAGCCGCGCGGGGTAATCCCCCACCCGGGCGGCGGCCATCACCCCTGGCATCTCATGGAAATCGTCGACGGGCGGGATAAAGACAGCGTCGGGCGGCAAAACCATCCCCCCTTCGGGCGAAGCCGGCGGCAGCGGGCGAAAGGTGAAATCGGCGCCCACTTGATAGCGCACCTGGTCTTCGAGCCATTGATCCAGGCTGGCGGCCAGCGAGCGCGTGTAGACGCCCACCCCCAGCGCCACCACCACCAGCAGCAGTGGGTTGATATAGTGTGCGCTGCTACGCCCCAGTTGGCGCAACGCCAGATGCAACGGCAGCCAGCGCGTCCGGTTGGCCATCAGGTCGAGCAGGCGCATGAGCAGCGGGAAAAGGCGCATGGTGAGCAGCGCCGTGGTCAACACAAAGAGCGCCGGCACCAGAATAATCAGCGGATCCTGAAAGAGCGCATCCGGCGTGTCGCCGGCGCGCAGGGCCAGCGTCCCCCGCTTGGCAAGCTGGTCATACGCATACCACGTCGGCGCGACCAACACCACATCGGCGTAGACGCGCTGCCACAGGGGCGGGCGGGTAGGCCGCGCGCCCTCGCGCGCCTGTTCGACCACGCTCTGACGCGCAGCGCCAGCCAGCGGCGCCAGCCGCGCAAAGAGCGCAATCGCCCATGCTGCGCCCAGCAGCGATAGGTTGATGCCTTGGAATGACACCGGCAACGGCGCCCGATCTGTAAACTCAAGAAAGCTGATGGTGTAGCCCATCCAGCGGGCCAACAACATTCCGAAGGCGATGCCCAGCGGCGCAGCCACCACAAAGAGCAACAGTTCTTCGAGCAGGGCAAGCCCCAGCACCATACCGCGCGCCATCCCACGGCTGACAAGCAGCGCCGTCTCGCGCGCCTGCCAGCGCACAATGATCAGCGCCACCAACACCAAAAAATAGACAAGAAAGACCAACCCTGGCGCGTGAAAACCCAGGAGCACCAGGGTCAACGTCGCCTGACGGCGCACAAACTGGCGCAGCGAGTCGAGCGGCGACACATCCAAACGCGCGCCGGGCAAGTATTGATTGATAATCACCATCCCGCGCTCAAAGCCGTCGGCGTAGCGGCGCGCCTCGGCGGGGTTGACGCGCGTTTCATCCAGGCGGATATGCCAGTTGACAAACCCGGCCTTCGACGCCAACACGGGCTCGATTCGCTCGATATAGGTCTGCCGTGGGAGCAAAAAACCGTTGCGAAAGGCGGCATTGGGATTGTTGAACCAGAAACGGTCGGTCGCGTCACTGGCGCGCCAGAGGCCGCGGATGACAACGACCTGCGGCGTGTGGCGCAAATTGAGCGCGATCTGAAAGCGCTCCCCCACCTGCGTGCCAATTTCGGCTGCCAGATCGGCGTGCATCCAAACCCCAATCTCATCGGCAGACAGTGCGCCCGGCTCATCGGCAAAGGGCTCGCCTACTTCGGTTGCTACATAGTCGGCCACCCCGGCCATATAGACCATGTTCACCGTCATCAGGTGCGACTGCGTTGTGGCATAGCGGGTGTCGTCCGGTGGCGGCAAAAGCAAAAAGCTACCGCTTTCGACGGTCAAGCCCTGATGGGCCACGGGCAATCCGATCTCGCGTGAGAGGGTCGAGGCAATGTCGCGGCCAAGCCGCTCGGCGTCCGCCACCGCCACCGGAAAGCGCGACGACGGCAGGAAGTAGACTCGCGTCGTAAAGGGCAGGCGGCCCGTGGCCTGTGTCAGGCGGATGAGCTCCTGTGTCAGGATCACACGGTCTACCGCTTGCCCAAAGAAGCCCGCACTGGTCAACAGGCCCACGGCCAGCGTGACGCCGGCCAGCGAGAGCAAGGTCAATACAGGCCGGCTCAGGAGTCGTTTGTAGGTAAGCCGGCAGAGCGCCGGCATGAGCAGAAGCAACTTCAACATGCCAATCAATAGGATGGCGCCTGGCCCAGACCAAGCCAGCTATGCAGTCGGTGTGTTGTATGCAAGCATGGTTGCATAGGGACGAAATCCAATCCGTTCGTAAACGCGACCAGCGCTGGCGTCGCCCGCGGTGAGGCAGGCAACATCCGCACCCTGGGCAAAGGCCGCGGCGACGGCTACACTCGTCAGGGCGGTGGCAATCCCCCGCCGGCGCAACGCAGGGATGGTGGCCACGCCCACGATCTCCGTCACCCCGTCGTGGGGTTGCGTGTAGGTGGCCGCGCTGGCTGCCTCACCTTGCCAGCGCCCCAAGAAGGAGACCA